>NZ_JBIAHS010000008.1:0-433041 GCF_042870755.1 Streptomyces sp. NPDC006365
GACCTGATCGTCGTCCTGGAGGCCATGAAGATGGAACAACCCCTGAACGCCCACCGCTCAGGCACCATCAAGGGCTTGACCGCGGAGATCGGCGCGTCGATCACGTCTGGTGCGGCGATCTGCGAGATCAAGGACTGAGGCCTCCGGCGGTCGGGCGGGGCGCCTACCGGGCTGGTGGTTTGGGTGCGCGGGCGACTGCGGGTCCATCGTGGCTGGTCGCGCAGTTCCCCGCGCCCCTGAGGGGGCGCTCCCGGAAACGCAACGCCCAACCCTCCCGCACTCTCCCACCGGCGGGAGGGGCCGTGGACCGATGCGTCGCATGCCCGTCGCGTAGGTTCTGACGGGCTGACGCACCGGCCCGCGGCCCCGACCCCCAACGAACTCAGGGGCGCGGGGCTGCGACATCAGTGGCTCCGCCGCGGGGCGCGACCAGCCACAACGCATCCGCAGCGGCAGCGAGCCCCGAACCACCCACCCCGGAAGCCGCCGTCAAGGCGTCAAGGCGTCAACGCCGGCGCATATCCGCAACCCGCGCCCGCTCGCCCTGGGGCTGGTCCCCAAGAACCGCCGCGGTGCTCCGCAACTGCGGCCCCCCACCCGGGACTTGACCCCGACGCGGACTGGGAAGCGGCACATCCCGGCGGGGCGGCTGCCGCCCCGCCGGTCCCGCACCGCCCGAGCCGGCAACAGCGATCTGCACGCCCTGGTCGGCCAGGGCCTGCAACTCGGTGGCCGCGCGGTCGTCATGCGCGGGCGGCTCGTCCGTGACCAGGCGCGTGATCACATCCGTCGGCACCGTCTGGAACATCGTGTCGGTGCCGAGCTTGGTGTGATCGGCGAGGACGACGACTTCCGCGGCGGCCTGCACCAGCGCCCTGTCCACGCTGGCCGACAGCATGTTGGAGGTGGACAGGCCGCGCTCGGCGGTCAGTCCGCTCCCGGACAGGAAGGCCCGGGAGACCCGCAGCCCTTGGAGGGACTGCTCGGCCCCGCTGCCGACGAGGGCGTAGTTGGAACCGCGCAGGGTGCCGCCGGTCATCACGACCTCGACGCGGTTGGCGTGGGCCAATGCCTGAGCCACCAGGAGGGAGTTGGTGACGACGGTCAGCCCGGGCACCCGCGCGAGCCGACGGGCCAGCTCCTGCGTGGTGGTGCCCGCCCCGACCACGATGGCCTCGCCCTCTTCGACGAGACTCGCGGCGAGATCGGCGATGGCCGTCTTCTCGGCGGTCGCGAGATGTGACTTCTGCGGAAAGCCGGACTCCCGCGTGAACCCGCCCGGCAATACCGCACCGCCATGCCGGCGGTCGAGGAGTCCTTCTGCCTCCAGTGCGCGCACGTCCCGCCGTACGGTCACTTCAGAGGTCTGGACGACGCGGGCGAGCTCACGGAGCGACACGGCCCCGTTCGCTCGCACCATTTCGAGGATCAATTGGCGACGTTCTGCAGCGAACACGAAACTGACAGTAACCCCAACGACCGTCTGCTTTCAGCAGTTTGCGCCGAATAACAGAAGTTGTTCGCACGGCAGCACGGAAAGTGGTATACGCACCCGCTCCAGCTGTCCACGCCGTACGAAGAAGCGGCAACTCCCCGTGACCAGCCAGGAGTTACTTCCGGCCTCAGGCGTCGAGCTCGGTCTTCCGGGTGTGCAGCTGACGCGCCACCTCGGCGATCGAGCCCGAAAGGGATGGGTACACGGTGAAGGCGTTCGCGATCTGTTCGACGGTCAGGTTGTTGTCGACCGCGATCGAGATCGGATGGATCAGTTCCGAGGCGCGCGGCGAGACGACCACACCGCCGACGACGATCCCGGTGCCCGGCCGGCAGAAGATCTTCACGAAGCCGTCCCGGATGCCCTGCATCTTGGCGCGCGGATTGCGCAGCAGCGGCAGCTTCACGACCCGGGCGTCGATGACGCCGCCGTCGACGTCCGCCTGCGAGTAGCCGACGGTCGCGATCTCGGGGTCGGTGAAGACGTTCGAGGACACGGTCTTCAGGTTCAGCGGGGCGACCGCGTCACCGAGGAAGTGGTACATGGCGATACGGCCCTGCATCGCCGCCACGGAGGCGAGCGCGAAGACTCCGGTGACGTCACCGGCCGCGTACACCCCCGGAGCCGTTGTCCGGGACACCTTGTCCGTCCAGATGTGCCCGGAGTCCTTCACCTTGACGCCGGCCCCTTCGAGCCCCATGCCATGGCTGTTCGGGATGGCGCCGACGGCCATCAGACAGTGCGAGCCGGTGATGACGCGACCGTCGGCCAGCGTCACTTCGACCCGGTCGCCCACGCGCTTGGCGGACTGGGCACGCGAGCGCGCCAGGACGTTCATGCCACGCCGCCGGAACACGTCCTCCAGCACGCCCGCGGCATCGGGGTCCTCACCCGGCAGCACACGATCACGGCTGGATACGAGCGTGACCCGCGACCCGAGCGCCTGATAGGCACCGGCGAACTCGGCGCCGGTGACACCGGAACCGACCACGATGAGCTCCTCGGGCAGCTCGTCGAGGTCGTACACCTGGGTCCAGTTCAGGATCCGCTCACCGTCCGGCTGCGCGTCGGGCAGCTCACGGGGATGTCCACCGGTGGCGATGAGCACGGCATCGGCGACGAGCGTCTCCTCGCTGCCGTCCGCGACCCGCACCACGACCTTCCGGGACCCGTCCAGGGCCTGCTGACCGTCGAGCCGCCCACGACCGCGCATGACTCGCGCCCCCGCCCGCGTCACGGATGCGGTGATGTCGTGCGACTGGGCGAGCGCGAGCCGCTTCACCCGGCGGTTGACCTTGCCGAGATCGACTCCGACCACCCGGGCGGGCGTGTCGATGTGCGGTGTGTCGTCGGCCACAATGATGCCGAGTTCCTCGTACGAGGAGTCGAAAGTGGTCATCACCTCGGCGGTCGCGATCAGTGTCTTCGACGGCACGCAGTCGGTGAGCACCGACGCACCGCCCAGGCCGTCGCAGTCGACGACGGTTACCTCCGCGCCGAGTTGGGCGGCCACCAGGGCCGCCTCGTATCCGCCGGGTCCGCCACCGATGATCACGATCCGAGTCACGTACTCCATTGTCCCGTACGCCCCACGGTGCTTCCGCCCGGGGGCCTGCTCCGGGTGCCCCTGTTACAGGAGAGGCCCGCGCGTCGCTGCCGTACCCTCAACCCCATGTCGCTCTACGCCGCATACGCCGGCAATCTCGACCCGCGGCTCATGACGCGCCGGGCCCCGCATTCGCCGCTGCGCGCCACGGGGTGGCTCAACGGCTGGCGGCTGACCTTCGGCGGCGAGCACATGGGCTGGGAGGGCGCGCTCGTGACCATTGCGGAGGCGCCGCGCTCGCAGGTGTTCGTCGCGCTGTACGACGTCGCTCCACTCGACGAGGACTCCCTGGACCGCTGGGAGGGCGTCGGGCTCGACATATACCGGCGGATGCGGGTCCGTGTGCACACGCTGGAGGGCGAGGAGCCGGCGTGGGTGTACGTGCTGAACGGCTATGAGGGCGGACTGCCTTCGGCGCGCTATCTGGGGGAGATCGCGGACGCGGCGGAGTCGGCGGGGGCGCCGCACGACTATGTGATGGAGCTGCGGAAGCGGCCCTGTTGATTCAGGGGCGTTGGTTCCGGGCGTTTGTTCCGGGCGTTGGTTCTTTGGGTGCGGGGCCAGTGCGGCAGCAGATTCCTTCGAGGGTGCGAGGTATGCGTTCCCGGGCTGCGTCGGCTCAGAGAAGACAACGACAAGGACAAGGACAAAGGCAACGATCGCGAACCTGTGACCCTCAGCATCTACGCGCGTAGGCATTCACCAGCTACCCTCATCGCGTGAACGCTTCTCTTCTTCCGGACGACATCCAGGGCGACCCCTACGCCGCCGCCGACGCCGCCGCCTCGCGCCTGCGCGAGCTCACGGGCGCCGAGACCCACGACGTCGCGCTGGTGATGGGCTCCGGCTGGGCACCGGCCGTGCACGCCCTCGGTGCCCCCGAGGCCGACCTCCAGGTCACCGAGCTGCCCGGGTTCCCCCCGCCGGCGGTCGAGGGTCACGGCGGCAGGATCCGCTCGTACCGCTTGGGCGACAAGCGGGCGCTCGTCTTTCTCGGCCGCACCCACTTCTACGAGGGGCGCGGTGTCGCCGCCGTCGCGCACGGCGTGCGCACCGCCGTCGCCGCCGGGTGCAAGACGGTTGTGCTGACCAATGGCTGCGGGGGGCTCCGCGAGGGGATGCGGCCCGGTCAGCCGGTGCTCATCAGCGACCACATCAACCTCACGGCCACGTCGCCGATCGTCGGCGCCAACTTCGTCGACCTGACGGATCTCTACTCGCGTCGGCTGCGCGCCCTGTGCAAGGAGATCGACGCGTCTTTGGAGGAGGGGGTGTACGCGCAGTTCCCCGGGCCGCACTACGAGACGCCGGCGGAGATTCGGATGGCTCGGGTCATCGGGGCGGATCTGGTGGGGATGTCGACGGTTCTGGAAGCCATCGCTGCGCGGGAGGCGGGGGCGGAGGTGCTGGGCATTTCGCTGGTCACGAATCTTGCTGCCGGGATGACTGGGGAGCCGCTGAACCATGAGGAGGTTCTGCAGGCGGGGCGGGATTCGGCTGCGCGGATGGGGGCGTTGTTGACGCAGGTGCTGGATCGAATCTGAACCTTTGGGTTCGTTGTTTTTGTGCGGGTGCGTTGTGGCTGGTCGCTCGCCCACTCTCGGCTTCTCCCCCACTCTCGAATTCGCTCGAGCGGGGGACCCCCATCGTGCCGGAGCCGCTGATGTCACAGCCCCGCGCCCCTGGTTCGTGGTGGGTCGGGGCCGTGGGCCGGTGGGAGGCTGCGGGCACGTGCCGGCTGGTGAGCATGGTGACTGACGGCTCCGGGAGCGCTCCGTCAGGGGCGCGGGGCTGTATCGATTTGGGCTCCGCCCGTGGGCGCGGCCAGCCACGACGGACTGGCAGCCGCACTCGATCCCAACACCCCGCCCCGGTAGGCGCCCCACCCCCGGTAGGTCCCACTCCGCCCACGAACCCGCCCACCCGCGGTGAGCACCCCACCCGCCGGGGCAGGGACCTGGGGGCGGCAGCCTCCGGTTTCGGGAAGGGGCGGGGCTGGGGAAAGAAACCCTCCCCCACCCACCCGCACCAGGCCGACTAGGAACCAGAGAAAGAGGTTGACCCCCGTGCAGGATGAACTCGTCGCGAAGGCCAAGGCGTGGTTGGCCGAAGACCCCGACCCGGAGACCAGGGACGAACTCACCAGGCTGATCGACGCCAGGGACGAAGCGGAGCTCACCGCACGATTCACCGGCACCCTCCAGTTCGGCACCGCGGGCCTCAGAGGCGAACTCGGCGCCGGCCCCATGCGGATGAACCGCGCGGTGGTCATCCGAGCCGCCGCGGGCCTCGCCGCGTATCTCAAGGGCAAGGGCCGGGAGAACGGCCTGGTCGTCATCGGCTACGACGCCCGCCACAAGTCGGAGGACTTCGCCCGCGCCACCGCCGCGGTGATGACGGGCGCGGGCCTGAGGGCAGCCGTGCTCCCCCGCCCCCTCCCCACCCCGGTCCTCGCCTTCGCCATCAGGCACCTCGGCGCGGTCGCGGGCGTGGAGGTGACCGCCAGCCACAACCCGCCGCGCGACAACGGCTACAAGGTCTACCTCGGTGAGGGCTCCCAGATCGTCCCCCCGGCGGACGCCGAGATCGCCGCGGAGATCGAGGCGATCGCGAGCCTGAACGACGTACCGCGTCCGGCCGGAGGCTGGCAGATCCTCGCCGACGAAGGCGACGACAGCGTCCTCAACGCCTACCTCGCCCGTACGGACGCCGTACTCGCCGAGAGCTCCCCCCGAACCGCCCGCACCGTCTACACGGCGATGCACGGCGTCGGCAAGGACACCCTCCTCGCCGCCTTCGCCCGCGCGGGCTTCCCGGAGCCCGTCCTCGTCGCCGAACAGGCGGAACCGGACCCGGACTTCCCCACGGTCGCCTTCCCGAACCCGGAGGAACCGGGCGCGATGGACCTGGCCTTCGCGAAGGCCCGCGAGGCGAACCCGGACCTGATCATCGCGAACGACCCGGACGCCGACCGCTGCGCCGTGGCCGTCGAGGACGGCGGCGACTGGCGCATGCTGCGCGGTGACGAGGTCGGCGCCCTCCTCGCCGCCCACCTTGTGAAGCGCGGCGCCCGCGGCACCTTCGCGGAGTCGATCGTGTCGTCCTCTCTCCTCGGCCGTATCGCGGAGAAGGCGCAGCTCCCGTATGAGGAGACCCTGACGGGCTTCAAGTGGATCGCCCGGGTGGAGGGCCTGCGTTACGGGTATGAGGAGGCCCTTGGCTACTGCGTGGACCCCGAGGGCGTACGGGACAAGGACGGCATCACGGCGGCCCTGCTGATCACGGAACTGGCCTCGGAGCTCAAGGAGCAGGGCAGGACCCTCCTCGACCTCCTCGACGACCTCGCCGTGGAACACGGCCTGCACGCCACCGACCAGCTCTCCGTCCGCGTGGACGACCTCTCCCTGATCGCGAACGCGATGCGCCGCCTCCGCGAACAGCCGCCCACCCACCTCGCCGGACTGGCGATCACGAAGTCCGAGGACCTGACGAAGGGCACGGACAAGCTCCCGCCCACGGACGGCCTGCGCTACACGCTCGACGGCGCCCGCGTCATCGTCCGCCCCAGCGGCACGGAGCCAAAGCTGAAGTGCTACCTGGAAGTCGTCATCCCGGTCGCTTCGCACACCGACCTGCCCACGGCCCGCAAGAAGGCGACGGCTCTCCTGACGACCATCAAGCGGGACCTGTCGGCGGCCGCGGGTATCTGACGCACACGGGCGTCTACCGACAATCGCTTGAGGGTCGGATCGTGGGATCCGAGGAGGAGGTGTCCACGCAGGCTCAATGGGCGTGGCCGACGCACGATTTGGTGCGGCGCCAACCGCCACAGCGTGCGCCCTGCCGTCCGATGCGGAGCGCACCCCGAGCAGCCAGCGCGCTCACCTCAGCGCCATCACCGCAGCCACCCACCCCAGCGCCAGCACGACCGCCAGCGGCCACAGCGGGCGCCCGCGTTCGGGAGCCGTGCTCTCCCCCGTGGGCCGCAGCGCGGGATCCGTGCGCATCGCGCTGAGTTCGGCGGCCAGGGCGTCATACGGGTGTACCAGGCCGCGGGTGCGCTCCAGCCAGCCCCAGTGGGGTGCGGCGACAGTCCAGTTGTCGCCGCGCCAGCGCAGCTTGAGTTCGAAGCGCTGGCGGCGTACGGAGCGGAGGTCCTCCCAGGGGACGTGCTGGGGTCCGCGCAGGCCGGTGACCCATAGGCCCGTGCGGTCGGCGGTGATGCGCCAGGCCAGTTTCACGGGGACGCGGACCGCGCCGTAGACGCCCAGTACGACGACCAGGGCGAGCTTCCACATGGCGGTGCCGGATTCGGTGAACCAGGCCCAGCAGAGCCAGACGCCCCAGGCCACCAGCAGCGCGGCGGCCAGCCAGTCGAGCCACCCGGCATGCCAGCGACGCACTGCGACGGGCGGCTGGGTCCCGGCCAACTCCCTTGCTTGCTCCTCCAGTTGGCGACTTTGCGCCTCCCGGGCCTTGGCCCGCTCGATACGCCGCCGCCCCGCGCTCAGCGACAACGGGCGTACGGGTCCCGTCGACCACTCGATCAGCGGAGGCTGGGCCGGGTCCACGTCGGCGCTGAGGACGAGGACCTCGGCGCCGTCGAAGGGCGCACCGAAGAGGACGGCTTCGCGGACCGGGCCCGGGGTGTCGGCGTCCACGACCTCCAGGAGCCGCTCGAGCTCCTCCTCGTCGTCGTCCTCGGTCTCCGCCCCTTCGGCTTCGGCATCGTCGTCCTCGTCATCGTCATCGTCATCGTCGAACGAGGTCAGGTCGACCGTGAACAGGGGGCGGATGGCCCGGACGTCGTCCGCGGCGTAGACCTCCGTGCCGCCTTCCACGTCGTCGCGCACCAGGACGCGCAGTACCGGTGCGGGTTCCCGGCGCAGTTCGACGGCCCGGTGACGGCCGAACCAGGCCGAGGCCAGGGCGGTCGCGCCGAGGCCGGCCACGAAGAAGGCGGCTGCCCAGGCGCCTTGGCGGTCGGCGGCCGAGCCCCAGAGGCCGGAGGTGGCACCGGTCAGCACGCCGAGGGCGAGGACCACGAGGCCGAGGTTGCGCAGGAAGCTGCCGCGCCGCACCGGTTCCTCCGCGTCCGGCAGCCACGCCGTGATGCCCTCGGCTGCCTCCAGCGCCCGCTCGTACTGCGCGCTCCGGGCCCGCAGGCGTACGGCCACCACCGCCCAGCAGGCCGCCACGACGAGCACGAAGAGCGCGGTCACCGCCCACGGCTGCGACGGTGCCTGGAAAGCGAGCGCGAGGAGCAGCGCGGGCGCCCCGGCCCAGACGAGCTCGGGGCGGGCGAGCACCCACAGGACGTACACCGCGAACGCCGCCGCGAGCAACGGCCAAAGACCACCGAGCACCACGGCCCAGCCGCCCGCGCACAGCGCGAAGGTGGTCACTCCGGCCGCGACCGACCTGCGTACGCGCAGGAACGTCCAGCGCGGCGGCAGCGCCGCCGACCAGACCCCGGCCTGCCCTGCCGTCCAGTCCCGGCAGCCCTCGGGTATCGCCGTGGCGGGCAGCCGCAGAGGCTCGTCGTACGACACATCTACTCCCTCGGTGCGTGGCTACGCCGGTGACGCCTGGACCGGTGGTGTCGGGGGCCCCTTGACGGGACCCCCGGACGGCGAAGGCAGCCACCACCCTCTCGTACGGCCCAAAGCGCCCATCTCCTCAAGATCCGGGGTGTTGGGTACCGCATCAGGGCCCTGAGGCGGCCCGAGCGGTCACCCCATCGCCAGCAGAATGGCCAGCAGCACCGCACCGGCCAGCGCCGGCGCCACGATCTCGTAGGCCCATCGCACCGACGGCTCACCCTGCGCCCGCTTGTCCGGTCCACGCGCTACCACCAGCTCACGCAGCTCATCCATGATCTGGTCGGCGTGCGCGCGCACGGGCCCGGTCGGCTCCGGCATCCGCGACGGACGGATCTCGCCGCCCTCCTTGTCGGCGCGGGCCTGCTGCCGCGCCGCCTTCTTGCGGGCGCGCAGCGAGACGGGTATCGCCCACAGTTGGTACTTGGTGCCGGACTTGTCGAGCACCTCGTTCGAGTAGCCGGAGCGCAGGGCCTCGACCGTGCCCCAGGGCAGCACGATCACGCGGAAGGGGTTGCGGATGCGCAGCCTGTCGTCGTTCGCGAAGACGGCCGGGCGCAGGGTGAAGGCGACGACCAGCGGGACGAAGAGGATGAGCCCCGCGAGCGCCAGCCACGGCGTCCGGCCCTTGCCCACGATCAGCGCGTCGATACCGAGCCAGCCCGCGATGGCGAGCAGCAGGACACCGCCCGCGATGGCCGCGGGCGACCGGTAGATCCGGTCCCTGGACTCCGGACCCGAGGGCCGCGAGGGCGGCATGGACGGCGTGGGTTCCGGTGAGCCAGGAGAATCCGACGATGCCGGCGACTCAGGCATGCCCTGGGCATCCGGCGAATCCGAAGAGCCCTGGGAACCCGAAGAGCCCGGAGCATCCGGAGTCTCCGGGAACTCCGAGGAGCCCGAGGAGTCCGGTCGGGGTGGCTGATGGTCCGGGGTCGTCATGCTCCCGATTCTGCCCGACGCCTCTGACAGCGCTCATCCGCGGTCGCCAAGCACTCGATGAACTCGCGGCGAGCCCTCGATGAGCGCCGGGAAAGGCTCGAGGGCTGTACAGCTGCTACGCGCGTAGATATGCTCCCCTCGTGACCATGCCCACCACAGCACCAGCCGCACACGCACTCGGCGACGCAACCGCGTCCGACAGCACGCTGCGCCGCTTCCTCCACGGGCTGCCCGGCGTCGACACGGTCGGCCTGGAGGCGCGCGCCGCCTCGCTCGGCACCCGTTCCATCAAGACCACGGCGAAGGCGTACGCCATCGACCTCGCCATCTCCATGGTCGACCTGACGACACTGGAAGGCGCGGACACCCCGGGCAAGGTCCGGGCGCTCGGCGCCAAGGCCGTCCACCCCGACCCCACGGACCGTACGACCCCCACCACGGCGGCCGTCTGCGTCTACCCCGACATGGTGGCCACCGCAAAGGAAGCCGTCGCGGGCTCCGGCGTGAAGGTAGCCTCCGTCGCCACCGCCTTCCCGGCAGGGCGTGCCGCGATCGGCGTGAAGCTGGCCGACGTACGCGATGCCGTCAAGGCCGGGGCGGACGAGGTCGACATGGTCATCGACCGGGGTGCGTTCCTCGCGGGGAACTACATGAAGGTGTACGACGAGATCATCGCCGTGAAGGAGGCCTGCGGGACGAGCGCCCGCCTGAAGGTCATCTTCGAGACCGGCGAGCTGTCGACGTACGACAACATCCGGCGCGCCTCCTGGCTCGGCATGCTTGCGGGTGCCGACTTCATCAAGACGTCGACCGGCAAGGTCGCCGTCAACGCGACGCCCGCGAACACCCTGCTCATGCTGGAGGCCGTACGCGACTTCCGCGCGCAGACCGGGGTACAGGTCGGGGTGAAGCCCGCGGGCGGCATCCGCACCAGCAAGGACGCGATCAAGTTCCTGGTCCTGGTCAACGAGACGGCGGGCGAGGACTGGCTGGACAACCACTGGTTCCGTTTCGGCGCGTCCTCCCTCCTGAACGACCTGCTGATGCAGCGCCAGAAGCTGGCCACCGGCCGTTACTCCGGCCCCGACTACGTGACGGTGGATTGATCATCATGGCTTCCGTATTCGAGTACGCGCCGGCCCCCGAGTCCCGGTCCGTCGTCGACATCGCGCCCTCGTACGGCCTGTTCATCGACGGCGAGTTCACCGAGGCGGCGGACGGCAGGGTCTTCAAGTCGATCTCGCCCTCCACCGAAGAGGTCCTCTCCGAGGTCGCCCAGGCGGGCGAGGCGGACGTCGACCGTGCGGTGAAGGCCGCCCGTAAGGCCTTCGAGAAGTGGTCCGCGCTGCCCGGCTCCGAGCGCGCCAAGTACCTCTTCCGCATCGCCCGCATCATCCAGGAGCGCAGCCGCGAACTGGCCGTCCTGGAGACGCTGGACAACGGAAAGCCCATCAAGGAGACGCGCGACGCCGACCTCCCCCTGGTCGCCGCGCACTTCTTCTACTACGCGGGCTGGGCGGACAAGCTGGACCACGCCGGCTTCGGCGCGAACCCGCAGCCCCTGGGCGTCGCGGGCCAGGTCATCCCCTGGAACTTCCCCCTCCTGATGCTGGCGTGGAAGATCGCCCCGGCCCTCGCGACCGGCAACACGGTGGTCCTGAAGCCCGCCGAGACGACCCCCCTGTCGGCGCTGTTCTTCGCGGACATCTGCCGTCAGGCGGGCCTGCCCAAGGGCGTCGTCAACATCCTTCCGGGATACGGCGACACAGGCGCCGCGCTGGTCGCGCACGAAGACGTCAACAAGGTCGCCTTCACCGGCTCGACGGCCGTCGGCAAGGAGATCGCGCGGACCGTCGCGGGCACCCGTAAGAAACTCACCCTCGAACTCGGCGGCAAGGGCGCCAACATCGTCTTCGACGACGCCCCCATCGACCAGGCCGTCGAGGGCATCGTCACTGGCATCTTCTTCAACCAGGGCCAGGTCTGCTGCGCGGGCTCCCGTCTCCTGGTCCAGGAGTCGATCCACGACGAGTTGCTGGACTCCCTGAAGCGCCGCCTGTCGACCCTGCGCCTGGGCGACCCCCTCGACAAGAACACCGACATCGGCGCGATCAACTCCGCCGAACAGCTGGCCCGTATCACCGCGCTCACCGAGCAGGGCGAGGCGGAGGGCGCCGAGCGCTGGTCCCCCGCCTGCGAACTGCCGTCCTCCGGCTACTGGTTCGCCCCGACGCTCTTCACGAACGTCACTCAGGCGCACACCATCGCACGCGACGAGATCTTCGGCCCGGTGCTGTCCGTCCTCACCTTCCGCACGCCGGAAGAGGCCGTCGCCAAGGCCAACAACACCCAGTACGGCCTCTCCGCCGGCATCTGGACGGAGAAGGGCTCCCGCATCCTCGCGGTGGCGAACAAGCTCCGCGCCGGCGTCGTCTGGTCCAACACGTTCAACAAGTTCGACCCGACCTCGCCGTTCGGCGGCTACAAGGAGTCGGGCTTCGGCCGCGAGGGCGGTCGTCACGGCCTGGAGGCGTACCTCGATGTCTGCTGAATCAACTAGCGGCTCCGCCGCGGGTCGACTGTCGGTGTTCAAGACCTACAAGCTGTACGTGGGCGGAAAGTTCCCGCGTTCCGAGAGCGGCCGGGTGTACGAGGTGAGCGACTCGAAGGGCAAGTGGCTGGCGAACGCGCCCCTTTCGTCCCGTAAGGACGCCCGTGACGCGGTGGTCGCCGCGCGCAAGGCGTTCGGGCCCTGGTCCGGCGCCACGGCGTACAACCGCGGCCAGATCCTCTACCGCATCGCTGAGATGCTGGAGGGCCGCAAGGAGCAGTTCGTCCGCGAGGTCGCGGAGGCCGAGGGCCTGTCGAAGTCGAAGGCGGCAGCCCAGGTCGACGCCGCGATCGACCGCTGGGTCTGGTACGCGGGCTGGACCGACAAGATCGCGCAGGTGGTCGGCGGCGGAAACCCGGTGGCAGGCCCGTTCTTCAACCTGTCGACGCCTGAGCCGACGGGCGTGGTGACGGTCATCGCCCCCCAGGAGTCGTCCTTCCTGGGCCTGGTCTCCGTGGTCGCCCCGGTGATCGCGACGGGCAACACGGCGATCGTGGTGGCGTCCGAGAAGTCGCCGCTCCCGGCCCTCTCCCTCGGCGAGGTCCTGGCCACCTCCGACCTCCCCGGCGGCGTGGTCAACGTCCTCTCCGGCCGCACGGCCGAAATCGCGCCCCCGCTCGCCGCCCACCAGGACGTCAATGCGATCGACCTGGCCGGCACCGACGACGTACTCGCGAAGGAACTGGAGATCGCAGCCGCGGACAACCTGAAACGCGTACGCCGTCCCCAGCCTGTGGACTTCTCCGCGGCCCCGGGCACGGACCGCCTGACGTTCTTCCTGGAGACGAAGACGGTCTGGCATCCGACGGGATCACTGGGCGCCTCAGGCTCGGCGTACTGAGTTCTGACACGTGCCGCGTTCTCCCTGCCGACCCGGGTATCGGCAGGGAGCTCTCGATGCCGCACACTGGTACCTCGTGAGTTCCCATCCCCCGATACCCACCCGGGTCGTGCTGCTGTGCGGCCCCTCCGGTTCCGGCAAGTCTCTTCTCGCGGCCCGGTCCGGCCTTCCGGTGCTGCGGCTCGACGACTTCTACAAGGAGGGCGACGATCCGACGCTGCCGCAGGTGGCGGGCAGTTCGGACGTCGACTGGGACCATCCGCTGTCCTGGGACGCGGACACGGCCGTCGAGGCGATCGCCGAGCTGTGCCACAAGGGGCGTACGAAGGTTCCCGTGTACGACATCTCCCTCAGCGCCCGTACCGGCGAGGAGACCGTCGACATCGGCAGGACCCCGCTGTTCATCGCGGAGGGCGTCTTCGCCGCCGAGATCGTCGGACGCTGCCAGGAACTCGGTGTGCTGGCGGACGCGCTGTGCCTGAGCCGGGGCCCGGTGCGGACGTTCCGCCGCCGTTTTCTGCGGGACCTCAAGGAGGGCCGCAAGTCCGTCCCGTTCCTGCTCCGCCGCGGCTGGCGCCTGATGCGCGCCGAACGCTCCATCGTGTCCCGCCAGACATCCCTGGGCGCGTACGCGTGCGACCGGGACGAGGCGATGGGTCGGCTGACGGCTGCCGCGGCCGGGCGGTGTGTGACGGCGAAGAACACCGCAACCATCAATTGAGGGACCCCGACGGCGAGAAACCACGTCCGCGAGAGCGGCGCCGGTTTAGGCGCAAAAAAGGAAAAAGCGGGACCGGATGGACCCCCCGGCCCTCCAGTCCCGCTCCCTTTTCCCTGTGATCCCCCGTGGTCCCCCGTTGACCCCGTGGTCCCCCCTGCGGTGCTCCCCCATTGCCCTGTCCGCCGCCTCCCCCCAGAGTGACGAACAGCCCCCGTGCTTCCCCCGTGCTTCCCCCGTACTTTCTTTCCCCCGTTGCCCTCGGCGGGCCTGTCAGGCGACAAGCTCCCCGAAGGACTCCTCCTCGTCACGGCCGAAGCTGAGGACCTCGTCCTCGCGCAGCCGACGGAGCGACCGCCAGATGCTGGACTTCACCGTGCCGACACTGATGTCGAGGATCTCCGCGATCTCCGGGTCCGTGCGGCCCTCGTAGTAGCGCAGGACCAGCATGGTGCGCTGGAGTTCGGGCAGCCGGGCGAGCGCCTGCCACAGGACGGCGCGCAGCTCGGTGCCGCGCATCGCGTCCGTGTCGCCGGCCGTCTCCGGCAGCTCCTCGGTCGGGTACTCGTTCAGCTTGCGGCGGCGCCACGCGCTGATGTGCAGGTTGGTCATGGTGCGACGGAGGTAGCCCCCGACCGCGGCCTTGTCGCTGATCCGGTCCCATGCCTTGTACGTCGAGAACAGCGCGCTCTGCAGCAGGTCCTCGGCCTCGAAGCGGTCGCCGGTCAGGTGGTAGGCGGTTGCGTACAGGGAGGCGCGGCGCTCCTGGACGTAGGCGGTGAACTCCGCCTCCGACACCGAACGACGCTCCCCCGAGCCCTCCCCGTACGTGGATCCCCCGTGCGTTCCCCCGTTGCCCCCCACCAGATGTGCGTCAACCACCGTCATGTACGACCCGGTGTGCTGACGCCCGGTGCCGCGAGCGCACCCCCGCCCGCTCACGGCACCGGACTTCTCGGTGTTGCGTGCGACGTCGTGAAGACGCGTGACAACTGCGACCGCGCTAGTGCTGGTGCTGTGCAGCGTGTTCATCTCGCGCCCCCCGTCGTGGAGTTCCGGTCTCTCGGTACCGCTCTGTGGTGCTTCCTTGCCTGTGCCGAGAAGCTTGCCTACGCGACTTCATGACGGTGTCAGCCGACTGTCACAGGCGTGCAACAGGGACGGGGCCCGGGCACAGCACAGGTTGATCACAGAGAAGCGTCGTACGGCTACTCATCCGGTATCTCGGACGGTCACTCCTATGGGTGAGATGTGTGGGAGCGCTCCAGGAGTCGATACGGCGCCATGTCATGGGACAGAATGACGTCCGTGCCTTCCCTGTTGCTGATCGAGGACGACGACGCCATCCGTACGGCCCTGGAGCTGTCGCTGACGCGCCAGGGGCACCGTGTGGCCACCGCTGCCACCGGCGAGGACGGTCTGAAGCTGTTGCGCGAGCAGCGGCCGGACCTGATCGTGCTGGATGTGATGCTGCCCGGCATCGACGGGTTCGAGGTGTGCCGGCGCATCCGGCGCACGGACCAGCTGCCGATCATCCTGCTCACCGCCCGCAGTGACGACATCGACGTGGTGGTCGGGCTGGAGTCGGGGGCCGACGACTATGTCGTCAAGCCGGTGCAGGGGCGGGTGCTGGACGCCCGGATCCGGGCCGTGCTGCGACGTGGCGAACGGGAGGCCAACGACTCGGCGACGTTCGGCAGCCTGGTGATCGACCGCGCCGCGATGACGGTCACCAAGAACGGCGAGGATCTCCAACTGACGCCCACCGAGCTGCGGTTGCTCCTGGAGCTCAGCCGCCGGCCCGGACAGGCGCTGTCCCGCCAGCAGTTGCTGCGTCTGGTCTGGGAGCACGACTACCTCGGTGACTCGCGGCTCGTCGACGCCTGTGTGCAGCGGCTGCGCGCGAAGGTGGAGGACGTGCCCTCCTCGCCCACGCTCATCCGTACCGTGCGCGGCGTGGGATACCGGCTGGACAGTCCTCAGTGACACAAGCGCAGGGCAAGCTCCGCGGCTGGGCCGCGGCGCGCAGGACGATACTGGCGGGGCTGCGGTTCACGAGCCTGCGACTGCGTCTGGTCGTCGTGTTCGGGCTCGTCGCGCTCACCGCGGCGGTTTCGGCGTCGGGTATCGCGTACTGGCTCAACCGCGAGGCCGTGCTGACCCGTACGCAGGACGCGGTGCTGCGCGACTTCCAGCAGGAGATGCAGAGCCGCGCGAGCGCCCTGGCGATGCATCCGACGCAGGACGACCTGGAAGGCGTCGCACGCCAGATGGCGAACAGCCCGCAGGGGTTCAGTGTGCTGCTGATCGCCGAGGACGAGGCGGGGCAGACCGTCGTCGGCAACTCCGATCTGGACGACTTCTCCCTGGACGACGTGCCGAAGTCCCTCCAGAAGGCGGTGAACAGGGAGCAGGAGGTCACCTCGGGCAACAAACAGCCGTACCACCTGTACTGGCAGCGGATCCTCGACGGCGACCATCCGTATCTGGTGGGCGGCGCGAAGGTGATCGGCGGCGGGCCGACCGGCTACATGCTCAAGTCCCTGGAGCCGGAGGCCGAGGACCTCAACTCCCTTGCCTGGTCGCTGGGTATCGCGACCGGGCTGGCGCTGATCGGTTCGGCGCTGCTCGCGCAGGCCGCCGCGACGACCGTGCTCAAGCCGGTGCACCGCCTCGGCACGGCGGCCCGGCGGCTCGGCGAGGGCAAGCTGGACACCCGGCTGCGGGTGTCGGGCACGGACGAACTCGCCGATCTGTCACGGACTTTCAACCGTGCCGCGGAGGCTCTGGAGAAACGGGTCGCGGACATGAGCGCGCGCGATGAGGCCTCCCGCCGCTTCGTGGCGGACATGTCGCACGAACTGCGGACACCGCTGACCGCGATCACGGCCGTGACCGAGGTCCTTGAGGAGGAGCTCGACGCGGAGACCGGCAGCGTGGACCCGATGATCGAGCCCGCCGTACGCCTCGTCGTCAGCGAGACGCGGCGCCTGAACGACCTCGTGGAGAACCTCATGGAGGTCACCCGCTTCGACGCGGGCACGGCCCGGCTTGTCCTGGACGATGTCGACATAGCCGACCAGATCACGGCGTGCATCGACGCGCGCGCCTGGCTGGACGCGGTGGAGCTGGACGCCGAGCGCGGCATCACCGCGCGTCTCGACCCGCGCCGCCTGGACGTGATCCTGGCGAACCTGATCGGCAACGCCCTCAAGCACGGCGGCTCCCCGGTACGCGTGTCCGTGCGCGAGGAGGGGGACGACGTGCTCATCGAGGTGCAGGACCACGGCCCCGGCATCCCCGAGGAGGTCCTCCCGCACGTCTTCGACCGCTTCTACAAGGCGAGCGCCTCCCGCCCGCGCTCCGAGGGCAGCGGCCTGGGCCTGTCCATCGCCCTGGAGAACGCGCACATCCACGGCGGCGAGCTCACCGCCGCCAACTCCCAGTCGGGCGCTGTGTTCACCCTGAGGCTGCCGCAGGACGCCTCGGTCCTGACGGACCAGGAGGACGGGCAGGACCGGTCGGGCCGGGGAACCCGGACGAAGAACGGCAAGTCCCGAGAGGGCAACGGCTCCAAGGGGGAGGCGCGATGACCGTACGCGGCTCAGGGGGCCTACGCGGCTCAGGCGGCGTACGCGGCTCAGGCGGCGTACGCGGCTCAGGCGGCGTACGCGGCTCAGGCGGCGTACGACGGTTGCGTTCCGCCCTGCTCACCGTGCCGTTGCTCGCCGTGGCGCTCGCCGGATGCGGGATCCGGCCGACGGAGGTGCCGACAGAGTTCGGGCCCGCGCCGTCCCGGTTGTCCTGTACGGCGAGTGGGCCGGATCTCGGTACGCAGTCATCGGGCGGGATCCTCGTCCAGGTCTTCATGCTGTGTTCCTCGCAACTGGTGCGGGTCGACCGAATCGTGCGCGTCACCGACGGCAACACGGAAATGGACCGCGGACAGGCCGCGCAGGCGCTCCTCGACCAGCTCGCCGCGGAACCGACGGACACCGAGCGGCAGGCGGGCTACACGACGGACGTCCAGGAAGGCATGACGGTCGGCGAACCGCGCCCCGAGGACCCGAAGGGCGCGCTCCGGCTCAGCACCGAACCCGCCGCGCTCACCTCGTACGCCCTGGCCCAGCTCATCTGCACCTTCAGCGCCTCGGCCGCGGCCTCCGACGGCGGGGCGGTGATCCTAGGCGGCCCCGGCAAGGACCCCGTACGCCGCTACGAGTGCACGCCGGAGGTCCTCTCCAGGCCGGGCACCCAGTCCCCGCCGTCGACGGAGGTCGGCCGGCCCTGAGCGCCCCGTAGGGGCGCGGGGCTGTGACATATGCGGCTCCACGGCGGGGCGCGACCAGCCCCCACCGGCCCGAAGGTTCTCACCTGCTTCCAGCACAGCGCTCGGCGTGGACGTGGCGGACGCCTCACCCGTGTGAGGCAAGCCCTTGCGACACACGGAACCGATCCTGCCGAAGGCCGCGTCTTGGGGGTCGTGCAGCGTCAAGGCTCAAACGGCGGCAGCGCCGCGATCCGCATCCGTGCGGCGGGAGGTGTTCTTCTCGTCGCACATCTCGCGCTCGTCGCCTGGCTCACGCTGCGTCCCCTGGACGTGCCGTGGGTGAGCGCCGCGAACCTGCGTCCGTTCGCGAGTATCAGAGCCGATCTGGCGCTGGGCCCCGAGGCGGCGGCCCGCAATATCGGCAAGGGCCTGCTGCTGCTCGCTCCGCTCGGCGTACTGCTGCCCATGGCCGGCGGCAGGCTTGCCGCCTCCCCCCTGCTGTCCCTGCTCCGTACGGTCGCCGCCGGCGCCCTGCTCTCCATGGGCATCGAGCTCCTGCAGACCGGGGTCCCCGGCCAGGTCGTGGACGTCGACTCGCTGCTGCTCAACACCGTGGGAGTGGCCCTGGCCCATATGGCGTTCGTCCCTGCCGCACGCGCGAAGCTGCGCCGCCGGACCGAGACGCGGCGCCGGGCCGCCCTCCATCGGGAGGAAGCGGCTCAGGGTCGGACCCCGACGATTCCCAGGGTCGGGATCGCCCCGTAGAGCGACGCTTTGCCCCCTTCGTGCTCGTAGCGTGGAAGGCAGATGAGGCAGCCACAGGGGAGGCCTCGGACCACCTCTCACGAAGGAGCCGTGATGAACCGCCTTGCCCGCCCCACGAACGACCGGATGATCGGCGGAGTGTGCGCTGCGCTGGCACGGCGCTTCGGTACCTCCGCGACCACGATGCGCGTGATCTTCCTGGTGTCCTGTCTGCTGCCGGGTCCGCAGTTCCTGCTCTACATAGCGCTGTGGATCCTGTTCCCCTCGGAGGGGAAGGCGGCTCGTACGGCCTGGTGATCCACGCACCCCACATGCACGTACGCCGATGGGGCGCCCCCCGGATTGGAGGAGGCGCCCCATCGGTGCGTGCATGTGCGGACTCAGACCGCGGGAAGCCCCGGCAGGCCGGCCGCGGGCATCTGGGGCGGCAGGCCGCCGAGCAGCTCCGTGCCGGGGGCGGTACCGGCCACGTCCGTGACCGGCGCGGCCGGGTCAGCGGGCAGCGCGGTCGGGTCCGCGGGCAGGACGCCCTCTGTGGCCGGCTGGGTGGTGCTCAGACCGCCGGCGGGCAGCGTCTGGGCGGCTTGGCCCAGAGGCACTACCGAGGTGACGGTGCCCAAGGTCCCGGTGGGGTCGGGCACGGCCGGGGCCGCGTTGGCGGCACCCGCGCCGACGGCGGCGAAGGCTGCACCGAGAGCGGCGACACCGAGGGTCTTGACAGCAGACTGCTTCATTTTCGACTTCGTCCTTGCGCTGTGACGGGTTTCGAGCGGTTCGAAACCGTAGTCACGTGGAAGAACGCCCCGCAAACATCGAAAAGCGGCCGGGGCGACAGTCGCACGGCCGCTTTCCCTACTACCCGATCAGCTCCCCTTGACCACAGAACCGCTGGTCGACGCGGTCTACTGGAACAGCCACTGGGACTTCAGCTCCGCATAGCCGGGCTTGATCACGTCATTGATCATCGCCAGCCGTTCATCGAAAGGAATGAATGCTGATTTCATCGCATTGACTGTGAACCACTGCATGTCGTCGAGCGAATAACCGAAGGCGTCGACAAGGTGCTCGAATTCCCGGCTCATGCTGGTGCCCGACATCAACCTGTTGTCCGTATTCACGGTCGCGCGGAAATGAAGCCGTCGAAGCAGCCCGATGGGGTGTTCGGCGTAGGAGTCGGCGGCGCCCGTCTGCAGGTTGGAGCTGGGGCACAGCTCCAGCGGGATGCGCTTGTCGCGCACGTACGAGGCGAGGCGGCCGAGCTTCACGGCGCCGTCGCCGGCGACATGGATGTCGTCGATGATGCGTACGCCGTGGCCGAGCCGGTCGGCGCCGCACCACTGGAGGGCCTGCCAGATGGAGGGCAGCCCGAAGGCTTCGCCGGCGTGGATCGTGAAGTGGTTGTTCTCCCGCTTCAGATACTCGAAGGCGTCCAAGTGGCGGGTGGGCGGGTAGCCGGCCTCGGCGCCCGCGATGTCGAAGCCGACCACACCCACGTCGCGGTAGCGGTTGGCGAGTTCGGCGATCTCCAGGGCGCGGGCCGCGTGCCGCATGGCGGTCAGCAGGGCGCCTACGCGGATCCGGTGGCCGCTCTCGCGGGCGCGCCGCTCGCCTTCCCGGAAGCCCTCGTTGACGGCTTCGACGACCTCTTCGAGGGTGAGCCCCTGCTCCAGGTGCTGCTCGGGCGCGTACCGCACCTCGGCGTAGACGACGCCGTCCTCGGCGAGGTCCTGGGCGCACTCGGCGGCGACCCTGACGAGGGCGTCGCGCGTCTGCATGACTCCGACGGTGTGGGAGAAGGTCTCCAGATACCGCTCCAGGGAACCGGAGTCGGCGGCCTCGCGGAACCAGACGCCGAGCTTGTCGGGGTCGGTCTCGGGGAGGTTGGTGTAGCCCGTCTCGCGGGCGAGATCGACGACGGTCCTGGGGCGCAGGCCCCCGTCGAGGTGGTCGTGCAGCAGGACCTTGGGGGCCCGGCGGATCTGGTCCGCACCGGGAGTGTGCTGGTGCTGGGTCGTCATTTCCGAATACTAACGCCTACGCGCGTAGAGCCCTCCTTCGGGAAATTCGCCGATACCCAACGGTGACCCTGCGGACGACTGACGTACACCGTTGCTTCTGACAATGTTCTGTCATGGCACAGCAAGCGACGCCGGTTCGCAGGGCCCGGCTGGGGCGGGCGCTCGGCACGGAACCGACGGCGGTGAGCGGCGTGGTGCTGCTGCTGCCCGGCGGCGAGGAGACCTCCGCCCGCAGGCCGTCACCGATGCTGGCGACCGCCTCCGTACGCTCGCTGGGCCGCCGCCTCGCGCGCGCGGGACGTACGGACGGGCTGATCGCGCACGTGGTGCACTACAGGTTTCGCGGCTGGAACGGCAGCGAGGCGCATCTCGCGCACGATGCCGCCTGGGCCGCCGACGAGGTCGTACGCCGCTACGGGGACGTGCCCGTGTGTCTCACCGGTCTCGACATGGGCGGCCGGGCAGCCCTGCACGCCGCCGGGCACGCCGCCGTCAACTCCGTGCTGTCGCTTTCACCCTGGCTCCCGGAGGACGATATGGCGGCCGCCGAGGAACCCGTCAAACAGCTCGGGGGGCGGCGGGTGCTGATCGTGCACGGGACGATGGATGCGCGCAGTGATCCGGAGTTGTCCTTTCGGCTCGCGGCGCGGGCGAAGAAGGCGAACCGGGACATCTGCCGGTTCGAGGTGCACTCCGATGGGCATGGGCTGTCCCAGCATCGGGAGGAAGTCCTCGCGCTTGCTGAGGACTTCGTGATGGGGGCGTTGTTCGGGCGGGGCTTTTCGCGGCCTGTGGAGGATGCGTTTGCCGCTCCGCCTCCGTTGGGCTTGCGGATGCCGCTCGCCTCCGGCTTTGGCAAGTCCCTTCGCCGTTAGGGCTCGGCGTAGTGGACGCGTGCGGGTCCGTTGTGGCTTGTCGCTCCCCCACTCTCGGCTCCGCTCGAGCGGGGGGACCCCCATCGCGGCGGAGCCGCTAGTTGATACAGCCGTGCTGCCCTTGTAGGCGCGCCCCAGGGGGACCTGCCTCGGAAAGTTACCGTCAGTCCGGGAGCAGGTTGCCCCTTCTCGACAGCAGGAACTTCTTGAAGGCTGCCACCGGTGGTGTGTCCGGGTGGCCCTCCAGCCAGGCGACGCCGATCTCCCGGGCCGCGCGCGGGGCGGTGACCGTGAGTTCGACAACTCCTGGGCGGGGTACGGCCGGTGGCGGCAGGAGGGCCACTCCAAGACCCGCCGCCACGAGACCCCGAAGCGTCTCGGCCTCCTCGCCCTCGAAGGCGATTCGGGGGCGGAAGCCGGCCTCCTTGCAGAGGTCGTCGGTGATGCGGCGGAGGCCGTAGCCGGGTTCCAGGGTGACGAAGGTTTCGTCGGCGGCCTCGGCCAGGCGGACGCGCTTGCGGCCGGCGAGGCGGTGGTCGGCGGGGACCACGAGGCGCAGCTTCTGCTCGTCTAGGCGGCGGGCCGCCAGGTCGGGGGCGTTCGGCATCGGTGAGGTGAGGCAGAGATCCAGTTCGCCCGAGCGCAGCCGTTCGATCATCGCCTCCCCGTAGTTCTGTACGAGGCTGAAGCGGACGCGTGGATGGTCGGCCCGGAAGGCACGGATGAGCCCGGGCACCGTTTCGGAGCCCATGGTGTGCAGAAATCCGAAGGCGACCTTGCCGGAGGTGGCGTCGGCGTCGGCCCGTACCGCGTCGGCCGCGCGCTCGATCTCGGCTAGCGCCCGCTCCACGGAACCGAGGAACGTACGCCCGGCGGAGGTGAGCGAGACCGTACGGCCCCGGCGGGCGAACAGGTCGACACCCAGGTCCTGTTCGAGTCGGACCATGGCGCGGGACAGAGTCGACTGCGGGACCTGCATCTCCTGCGCGGCGCGTGTGACGTGCTCGGTGCGGGCCACTCCCGCGAAGTACGTCAGGCGTGGTGCGAGCAGCGCGACGATGTCTTCTGTGTCACTGGATGGTGACAGGTGAGGCTCTGACCTCTGCTGATGCTTCATGGGAACGATTATGACGATTCCATGCATTGGACGGATGAGAGACCGTTCTTTAGGTTCGAAGCATGCCTTCCGTCAGTACCCAGGCGTCCACCACCATGGGCGCCGCCTCGACCGTTTCCGTACCTTCCGCCGCTTCCACCACCGACTCCCGCATGGCTCCGGGCGGGCCCGGCTACCGCCGGATGAGCCTCGCCCTCTTCCTCGCGGGTGTCGCGACCTTCGCGCTGCTCTACTCCACGCAGGCCCTTCTCCCGTTGATCTCCGGCGACTTCGGGGTGACGGCGAGCGCGGCGAGCTGGACGGTGTCGGCGGCGACCGGCGCGCTGGCGCTGTTCGTCCTGCCGATGAGCGCGCTGTCGGAGCGCTTCGGCCGGCGTACGGTCATGACGGCGTCCCTGGGGATCGCGGTGACCGTCGGGCTGCTGGTTCCCTTCGCCCCGTCGGTCGGCGCGCTGATCGCGCTGCGGGCGGTGCAGGGTGCGGCGCTGGCCGGGCTGCCGGCCTCGGCGACGGCGTATCTGGCGGAGGAAGTGCGGCCGAAGGCGCTGATCACCGCGATCGGTCTGTTCGTCGCGGGCAACAGCGTCGGCGGTATGAGCGGCCGGGTCATCACCGGCTGGGTCGCGCAGGAGTGGGGCTGGCGGGTCGCCGTCGGCACGATCGGGGTCGTCGCGGTGGCCTGCGCGGTCGCGTTCCGGCTGCTGCTGCCGGCACCGAAGCACTTCAAGGCGGGCTCGTTGCGGCCTCGGGTGCTGGCCCGCACGGTCCGCGCCCACCTCTCGAATCCGCTGCTGCGTCGGCTGTACGCGATCGGTGCGCTGTTCATGACGGTGTTCGGCGCCGTCTACACGGTGATCGGCTACCGGCTGACCGACGCCCCGTTCTCCCTCCCCCAGGGGATCATCGGCTCGATCTTCCTCGTCTACCTGGTCGGTACGGTCTCGGCGTCGACGGCGGGCAAGCTGGTGAGCCGCCTCGGCCGCCGGGGCTCGCTCTACCTGGCAGGCGGCACGACGACAGCGGGCCTGCTCCTTTCGCTGGCGGACTCGCTGGTGCCGGTCCTGCTCGGCCTGGTCCTGATCACGGCGGGCTTCTTCGCGGGCCACGCGGTCGCCTCGTCGTCGGTGAGCCACACGGCGAAGCAGGGGCGCGCGCAGGCTTCCGCCCTGTACCAGTCCGCGTACTACGTGGGGTCCAGTGCGGGCAGCACGCTCGGCGCGATCGCGTTCCACGCGGGGGGCTGGGGCGGGACGGTCGCGTTCGGGCTGCTGGCCGTGGTCGGGGTCGTGGGGATCACGGTGCTGGGGTCGCATGCGGCTCGGGTGCAGGCGCGGCGGGGGCTGGTGACGGCGCACTGACGCCGTCGCTGACGCGGGCCCTGAGTGCCGGGGCCGGCGTCGGGGTCTTTCGCCCCCGCCGCCCCTACCCATCCCATCCCTGGGGCTGCGCCCAGAGCCCCACCAGGGGCTGCGCCCCTGGACCCCACTGGCGCTGCGCCCCGGCTCTCCTTCGGGGCTCCGCCCTGAAACCCCTCGGGGCTCCCCCGGACTGCGTTTCGGGGGCAGTCCCCGGACCCGGTCCTCAAACGCCGGACGGGCTGATTTTCTCCGGAGGCGGAGCCCCCTGACCTGGTCCTTCGTGTGGTCCGGGGGCCGTTGTCAGTGGGCTGCGGTAGCTTCCGAGGTGCTGGCGCGCAAAGGTGCGCGTGACGGAATGAGCCACAGGGGTGGGTTGGCCATGAGCGACGGTACGGCGACTGCAGCGGATCTCGATGTCCGGCTGGAGAAGCACCGGGTCGAGCTGACGGGGTACTGCTACCGCATGCTCGGCTCGTCCTTCGAGGCGGAGGACGCGGTGCAGGACACACTGGTGCGCGCCTGGCGCAGCTACGACAAGTTCGAAGGCCGCTCCTCGATGCGCTCGTGGCTGTACCGGATCGCGACGAACGTATGCCTGGACATGCTGACGGCGGGCAACAAGCGAGCCCGCCCCATGGACCTGACGGACTCGACACCGCTGGCGCAGGCGGCACTGACCCCGCGCCCGGACAACACCTGGCTGGAACCCATGCCGGACAACCGCGTACTACCCACCCCCAGCGACCCGGCAGAGGCGGCGGTGGCCAAGGAGTCGGTGCGCCTCGCCTTCATGGCCGCCCTCCAGCAACTGCCGCCCAAGCAGCGGGCCGTGCTGATCCTGCGCGAGGTCCTGGCCTGGAAGGCGAGCGAGGTCGCCGAGCTGCTCGACACCACGGTCGCCTCGGTCAACAGCGCGCTCCAGCGGGCCCGCGCGACGCTCGCGGAGCGCGAGGGCGCGGCCGAGGAGGGCGCCGTCTCCGACCCGCTGGACGAGGAGCAGCAAAAGCTTCTGGAGCGCTATGTGGCGGCGTTCGAGGGGTACGACATGACGGCGTTGACGGCGCTGCTGCACGAGGACGCCGTGATGACGATGCCGCCGTTCGATCTGTGGCTGAGCGGCCCCGAGGACATCACGGGCTTCATGACGACGCTGGGCGCCCCCTGCGCGAACTCGCACCTGGTGCCGGTCGAGGTCAACGGCCTGCCCGGCTTCGCCCAGTACAAGCCGGATCCGGAGAACGGCGGCTATACGCCGTGGGCCGTTCAGGTCCTGGAGATTTCAGGGGGCCGGATCGTGGGGTTCCACTGTTTCCTCGACACGAAGCGGTGGTTCCCGCTCTTCGGGCTGCCCCTCCACCTCGAAGCGGATCCCGACGAGGCCGAGCAGCGCGCGTAGCGCAGGGTCAGGGTCGCGCAGGCGTATCCGGCCCCCGGCCCGGCGGGCAGCGAGCTGGAGTCTGGCCAGTACGTCGACGGTGGTCAGTCCGGGCGGACCGAGACCCGCGACATCGCAGACCAAGACCCCGGCACCGGTGGCCTCCAGTCTCGCGCGCACGTCCTCGCACAGCCGGGGCACGTCATCACGGGTGACGGAGCCGGGCAGCACGAGTACGGCGGGTGTCATGGAGTTCACGAACGGTAGACCGGGCGGCGGCGCGGAACTCATCGCCGATCCTGCGTGAGGTCGCGTCGTCCAAGGTCACATTGACCTTGGGAGGGCGTACCCCGGAGGGTTTGGTGTATGCCCCATGAATCAGCGCCCGTACGGATACCCCACGCACCCGACGAACCGGCAGCCGTACGGATCTCCGCCCGCTTCCTCGCGCCCGAGGGGACTTCGTGCAGGGGGTGCTGAACGGCTTCGCGGTGATCGCAGTGGTCATCGGCGTCGGCTACTTGATCGGCCGCCGGGGCTATCTCGGGGACAACGGACGGGAGGTGCTGACCAAGCTCGCCTTCCATGTGGCCACACCCGCCCTGCTCTTCACCACCCTCGCGCAGGCCGACCTGTCGGTGATCCTGTCCAGCCGGCTGCTGGTCACGGCGATCAGTACGTGCGCGGTCGCCGGTGTCTTCGTCGCGGTCGGTGTCGTACGCCGCTGGGGTGTGGGCCGGACGACGATCGGCGCGCTGTGCTCCAGTTATGTCAACGCGGGGAACCTCGGCATCCCGATCGCCGTGTATGTGCTGGGCGATGCCTCGCTCGTGGCGCCCGTGCTGCTGTTCCAGCAGATCGTGATGACGCCCGTCGCGCTGACGATCCTCGACCTGTCGGGACCGGGCGGGAAGGGCACGGTCTGGCGGCGGGTGACCGCTCCCGTCCGCAACCCCGTCGGCATCGGCTCCCTGTCCGGCGTGGCCGTCTCGGCGAGCGGACTGACGGTCCCGGGCCCGGTCCTCGACCCGCTGACGCTGATCGGGAACATGTCGGTCCCGGCCGTCCTCCTGGCCTTCGGCATCTCCCTGTGCGGCAGCACGATGCCGGGACGGGGTCCCGACCGGCACCTTGTCCTGCTTTCGGTCGCCCTGAAGTCGGTGGGCCAGCCCTTGGCCGCCTGGGCCCTGGCGGCCGGCGTCTTCGGCCTGCGCGGTGCGCCCCTGCTCGACGTGGTGGTCACCTCGGCCCTGCCCGCCGCCCAGAACCTCTTCACGTATGCCTCGCGTTACAGGGTCGGTGAAGTGCTGGCGCGTGAAGCGATCCTGCTGTCGACGATGTTCGCGGTGCCGGTGTTGGTGGTGGTCGCGGCGTTGCTGGGGTGAGGGTGGCTCAGCCGACGGGAGGACGTACGGCAGGTCAGGCAATACGTTCCAGGACCACCGGCGCAGCCGTGAAGTCCGTGCCCGACGCCGCGACGTCGTACGAACCCTCGACCGCCTCCAGCGCGTACGCGAAGCGTTCCGGAGTGTCCGTGTGCAGGGTCAGCAATGGCTGGCCTTCCGTCACCGTGTCGCCCGGCTTCGCGTGCATCTCCACGCCTGCGGCCGCCTGGACCGGGTCCTCCTTGCGGGCGCGGCCCGCACCCAGGCGCCAGGCCGCGATGCCGATGTCGTACGCGTCGAGGCGGGTCAGGACGCCCGATGAGGAGGCCTTGACCACGTGCTGTTCACGGGAGGTCGGCAGGGGCGCGTCCAGGTCGCCGCCCTGGGCCGTGATCATGCGGCGCCATACGTCCATCGCTGAACCGTCGGCCAGGGCCTTGGCCGGGTCCGCGTCCTTCACGCCCGCCGCGTCCAGCATTTCGCGGGCCAGGGCAAGGGTCAGCTCGACCACATCGGAAGGGCCGCCGCCAGCCAGGACCTCCACCGACTCGCGGACCTCGAGCGCGTTGCCCGCCGTCAGGCCCAGCGGGGTCGACATGTCCGTCAGGAGCGCGACCGTCCGCACTCCGTGGTCCGTGCCCAACCCGACCATGGTGGACGCCAGTTCACGCGCGTCCTCGATCGTCTTCATGAAGGCGCCCGTACCCACCTTCACGTCCAGGACCAGCGAACCCGTACCCTCCGCGATCTTCTTCGACATGATCGAGGAAGCGATCAGAGGGATCGCCTCAACCGTCCCCGTCACATCGCGCAGCGCGTACAGCTTCTTGTCGGCGGGAGCCAGACCGTCGCCCGCCGCGCAGATCACCGCGCCGACGCCGTCCAGGACGTTCAGCATCTCCTCGTTCGAGAGCAGCGCCCGCCAGCCCGGGATCGACTCCAGCTTGTCGAGGGTGCCGCCGGTGTGGCCGAGGCCGCGGCCCGACAGCTGGGGAACGGCGGCCCCGCACGCCGCCACCAAAGGTGCCAGCGGAAGCGTGATCTTGTCGCCCACTCCGCCCGTGGAGTGCTTGTCGGCCGTCGGGCGGGACAGCGTCGAGAAGTCCATGCGCTCGCCGGAGGCGATCATCGCCGCCGTCCAGCGGGCGATTTCGGCACGGTTCATGCCGTTGAGCAGGATGGCCATCGCAAGGGCGGACATCTGCTCGTCGGCTACCTCACCGCGGGTGTACGCGTCGATGACCCAGTCGATCTGCTCGTCGCTGAGCTCACCACGGTCCCGCTTGGTGCGGATGACGGAGATGGCATCCGCCAGCAACAGCGTCATGGCTTTCCTTCCACAATGCACTTGTCGTCGCTTGTCACTTGTTGAGATGGCCCGGGCCGAAAGCCTGCGGCAGCATCTCCGACAGCGGCACGATCCCCGCCGGCGTCTCCAGGAGCAGCTCGGGGCCCCCGAACTCGTACAGCAGCTGGCGGCAGCGCCCGCACGGGACCAGGATCTCGCCGCGGCCGTCCACGCAGGTGAAGTGCGTCAGCCGGCCGCCGCCGGTGAGCTGTAGCTGGGAGACCAGCCCGCACTCGGCGCACAGCCCGATCCCGTACGACGCGTTCTCGACATTGCAGCCCGACACCGTGCGGCCGTCCTCGACCAAGGCCGCCGCGCCGACCGGGAAGCCCGAATACGGGGCGTACGCACGGGACATGGCGGTACGTGCCGCTTCCCGGAGGGCCTCCCAGTCGACGGCGTGTGTCACTTGCCCTGGCCTTTTCGATACGGCATGCCGTTCGCCCTCGGCATTCGCAGGCGCTGCGCGGACAGTGCGAGGACGAGCAGCGTGATGACGTACGGCGTGGCGGAGACGACCTGGTTCGGGACCTCGTCGGTGAGGGCGTACCAGGTGAAGACCAGCACGCCGACGGCCAGAGTCGGCACGGCGGCCACATACCTCTTCTTGACCACCAGCCAGATCGCGCCGATGACCAGCAGGATCGCGGCGAGCAGCAGCAGGGCGTGGACGTTCGAGGAGCCGCCGCGCAGGTTGAGGCTGTCGGTGTAGCCGAACAGGCCGGCGCCGATGGCGAGTCCGCCCGGCATCCAGTTGCCGAAGATCATCGCGGCGAGACCGATGTAGCCGCGACCGCTGACCTGGCCCTCCAGGTAGAAGGGGTTGGCCACGATGGAGAGGAACACGCCGCCGAGACCGGCCAGGCCGCCGGAGATGATCACGGCCAGGTACTTGTACTTGTAGACGTTGACGCCGAGCGACTCGGCGGCGACCGGGTTCTCACCGCAGGACCGCAGGCGCAGGCCGAAGGCGGTGCGCCACAGGACCCACCAGGTGCCGGGGATCAGCGCGATGGCGATCAGGGTCAGCCAGGAGACGTTGGTGACCAGGCCGCCGAGCAGGCCCGCGATGTCGGAGATCAGGAACCAGCCCTCGCGGTTGAGGTCGATGAGCACGTCGGAGAGGCCCGGCACCGTGAAGTCGCCGAGGGATTCCACCGGCGGGGACTGCTTGGCCGAGCCGCCCTGGACGCCCTCGAAGGCGAGCGGGGCGAGGTAGCGGGTGGCACCGAGGGCCAGGATGTTGATGGCCACACCGGAGACGATGTGGTTGACGTTGAAGGTGATGGTGACGATCGCGTGCAGCAGTCCGCCGACGCAGCCGCCGATGATGCCGACGAGGATGCCGGTCCAAGGCCCCCACTGGTAGCCGGCCCAGGCGCCGAACCAGGTGCCGAGGATCATCATGCCCTCGAGGCCGATGTTGACGACGCCCGCGCGTTCCGCCCACAGACCGCCGAGACCGGCGAGGCCGATCGGGACGGCCAGTTCGAGCGCGGTGGACATCTGGCTGACATTGGTGATGCCGTCGGCGCCGGTGATGATGCGGACGATCGAGGTCAGCGCCAGGGCGCCCGCGATGATCAGCAGAAGGACAGGGAGTGTCAGGCGACGGCCGACGGGTGCCGCGGGCTGCAGCGTGGGCTGGTTGAGGTCGGTTGCGGTGGTCATCGGCCAGCCACCTCCTTCTCGGTCGAGTTGGCAGAGGAGGCGCCGAGGACGTGGCCCGCGGCGAGTTCAGCGCCGACGCGGCGCTGCTGGCGGCGCAGACCCCATTCGCGTACGGCCTCGTACGAGACGACGACCGAGAGCACGATCAGGCCCTGCATGATGACCGCGATCTCCTTGTCGTAGTCGTGGAAGTCCAGCTCGGGCGAGGCCTTGTCGAGCCAGGCCCACAGCAGGGCCGCGAAGGCGATGCCGGTCGGGTTGTTGCGGCCGAGCAGGGCGATGCCGATGCCCAGGAAGCCGATGCCGGTGGGGAAGTTGAGGCTGTACGTGTGCGTGTCGCCGAGCAGGATCGGCAGGCCCGCCATGCCCGCGAGACCGCCGGAGAGCAGCATCGCGGTGACCACCATGCGCTTGGGGTCGACTCCGCTGGCCGCGGCGGCGGTCGTCGAGGCGCCGGAGGAGCGCAGGTCGAAACCGAAGCGGGTGCGGTTGAGCATCACCCAGTAGCCGATACCGAGCAGCACCGCGATGACCACGAAGCCGTAGATCTCGCCGGCCGCGCCCATGTCGATGCCGGGCATCCAGCCGGACTCGTGCATCTCGCCGGTGGTGTTGTTGTTGCCGACCTTGACGCCGAAGACGTTGGGCAACCACAGGTAGCCGATGACGGAGGTCGCGATGGCGTTGAGCATGATCGTCGCGACGACCTCGCTGACGCCTCGGGTGACCTTGAGGACGCCGGCGATGCCCGACCAGAACATGCCGGTGAAGACCGCGGTGAGGATCAGCAGCGGGATCTGCAGGGCCGCCGGCAGCGCGACATGGGCGCCGACGATCGCGGCCATCATGGCGGCGAGCTGGTACTGCCCGTCCACGCCGATGTTGAACAGGTTCATCCGGAAGCCGATGGCCACCGCGAGCGCCGCGATGTAGTACATCGAGGCCTGGTTGATGATCAGGACCTGGACGTCGGAGAACGTGGCCTGCTCGAACATCAGCGTGTACGGCTCGACCGGGTTCTTGCCGGAGGCGACCAGCACGATCGAGGTCAGGGCCACGGCCACGACGAGCGCGATGACCGGCCCGGCCACCGCGAGGAGCACGCGCTCCCTGTCGAACTTCTTCATCAGCGGGCCTCGTCTTCCGGGGCTTCTGCCTTGGTCTTCGCCGGACCGTCTGCCTTGGTCATCGCCGGACCGTCCGACGAGGGCGCAGCGTCCGCAGCGCCCTGGTCGGACTCGTCGTGTTCGAGGTGTCCGGAGGCGGCGCCGGTCATGGCCGAGCCGAGTTCCTCCGGGGTGATGGTGGCCGGGTCGGCGTCCGCGACCAGCCTGCCGTTGTAGATCACCCGGAGGGTGTCGGAGAGACCGATCAGCTCGTCCAGGTCGGCGGAGATCAGCAGCACGGCCAGGCCCTCGCGGCGTGCCTCGCGTATCTGGTCCCAGATCGCGGCCTGCGCGCCGACGTCCACACCGCGGGTGGGGTGGGCGGCGAGCAGGAAGCGCGGCTTGTGGCTCATCTCGCGGCCGACGATCAGCTTCTGCTGGTTGCCGCCGGACAGGGAGGCCGCCGTGACGTCGATGCCGGGAGTGCGGACGTCGTACGCCTCGACGATGCGCCGTGTGTCCGCCTGCGCGGCCTTCGGGTCGAGCCAGACGCCCTTCGCGTTGGGCCGCTCGGTGACATGGCCGAGGATGCGGTTCTCCCAGAGCGGGGCTTCCAGGAGCAGTCCGTGGCGGTGGCGGTCCTCGGGGATGTAGCCGACGCCCTGCTCGCGGCGCTTGCGGGTGGGCCAGGAGGTGATCTCCTCCTCGGCCAGCTTGATGACGCCCGAGTCGGCGTGCCTGAGGCCGATGAGCGCGTCGACCAGCTCGGTCTGGCCGTTGCCCTCGACTCCGGCCAGGCCCAGGACCTCACCCGCGTGGATGGTGAAGCTGATGTCGTCGAGCAGGGCCTTGCCGCCGGGAGCTTCCAGGCGCAGGTCCTCGACCGTCAGTACGGGGCGGTCGGTGACCGTGGACTCCGCGGTCTCCGGCGTCGGCAGCTCGCTGCCCACCATCAGCTCGGCGAGCCGGCGCGAGGTCGTCTCGGCGGGCACGACCGTACCGACCGTCGTACCGCGTCGGATGACCGTGATCTCGTCGGCGACCGAGAGCACCTCGCCCAGCTTGTGGGAGATGAAGATGACCGACAGGCCCTCGGCCCTGAGCTCGCGCAGGTTGGCGAAGAGTGCGTCCACCTCCTGCGGCACGAGGACGGCGGTGGGCTCGTCCAGGATCAGCGTGCGGGCGCCGCGGTAGAGAACCTTGAGGATCTCCACGCGCTGGCGGGCGGCCACACCGAGTTCCTCGACCAGGAGGTCGGGGCGCACCCCGAGGCCGTACCGCTCGGAGATCTCCTGGATCTTGCGGCGGGCCTTGCCGCCGATGCCGTACAGCTTCTCGCTGCCCAGCACGACGTTCTCGAGGACGGTCAGGTTGTCGGCGAGCATGAAGTGCTGGTGCACCATGCCGATGCCGCGGGCGATGGCGTCGGCGGGCGACGAGAAGGTGACCTGCTCGCCGTCGATCGCGATGGTGCCCTCGTCCGGCTTCTGCATGCCGTAGAGGATCTTCATCAGGGTCGACTTGCCGGCGCCGTTCTCGCCGACGAGGGCGTGGACGGTGCCCTTACGGACGCTGAGGTGGATGTCGTGGTTGGCCACGACGCCCGGGAATCGCTTGGTTATCCCGGCAAGTTCGACTGCGGTCACCTGACCGCCCGCCGCCTCGGCCGGAGGGCTGCTGGACGCGTTGATGGCGCACTCTCCTGGGGAAGGGGGTCGTCTACGCGCGCCCCTACGGCATCGGAAGAGGGGCGACGTACCGCCGACAACGGGGTACGGGGAGCCAGACTCCCGGTACCCCGTTCAGCGGACGTAACCCCGCGGTTACCAGCGGCCACTCGGGACCGCCGCACTGCTCGTGGCCCTACGGGATCAGCTGGTCTTGACCTTGATCTCGCCGCTGATGATCTTCTCCTTGGCCGTCGTGATGGCTTTCTGGAGCTCGGTGTTGTTCTTGAACTCCGGGTTGGAGTCCGCGAGGCCGACCTGACCTGCCTTGAGATCGCCCCTGACGATACCGGTCTCGGGCTTGCCGTCCTCGACCGACTTGGAGAGGTTGTACACCGCCTTGGCGACGTCCTTCGTCGCCGAGGTCAGGATGTGGTTCTTGTACTTGGCGAGGGCTTCCTGCTTGTACTGGTCGGAGTCGACGCCGATCGCCCACACCTTGCCTGCGGCGGCGGCCTCGATCACACCCTGGCCCGAGAGACCCGCCGCCTGGTAGACGACGTCGGCCTTCTTCTCGATCTGGCTCTCGGCGGCCGTCTTGCCCTTGTCGGGGCTGGAGAAGCCACCCTCCTCCGCGGTCTGCGTCAGATACTGCGAGAGGACCTTCACCTTGGGATTCGTGTCCGCGACTCCCTGCTCGAAGCCCGCCTGGAACTTGTGGATCAGCGGGATGTCCACACCGCCCACGAAGCCGACCGTGTTCGTCTTCGTGGACTTGGCCGCGGCGACACCGGCGAGGTACGAGGCCTGCTCCTCGGAGAAGACCAGGTCCGCGACGTTCTTCGCCTCGATCGTGGAGTCGTCGACGATGCCGAAGGTGGTGTCCGGATACTTCTCCGCCGCCTCCTTCACAGCAGTCGCGTAGGCGTAGCCAACGCCGACGACCGGGTTGTAGCCCTGCTTCGCCAGCGAGACCAGACGCTGCGTCTTGTCGGCGTCCGTCTCACCCTCGGTGGGCTCGACGTCGGTGGTCTCGTACCCGAACTCCTTCTCCGCCCGCTCCAGACCCGCGTACGCCGCGTCGTTGAAGGACTGGTCGCCCTTGCCGCCGACGTCGTACGCGATGGCGAGGCCCTGGTTGCCGTCCGCCTCCGAGGAGGCGGAGGTCGAGGTGCCGCCGCAGGCGGTCAGGGCGAGGGCGAGAGAGGTGGTCGCGGCGCCTGCGAGAGCGAGGCGGGAAACCCGGCGCATGAGTTGTTGCTCCTGTCGTACAAAGCGGCCTTGGTGAAGTCCGGTGCGGTCCCGCGCCCCGTGAGGGGCGCGGAGCTGTGTCAATTTGCGGCTCCGCCGCGTGGGCGCGACCGGCCTCCGCCGGCCCGCGGTGCGTCACGGTTCTTCCAGCGGAGCGCCAAGCGCCCTTGCGGTACGGCTCTGGCGCTGGCTTCGCCGCAGAGTAACGCGCGTAGACCCGCGAGAAAACCCCCACCGTTCACCTTGTTATCCGGCCGTGAACAACACCGCGGACCCCGGCGAAAGACGAGCAGGCGGGCGCCATGCGCGCCCGCCTGCCTCCCCCAACCGTGCCGAGCAATCGTTACTCGGTCTTGACCTTGATGGTGCCGTCGATGATGGCGGCCTTGGCCTTGTCCACCGCGTCCTTGAGGCCCGCGATCTTGGCGTACTCCGGGTTGGTCTCGGAGAGGCCGACGCCGTCCACCTTCAGGTCGAAGGTCTGCACGCCGGTCAGCGGCTTCTTGTCCTCGACGGACTTGGCGAGCGCGTACACGGCGCCACCGACGTCCTTGAGCGCCGAGGTCAGGATGTAGTTCTTGTACTTGGCGAGAGCCTGCTGCTCGTACTGGTCGGAGTCGACGCCGATCGCCCACTTCTTCTGGGTGGCGGCGGCCTCGATCACACCCTGGCCCGAGAGACCGGCGGCCTGGTAGACGACGTCCGCGTTGTTCTCCAGCTGGGACTCGGCGGCCGCCTTGCCCTTGTCGGGGCTGGAGAAGCCACCCTCTTCGGCGGTCTGCGTCAGGTACTGCGAGAGGACCTTGACCTTGGGGTTGGTGTCGGCGACACCCTGCTTGTAGCCGGCCTCGAACTTGTGGATCAGCGGGATGTCCACACCGCCGACGAAGCCGACCGTGTTGGTCTTGGTCGCCTTGGCGGCGGCGACACCGGCGAGGTACGAGGCCTCGTTCTCGGCGAAGACCAGGGACGCCACGTTCTTGCCCTCGACGACCGAGTCGACGATGCCGAAGCTGACCTTCGGGTACTTCGCGGCGACCTCCTGCATCGCGGGGCCGTACGCGAACCCGACACCGACGATGGGGTTGTAGCCCTGCTTGGCCAGCGAGGTCAGGCGCTGCACCTTGTCGGCGTCGGTCTCACCCTCGGTGGGCTCGATGTCGGCCGTGTCGTAGCCGAACTCCTTCTTGGCCTTGTCCAGGCCCGAGAAGGCGGCGTCGTTGAAGGACTGGTCGCCCTTGCCGCCGATGTCGTAGGCGATGGCGAGGCCCTTCTTGCTGTCGCCCTCACCATCGCTGCTTCCGGCTTCATTGCTGGTGCCGCCGCAAGCCGTGGCAGCGAGCGCGAGCGACGCGACCCCCACCGCGACTCGGGTCAGTTTGGATATCCGACGCATGTTGAAGTTTCCCCATTCTCCAAAGCCCGCAGTGGGTGCTGAGTTCGGCGCAGATTAACGCGCGTAGACACTGGGGGGAATGGGGTACCGCCTGGCCGTTATCCATTCGTGCCGATGGCCGGTTAAGTCCTTGTGAACCGCGGTCCCGAAAGGTGCGATTCGCGCATAACGCCCCTTGTGGCACTCACCCTCCGTATGCCCGGTCGGCCTCTACGTGACGGTGCGCGCGCCGTAGAGGCACGCGCACCGGGCTGCCTCGCGGGTGGTCGGTGGCGCAACCGGAGTGATGCCGTGCGGCCACCCGGCTTGCCGAGTCGCTTACTGGGCCGCGTCGAGGAGGGCGCTCGCCGTGAAGAGCTCGACACCGACCGTGATGGCGTGCTCGTCCGCGTCGAAGTCACCCTGATGCAGATCCCGTACGCCGCGCTCACCGGGCGTCCGTACACCGAGGCGGGCCATCGCGCCTGGCACCCGCTCCAGGTACCAGGAGAAGTCCTCGCCGCCCAGGCTCTGCTCGGTGTCCTCGACGGACTGGGCGCCGAAGCGGGTGGCCATCGCCTCGCGGAGCAGTTCGGTCGTCATCGGGTCGTTGACGACGGGCGGGACGCCGCGGATGTAGTTGATCTCCGACTTCGCCTTGTAGAGGTTGGCGATCTCGTCGATCGCGGCGTGCACGAGGTCGGGGGCGGCACGCCAGGAGTCGAGGTCCAGGCAGCGCACGGTTCCGGACAGCTCGGCGTGCTGGGGGATGACGTTGCAGGCGTGCCCGGACTCGATACGGCCCCAGGTGACGGCGAGTCCGCTACGGGCGTCGACACGGCGGGCGACCAGGGCGGGCACGTCGGTGACGACGCGGGCGGCGGCGGTCACGAGGTCGGTGGTGAGGTGAGGGCGCGCGGTGTGTCCGCCGGCGCCGTCCAGCGCGACCTCGAGCCGGTCGCACGCCGAGGTGATGGGTCCGTGCCTCAGCCCGATGCGCCCCGCGTCGACCCGCGGGTCGCAGTGCACGGCGACGATGCGTCCGACACCGTCCAGGGCTCCGGACTCGATGGCGTCGGGCGCACCGCCGGGCAGCACTTCCTCGGCGGGCTGGAAGATCAGCCGTACGGCACGCCTCAGCAGGCCCTTCTTGTGCAGCTCGGCGAGCACGAGGCCGGCGCCCAGCACCACGGTCGTATGGACGTCGTGTCCGCAGGCATGCGCACGGTCGGGGACGGTCGAGCGATACGCGCAGTCGACCTTCATGTCCGGGATCGGCAGCGCGTCGATGTCCGCGCGCAGGGCGAGCATGGGGTGGGCGGGGTCCGGTTCGCCGATGTCACAGATGAGCCCGGTTCCGATGGCGAGCACACGGGGCCGGAGCCCGGCGCGCTCCAGCCGTGCCTTGATCGCCGCGGTGGTACGGAACTCCTGGTTGCCGAGCTCCGGGTGCATGTGGAGGTCGCGGCGGAACGCTACGAGTTCCGTGCGCAGGCCCTCCGGGAGCGTGCCGGGGAGCACTGCTCCGCCGGTCGTTGCGGCCTCGGACTCTAGGGACATCAGTTGCTTCACCCTTTGAAGGGTAGGGCGACACGGGGGCCGGCTGGCCCACGATCCACAAAAAATCAGCCCGCCGGCCGAGAAAACCCGCCCGCGTCGCGCTTACATATCAGGCACGATGGGTAAACTCGCCCGGCTTCGGGCCGAGGCGGGGCCTCCGCTCCCGGAACCACGGGGATGACCGGTGCTGCCGGTGGAGGCCGGACTCGATGCCCGGACTTCTACGCATACCACGCATCCCAGTCGCGGGCCGTTCCAGCTCGCCCGCTCGGACGCCCGCCCGCAACGCATCGCACGGCCCTCCCCCGAAGCCGACGTTCCGCCGAAGAACGCGTGAACCGCGGCCACCGACCCCATGCCGCGCAGTATCGTCCCCGACCGTGAGCGAACCGGACTTCATACGTAACACCCGCGCGTCCTACGACTCGATAGCCACCGAGTACGCGGACCGCTTTCCCGACGACCTGGAACGTAAGCCTCTGGACAAGGCGCTGATCAACGGGTTCGCCGAGCTCGTGCGGGGCGCCGGGGTCGGCCCCGTGGCCGATGTCGGATGTGGGACGGGGCATGTGACGGCCTACCTCAGCAGCCTGGACACGCCCGTGTTCGGGATCGACCTGTCACCGAAGATGGTCGCGATGGCGCGGCAGTCGTACCCCGAGCTTCGTTTCCATGTGGGCTCGATGACGGCCATCGACCTGCCGGACGACGTACTCGGCGGAATCGCGGCCCTGTACTCCACCATCCACGTCCCGGACGACCAACTCGCCGATGTCTTCACCGAGTTCCACCGCGTACTCGCCCCCGGCGGCCACCTGCTGCTCGCCTTCCAGGCAGGCGACGAGCACTTCGAGCTGGCGGAACGCTTCGGCCACGCCATCTCGCTGGACTATCACTGGCGGCGTCCCGAGAACGTCACCGAGCTCATCGACAAGGCCGGACTCGTCATGCACGCCCAGGTGATCCGCGAGCCCAACGAGAACGAGAAGCTCCCGCGCGCCTTTCTGCTGGCCCGCAAACCCCACTGAGCCCGCGCTGGGCCCGCGCTGAGCCCGCGCTGGGCCCTCATCAGGTTGCCGTCGTGACCGCCGACAACCGGTGTACGTCCCGCGCCGTTCCCGTGACTCCCGACAGGAAGCCCTGGGCCCGCGGGGAGGCGGTCGCCGTGAGCCATGCCGGGTCGATGTCGCAGACGGCGACGCGGACTTCTGTGCCGGCGAGCGCCAGCGGGAGGGTGTGGACGACCGTCGAGGGGAAGCTGAGGATCGTACGGCCGATGGGGCCGCGGCGGGCGATCAGTTCCAGCGGGAGGTCCGGGCGGACGATCTCCAGGCCGGTCTCGACGGCCAGCCGGTGGAGTTTGTCGGGGGCTTCACGGCGGTGTGCGAAGTAACGGGTCGCGCCGTAGGTCTTGGTGAGACCCCTCACCGCTTCGAGGTATCTGTCGGGGTCCACGACACCCGTCTCCACCAGGGAGGTGCCCACGAGGTCGGCGCCCTTGGTGAGGCGCGGCGGGCCGAAGCGGGCGCGGGTCCAGGAGAAGTCGTTGGCCGTCACGTGGACGCCGTCGGGCGTCTCCGTGATCGGCATGGAGGAGAACACCTCCACGCGGCGCCCGGAGCCGGGCGTGAGGCGGCGCCGGGCCGAGGCAGAGACCGGCGCGAACACCAGGTCGCGCGGGCCGGGCCGGCCGCCGCGCCGGTGCCAGCGCACCAGGCGTTCACCGCGGGCGAGTTGGGAGACGAACTCCATCGTCGCGGTGCCGTCGTCCACGACGACGAGGTCGCGGGCGCGGGTGATGGTGAGCAGGAGTTGTACGTAGCGGGAGAACGGGTCCCCCATGACGATCCGTTTCGCCCGCCGCAGCAGCGGCGCCAGCCCGCCCACGGTGTGAAAGGGCGCCGTAGCCCCACCCCGGGCCTCCTCCCAGCGCACTTCGTGCCCTTCACCACGGGCGAGTTCCGCCATGCGGCGCAGCTGCCCCCGGGTCATGGGGTCGTTGGGGGAGAGAACGACGAGGGTGAGCCCCGCGTGGGTCACCGCGCGGGCAGTGCCGGGCACGGGGCCACCCGCCGGGCCGGTGGCCTCCGGCATGGTCGCCAGTCCCGCCACATGACTCGGCCCCGCGGTCCCGGGCGTGGGACCGGACGCCGCCTCGACGGCATCCGGCGCCGCGCCGGCCGTCGATTCGCCGGCCCCCGGGCCCGCCGCGGATGCCGGCTCCGCCGCAGGCGCGGGCGCCGGCCCTCCGCCCCCCGCGCCGGGCGCGGGCCCGGCCGACTCCCCCGCAGCCCGGAGGGCATCGGCATGTGCCCATTCCAGGACGTTGAGGAGTTGGACCGGGCTCTCCACGAACGCGAGCGTGTGTGTGGAGGCCGGGCGGGGGCCGGCGGATCCGGCGCGGGGGCTCATCGACGTATGACCGTCGCTTCCGTGAGTACGGACTGGGGAATCCGTGGATACGGACTGATGGGGGCCGGGATCAGACCGCGACCGGCTCGCCCGCGGCGGCGGCGATCTCGGCCTCGGCGATGACGCCCTGGACGCGACGCAGCTTCTTCATCGGGCCGAGCTCGGAGTCGTACACCTTCTTGACGCCGTCGCCGAGGGAGGCCTCGATGGTGCGGATGTCGCGGACCAGGCGGGTGAGGCCCTGGGGCTCGACGGAGGCGGCCTGGTCGGAGCCCCACATCGCGCGGTCGAGGGTGATGTGACGCTCGACGAAGGTGGCGCCGAGGGCGACCGCGGCGAGCGTGGTCTGCAGGCCCGTCTCGTGGCCGGAGTAGCCGATCGGGACGTTCGGGTACTCGGCCTGGAGGGTGTTGATGACCCGGAGGTTGAGCTCCTCGGCCTTCGCGGGGTAGGTCGAAGTGGCGTGGCAGAGAAGGATGTTGTCCGAGCCGAGGACCTCGACCGCGTGGCGGATCTGCTTCGGCGTCGACATGCCGGTGGAGAGGATGACCGTGCGGCCGGTGGCGCGCAGCGAGCGCAGCAGCTCGTCGTCGGTCAGGGACGCGGACGCGACCTTGTGGGCCGGGACGTCGAACTTCTCGAGGAAGGCGACGGCCTCGGTGTCCCACGGGGAGGCGAACCAGGCGATGCCCTTCTCCTTGGAGTACTCGTCGATCTGGCGGTACTCGTCCTCGCCGAACTCCACGCGGTGGCGGTAGTCGATGTAGGTCATGCGGCCCCAGGGGGTGTCGCGCTCGATGTCCCACTGGTCGCGCGGGGTGCAGATCTCCGGGGTGCGCTTCTGGAACTTCACGGCGTCGCAGCCGGCCTCGGCGGCCGCGTCGATGAGCTTGAACGCGTTCTCGAGCTCGCCGTTGTGGTTGATGCCGATCTCGCCGACGACGTAGACGGGGTGGCCCGGGCCGGCGGTCTTCGGACCGAAGGTGCGCAGACGGGAGTTGGTGCTCATGGTGGAGAAGTTCCTTACTTGTCGAGGGAGTCGAGAGAAGGACCGAGGATCCAGCTGGCGATCTCTCGGATCGCGCCGTCGCCGCCGGGGACGGTGGTGACCGCGCGTGCGGCGCCGCGCACGACGTCGTGGGCGCTCGCGACCGCCACGGGCCAGCCCACGAGGGCGAAGCACGGGAGGTCGTTGACGTCGTTGCCGACGTAGAGCACGCGCTCAGGCGCGATGCCCTGCTCCTCGCACCACTGCTTCAGTGCGAGGTCTTTCCGGTCGATGCCGTGGAGGACCGGAATCTGCAGCTTCCGGGCTCTGGCGGCGACGACCGGGTTCTGCTCCGTGGACAGGATCAGCATCGTCAGGCCGCTCTTGCGGAGGGCCGCGATACCGAGTCCGTCCCCGCGGTGCACGGAGACGAACTCCCGTCCGTCGGAGTCGATCAGCACCCTGTCGTCGGTCTGGGTGCCGTCGAAGTCGAGGACGACCGCGTCGATGTCGGCGGCGGTCGGGAGGGTGCCGGGCCTGTTGGCGTCGAAGAGGGGCGCCAACGCCCGTGCGCGGGCGAGGTCGTGCGGGTCGTCGATCTCCAGCACGCGAGCGGGGTCGGTGCGGACCAGCTCCGTACGGCCGAAGAAGCGGTGCTTGTGCTCGCGCAGCCCGGCAGCGTCCATGGCGTACGCGGCGCCGGTCTCCAGGAGGTCCTGGGGGCGGTCCTGGCGGCGCGGGCGGAAGGACTTGTCGTGGTTGACGCCGTAACCGCCGTCGGTGGCCGTGGTGTTGGCGACGGCCGTGCCACCGCCGACGGCCTGGGTGGCCCGGGTGTCGACCACGGCCGGGTCGTCGTCGGCGTCCCGCCAGATGAAGCCGTGGAAGGGCGCCACGGTCAGCGCGGTGTCCGCGCCGTTCTCCACGACCGCGCCCGCGACCCCGTCGAGGTCCTCGCGGACGATGAACGGGCTGGTGCACTGGACGAGGAGCACTACGTCGACCGCGGAGCCGTGCAACGCCTCGTGGGCGTCCATGGCGTGCAGGACGGCCGCCTCGGAGGTGGCCGTGTCGCCGGCGATGGCTGCGGGGCGCAGTATGACTTCGGCGCCGGCTTCGCGGGCGGCGGCGGCGATCGCCTGGTCGTCGGTGGAGACCACGACGTCCGTCACCAGCCGGGCCGCGCGGCATTCGCGCACCGCTCGGGCCACCAGCGGCACGCCGCCGACCGGGAGGAGGTTCTTGGCGGGGACACCCTTGGAGCCGCCCCTGGCGGGGATCACCGCGAGCACGCGACGTACCGAAGTCGCCGGGCCCGCTTCCGAGTTGGACATGCGAAGTACTCCTTGCGAGGGGTTCGGGGCGCCCACGCCCGTCTGCTCGGGGGCGCTCACAGCTCGCCCATCCGCCGGATGACGGGCGCCACGCGCTGCACGCCGTGCCGGTAGGCGCCGCGCGCCGCCCGGCGCACGATCTGCCGCACGGGTCCCGGCTCGGTGTCGGCTACAGGCGCGCCGGGCAGCGGGCTGCCGTCCGGGGCGAGGTGGTGGCGGGCGAGGATCCCGGGCAGATAGCCGGGGGCCGTGACGGGCGTGTAGTAGGGGGCGAGGGAAGGGAGTTCGCCCTTGTCGAGCAGCTCGGCGATGCGCGTACGGGCCGCGTCGAAGGCCGTCTCGTACGCCCCGTCGGCTGCGACTCCCTGCCGTGCCACCCACTCCTCGTCGGGCGCCGGCTGGTGCCCGGCGTCGAGCTGGTCCCAGGAGGCGAGGCACCCGGAGCCGACGAAGTGGTGGTTGCCCAGCGACTCGCGCACGCCCAGGTCCGTGAGCAGGACCGTGGGAATACGCCGGTGCAGGGACTCCAGGGCGGCCGTCGAGCTGACGGTGACCAGCAGGTCGGTGCGGTCGAGGACCTCGCCCATGTGCCCGTACACGAGGCGGAAGTTGGCGGGCAGGTCGAGGCGCTGCGCCAGCTTCTGGTAGGGCTGCTCCTCGATGTGCGTGGTGTGCTCGCCGGGCTTGGAGCGCAGCTTCAGCAGGACCTCGCGGTCCGGGTGCAGCCGTGCGTGCCGGACGAGCCGCTCCAGCAGGTACATGCGGTCCTCGCGGCTCTCCGGGACGGAGGGCTGCGCGGCGAAGACGACGGTGTACGGGTCGTGCTTCTCGTACGAGTCGCCGCCGAGGAACGGCAGCGCGACCTCGGTCACGGAGGAGGCGTCGGCGCCCACTCCCTCGTACACGGCGGTGAAACGCTCCGCGTCCTGGCGGGAGTTGGCGAGGACGAGGTCCGCGCCGTGCCGCAGCAGCAGCCCGTCGGCGAGCTTTTCGTAGACGACGCCGACATAGCCGGTGACGACCACGGGCCGCTTCGCGCGCTCCTGCCAGGCGTGTCCGAGACCGTGCAGCATCGCCTGGACGGCGCCGCCGACGAGGGCGAGCACGACGATGTCGTACTCCGCTTCCCGCAGGGTCCGCAGGAATTCGACACCGGTGACCTCGCGGAGCGAGTCCGCGCGGACGCCGACCTCTTGGAGCTGGCGGGCGGTGGGGGTCGCACGGCCGCGCAGGAGATAACCGTCGAGACGGATGTCCGATTCGGCCGGTGCAATACGGTTCGCGGTGAGCGCGCCCCATTTCCACCGGGTGTCGGAATCCGCGAGAACGGCGACTCGCAGGGAGTTCGAGGTACTTGCTGGCACGTCGAAGACGCTAGGAAGCGATTCCGATGCGCGGCCCAACCGGAATGCAACAAAGGGTTAACAGCACATCGCCGAATGGCGAATCGGGCCCGGATCCACCCTGAAAAAGGCTGGGTTCACCATTCCGCCATGCGCCGTTCACCTGGCATCTCACCATCGGTCAAGACGAATGCCGGGCTTCCCCCTAACGTCACGTGGGTGGTCAAGCTCTCCGTCATCGTGCCGTTCTACAACGTGCAGCAATACGCACCCGACACCCTGAGGAGCCTGCGTGCCAACGCGCGTCAGGACTTCGAATTCATTCTCGTCGACGACTGTTCGCGCGACGAGACACCGGACATTCTCGCGCGCGCGGAGCGCGAGCTCCAGGGTGCCGTGTACGTCAGACACGAGCAGAACGGAGGTCTGGCGACCGCGCGCAACACGGGTATCGACGCGGCGCGCGGCGAGTACCTGACGTTCCTCGACGGCGATGACTGGCTCGCGCCCGGGTACTACGAGCAACTCCTCGCAGCCATCGAGGACTTGGGCGTCGACTTCGTCCGTACCGACCATGTCCAGGCGACCGCGCGGGCCCGCTCGATCCACCGGGTTCCGCACGGCCGGCGCGGTGTCGTGCTGAACCCGCGCGAGGCGATCCTGCCCGCCGACCGCTCCACCTCCGTGGACTACGCGTACGCCTGGGCGGGCATCTACCACCGCCGCCTGATCGACCGGGGCGTGCTGCACTTCACCGATGGGCTGCGCACGGCCGAGGACCGTCCATGGATCTGGAAGCTGCACCGCGAGGCCGAGTCGTTCGGCGTGGTGGGGCTGCTCGGTGTGTTCTACCGGCGCGGAGTTTCGTCTTCGCTGACGCAGATCGGGGACGTACGGCAGCTGGATTTCATTCGCGCCTTCGACCAGGTCGTACGGGAAACGGCCGAGGACCGGGAGGCGGATAAACTCCTGCCGAAGGCCGTGCGGACCTACTGTGCGATTATTTCTCATCACCTGGGTTCCATCGAAAGGTTCGAGCCTCCCGTGGCACGGAAACTGAAGTCGATGAGTGCCGTCGCATTGCGGCGTATGCCGCAGGACGTCCTCGACGACGCCCTCGACTCCATGGACGTACAGCGCGCGACGCGGCTGCGCCGGCTGCGCCGCCGTCCCGTGTCCGCGGGGGTGGCGGCGTGACCACCCAGATCTTCATGGCGTCGACGCTGTACGGCACGGCGACGCTGGCGGCGGCCGTCGACGCCGACTGCTTCCGCCCTGCCGACCGGCGCATCCTGCTGGTCTCCAACAACTCGGCGACGCCCGAGACTTCGCGGGGCATCGACGAGATGCCGGGCTTCGAGCGCCTGCGCGGCCGGTTCGACGAGGTGGTCTCGTGGAACGAGACCATCTCCCCTTTCCACCCGGGCGGTTGGTCGCCGCGTCTGAACGACGTACCGCTGTGGGAGCGTCATCTGCGGCTCGCCTGGAACCTCGGTGACGACGACATCGAGCTGGCCGTCGAGTCGATCCAGGTGAACCCGGCGCTCGGTGTCGCGCAGATCTTCACGGGCGCGCCCATCACCGTCTACGCGGACGGCCTGATGAGCTACGGGCCCACCCGCAGCAAGATCGACCCGCTGGTCGGCACGCGTATCGAGCGGCTTCTCCACCTCGACCTGGTTCCGGAACTCAAGCCGCTGCTGCTCACCGAGTTCGGTGTCGAGCCGGAGATCGTGCCTACGGACGCGTTCACCAAGGTGCTCGCCGAACTCGTCGACACCGGTGACGAGTTGCCCGTCATCGAAGGGCCGGCCCTGCTGCTCGGCCAGTACCTCTCCGCCCTCGGCATCCTCACCGCCGAGCAGGAAGAGGATCTGCATGTACGGATGCTGAGGGGGGCCGTCCAACTCGGCCACCAGCGGGTGGTGTTCAAGCCGCACCCCAGCGCACCGGCCCGCTGGTCGCGCGCCCTGGAGAAGGAGGCCGAGAAGCTCGGCGCCGAACTCACGGTGCTGGACACTCCGGTGCTCGCCGAGGTCCTCTACCAGCGGATGCGGCCGGCGCTGGTCGCCGGCTGCTTCTCCACAGCACTGCTCACCGCCTCGGCGCTGTACGGCCTGCCCGTCGCCCGGATCGGCACGGAGTCGCTGCTGGACTGCCTCACGCCGTACGAGAACAGCAATCGCGTCCCCGTGACGATCGTGGACGCGATGCTGCCCGAGCTGACGGACCAGAAGGCGGTCACCGAGCAGCGCAAGGGGCTCGGCACGGACCAACTCACCGAGCTCCTGCGAGCGGTGGGCTACGCCATGCAGTCCAAGATCTACCCGGATCTGCGGCCGGCCGCCGAGCGGTATCTGTCGCGCCGCCTCAACGGCCATACCTGGCGCTACTTCAAGCGCCGACGGCTCACCTCGCTGGGCCTGCCCGGCGCCGTGCCGACGCAACTGGCCTTCATTCCGCGCAACGCCACCGTACGCCGTGTGGCGCGTCGCGCCCGATCGCTCAAGAGGGCCACTCTCGGATGACTTCGGTCGACTCAAAGCCCGTCCCGACGGCATCTCCGGATGCGGGCACCACCGCCGTGAGCACCGGCACCGGTACCGACGGCACGCCACCGCCCCGGATCATCGCCCAGCCCCGCGCCGCCTCGCGCCTTCGCGCGCTCGACGGACTGCGGCTGATCGCCGCGCTGATGGTGGCCGCGTACCACTACGGCGGCCGGGACGGCGAGGTCGCGAAGGCGTGGGGCTCCTCGGCGAAGCTGCAATTCCCCACGCTGCACGAGTGGTTCGCGTACGGCTGCCTGGGCGTGCACGTCTTCTTCGTCATCAGCGGCTTCGTGATCTGCATGAGCGGCTGGGGACGGCCTCTGCGCTCGTTCTTCGCCTCGCGTGCGTCACGGCTGCTGCCGTCCTACTGGGCGGCGGTGATCCTCGTGACGGTGGTCTTCGCGCTGCCGGTGGTGGCGTACAAGGCCGTCTCGCCGAGCGACGCGCTGCTGAACCTGACCATGCTGCAGCAACCCCTGGGCGTGGACCGGGTGCTGGGCGTCTGCTGGACGCTGTGGGCCGAGGTCCGCTTCTACGCGCTCTTCGCGCTGTGCGTCGTCATGCCGGGCGCGAACCGCCAGGGCATCATCCTGTTCTGCGCGGGCTGGACCATGGCCGCGGCGATCGCCGACGCGGCGAACGAGCCGCTGCTCGACCTGGTCCTGATGCCCGAGTACGCGCCGTTCTTCATCGGCGGCATCGGCCTCTACCTCATCCACCGCGACCGGCACGACGCGTACGCCTGGGGCATCGTGGGCGTCAGCTGGCTGCTCGGTCAGCACTACGCGGTGGCCAGCCTGTGGCACGCCCCCAACCCGGACTTCTTCTCCTACCGCACCTCGTCCGGCATCATCCTGGTCGTCACCTTCGGCTTCGTCGCGGTCGGCGCGATAGCCCTGGGCTGGCTGAACTGGGCCCACTGGCGCTGGCTGACGGTCGCGGGCGCGCTGACGTACCCCTTCTACCTGGTGCACGAGCACCTCGGCTGGGTCGCCATCAAGGCCTACCACCAGAGCCTGGGCATCCCGTCGTACGCGACTTTCCTGCTGACGATCGCGACGATGCTGCTGCTGGCGTGGCTGCTGAACCGCCTCGTCGAGGACCGCTTGGGGCCACGGCTGCGCTCGGCGCTGTCGAGGCCTCGTCGCTGAACGCACCTGGTTCGACGCACCAGCGTCCTGCCACCGCGCCGACAGCTCACCGAGGTCGGCGTTCATCCGCCGGAGCATCTCGGTCGCCAACCCGTCGACAGCGCCTGCTTGTCCTTGAAGTGCCAGTAGAGGGCAGGGGCCATGACGTCCAGTTCATCGGAGACGTCACGTTCGGCCGCGAGCTCACCGGGCTCACGCAGGACGCGGACGGGGTTGACGGCGACGTTCGCGGCGGGCGCCCCCGTACGTGCCCGGTACGCGGTCGCCGCGGACGTCGGACGCTCCACCGTGTGCCGGCTGCTCGGCATCGGCATGACCGGCGAGACGGTCGACCCGAGCCCCACGCTGGTAACGGACGTCCGCATCACCGGCATGCGGGCCGTCCGGCGGCGATGTCACAGCGAGCCTCCCCTGGAGAATCTCCACGCGGTGCCCAGGCAGTGCACGGGAGAGCAGGTCGGCGGCTTCGCCCAACGTCGGCTCGTGTTGCAGTACAGCCACGGCATCCCCCTTTTGGGGCTCACTCTTCACGAGCGTAACCGGGGACGTACGGTTACCGCCGCCGATCACTCGCTAGGAGTAATTGGCCAGGTCAGAACGCATCCGACGGCACGTAAGTCCCCCAAACCCCCCGCAACGCGTTGCACACCTCGCCCACCGTCGCGCGAGCCCTCAACGCGTCCTTCATCGGGTACAGGACGTTGTCCGTGCCCTCGGCCGCCTTCTTCAGGGCGGTCAGCGCCGCGTCCACCGCCCCCTGGTCCCGCTCGGCCCGCAGCTTCGCGAGCCGCTCCGCCTGCTGGGCCTCGATCGCCGGGTCCACACGGAGGGGCTCGTACGGCTCCTCCTCATCCAGCTGGAAGCGGTTGACGCCGACTACGACGCGTTCGGCGGAGTCCGTCTCCTGGGCGATGCGGTAGGCGGAGCGCTCGATCTCCGCCTTCTGGAAGCCGTGCTCGATGGCGTTGACGGCTCCGCCCAAGTCCTCGACCTTCGCCATCAGTTCGACGGCCGCGGCCTCCACCTCATCGGTCATCTTCTCGATCACGTACGAGCCGGCGAACGGATCGACCGTCGCCGTCACATCCGTCTCGTAGGCCAGCACCTGCTGCGTACGGAGCGCGAGGCGGGCGGACTTGTCGGTGGGCAGCGCGATGGCCTCGTCGAAGGAGTTGGTGTGCAGGGACTGGGTGCCGCCCAGCACGGCGGCCAGGCCCTGGACGGCGACCCGGACCAGGTTCACCTCCGGCTGCTGGGCCGTCAGCTGCACGCCCGCCGTCTGCGTGTGGAAGCGCAGCATCAGCGACTTCGGATTCTTGGCGCCGAACTCGTCCCGCATCACCCGGGCCCAGATCCTGCGCGCCGCTCGGAACTTGGCGACCTCCTCCAGGATCGTCGTACGCGACACGAAGAAGAAGGAGAGGCGGGGGGCGAAGTCGTCCACGTCCATGCCGGCCGCGACCGCCGTACGCACGTACTCGATGCCGTCGGCGAGGGTGAAGGCGATCTCCTGCACAGGTGAGGCGCCCGCCTCGGCCATGTGGTAGCCGGAGATCGAGATGGTGTTCCACTTCGGGATCTCGGTTTGGCAGTACTTGAAGATGTCCGCGATCAGACGCAGGGACGGCTTGGGCGGGAAGATGTACGTGCCGCGCGCGATGTACTCCTTGAGCACGTCGTTCTGGATCGTGCCCGTCAGCTGGTCGGCCGATACACCCTGCTCCTCCGCGACCAGTTGGTACAGCAGCAGGAGCAGGGAGGCGGGCGCGTTGATCGTCATCGACGTGGACACCTTGTCCAGCGGGATGCCGCCGAACAGCACCCGCATGTCGTCGATGGAGTCGATCGCCACGCCCACCTTGCCGACCTCGCCGCTCGCGATCGGCGCGTCCGAGTCGTGGCCCATCTGGGTGGGCAGGTCGAAGGCGACGGACAGACCCATCGTGCCGTTGGCGATGAGCTGCTTGTAGCGGGCGTTGGACTCGGTGGCCGTGCCGAAACCGGCGTACTGGCGCATCGTCCAGGGGCGGCCCGTGTACATCGAGGGGTAGACGCCGCGCGTGAACGGGTAGCGGCCCGGCTCCCCCAGCTTCTCGGCCGGGTCCCAGCCCTCCAGGTCGTCCGGCCCGTACACCGGCTCGATGGGCAGTCCGGACTCCGACTCGCGCGCCATGGTGTGTGCCTCCGCTTGCTTCACATACTCGCCAGTACAGACGACCCTAGCCACGGACTGTAGTGGTGACCGTGCGGCCGGTGGAGAGGCCCAGGCTGGGAGCTTGCTCACAGCCCGGACGAGACCCCGGTCACAACCGCTCGCCCGGTCACCACAATGCCCCGTAGTTCGCAACCAAGCACCCCCGGGAAACCTCTCAGAGGGCACAGTGAGCAACGGGGGGTCCCAATGCGTACTCCAGGCATGTGGAGATCAGTCACGGCTGTCGTGGTACTCGCCGCGGTGAGCGGCTGCACGGTCCAGGCCGCCGGTACGTCCGCCGAGCCGGACCCGGTACATATCTCAACGGCGCCGGTCGAGAGCCCCGACGACCCCAAGCCCGAGAGTCCCGAGAAGCCTGCCCAGCCGGCCGAGGCCGCCGGGGACGACGCCAGCCCCTCGACACCCGCGAAGCCCCCGAAGCCGTCCCCACCGCCCAAGGTGCTCTGGGCGCGGGGCGACCAGGGCAGAGACGTACGCGAAGTGCAGGCCCGGCTGCGTCAGATCGCCTGGCTCTTCGAGGGCCCCACGGGGACGTACGGCGCGGCGACGGTCGCCGCCGTCAAGGGCTTCCAGGGCAAGCGGGGACTGCCGCAGACCGGGAAGACGGACTCCGTGACCTGGCAGCGGCTGCTGAACATGACGCACGAGCCGGGCAAGTGGGAGCTGTACGCGGCGGGCGACCAGCCGGCCGCGAAGCCGGACCCGCGCTGTATGACGGGCCGCGTGATGTGCATCAGCAAGACGAGCCGCACGCTGCGCTGGATGATCGACGGCAGGACCCTCTCGACGGTGGACGTGCGCTTCGGCTCGCAGTACACGCCCACGCGGGAGGGCGAGTTCAACGTCACCTTCAAGTCACGCCACCATGTGTCGACGCTGTACGACACCCCCATGCCGTACGCGATGTTCTTCAGCGGCGGCCAGGCGGTCCACTACTCCTCGGACTTCGCGGCGACCGGCTACAACGGCGCCTCGCACGGCTGCGTGAACGTACGGGACGAGGCGACGCTCGCGGCGCTGTTTTCACAGGTGAGGAGCGGCGACAAGGTCGTCGTCCACTGGTGAGCGCCGGGGCCGGAAGGCGGCGAGGAGAGGTGTGGGGCGCGGGCGGGACCGGGGGAACGTGTCCCGCCCGCGCCATTGTGCACTGAGCCATGGGTACGGGGGGAACCCCGGCTCGTGCGCCAGCCGATGACCAGTCGGCTCACTTAATACTGCGCTGCTGCGGCCGAAAGTGTCACACCCTGCGGGCCAGACCTTTGAAGGCGTACGAAAACGCAGGTCAGGGCCGCGATGGGGGTCGAGGACAGCGGAGTCGTGACGTCCCCTGAGGCCAGGGGCGACGTCTTCTCACCGGGGGTGATCCCCTAGGCGGAGGTGGTGGTGAGGGACGGGGCGGCGTGCTGAACGTCGCTGGTGGTGGTGTCGGTGGCCTGGGTTATTTCGCCCGGCTCTCCGTCCTTGCCCTTCCCGTCCTTGCCGCCCTTCCCTCCCTTCCCGTTTTTCCCGTTCTTCCCGCCGCCGTGGTCGGCCCCGTCGTCGGAGTCGTCGGCGTCGTCGGAGTCACCGTTGCCCTGGCCGTTCCCCTCGGGCGCCGCGTCGTCCCGGTCCTGGGACTGCGCGAGGACGTTCGTGCAGTACTGCCGCACGCGCTCGGGCCCGCTCGCCGCTTCCTCCAGGCTGCGTCTGCGGTCGGGGCTGAGTTGCTTGCCGTCACGGACGTCCCGACAGGCGGCGGTGACCTTCTTCCACCACTCCGCGGAGCGCGCCTCATTGCCGGCGTCGCCCGCTCCGGGCCGCGAGGGTGTGCTCCCCGGCGCTTCCCTGCGTGCGTCGCCGCCGGTGTCCGGAGCCGAGGGGGAGCCGTCGCCGGTTGAACCGCCTGTGTCGCCGTCCCGATTCGGGACGTCGGGGGCGCCGCCCCGCGTCTCGCCGGGGGACGGAGTGATCAGCGGACGCTTCGGGGTGGCGGGCGCGGTCACCGTCGCTCCGGGTTCCGGATCGTCGTCGGTGAACGGCAGCACTCCGGCCGTGGCGACCATCGCCGCCCCGCCGAGCATCCCGGCGGCCAGCGTGGCGGCGAGCCCGTAACGCACCGGACGGGCCACGCGGGACGGACCGCGGCGGCCCGCCGAGGCGCGGCCGATGCGGACGAGTCCCGCGTCGGCGGAGGTGGCCGTGTGCGAATGGCCGCGGTGCCCGAGGCTCGCGTGTTCGCCGTCCCGGGCGGCCTGCGCCTTGCGGAAGGCGGCCATGGCATTGGCCTCGCCCGGGAGTTCCGCGCTGCTCAGCGGGGGTTCGGCGGTCAGCGCGCCCAGGGCGCGGACGAGCCGGTCGGCCTGGTCGCGCTGGTCGGCGTCGACGGTTTCGAGTGGCTCTCCGCGCAGCAGTCGTTCCGCGGTACTGCGGTCCAACCACTTGTACTGCTCGTCGGCCATCACATGTCCTTCTGCGTCCGCGAACGCGTATGCGTCACACCTGCGGACGACACCGCGTCGCTGCGCGGCTCTCTTTGTGGGGGTACGGCACTCAGTGCGCCGGTGGATTCCGGATCCGCGCCGAGCAGCTCCGCGAGCCGCTTCAGACCGCGGTGCGCCGCCGTGCGGACGGCTCCCGGGCGCTTGCCCAGTGTCTCGGCGGCGGTCTTCGCGTCGAGGCCTACGACAACGCGTAGTACGACGGCCTCCGCCTGATCCTGCGGGAGCTGGGCTATGAGGGACAGGGTGTTGCCGGTGGCGAGCGCCTCGATGGCCTCACCGGCGGTGTCGGACTCGGCCGCCCGCCCGGTGAGTTCGGTCTCGTCGCCCCCGATCGCGGGGCGCCGACCGCGCATCCGTATGTGGTCCAAGGCGCGGTTGCGGGCGATCCGGGCCGCCCAGCCGCGGAAGCGGTCCGCGTCTCCGCTGAAGCGTTCGAGGTCGCGGGCGATCTGCAGCCAGGCCTCGGATGTGACGTCCTCGGCATCCAGGTCGCCGACCAGCGTCCGTACGTACCCCAGCAGCCGTGGGTGCACGGCCCTGTACACAGTCCGGAACGCGGTCTCGTCTCCGTCCTGTGCCGCAAGCACCGCGGCGGTCAGCTCCGCGTCGTCCCCCAGCACGCGCGCCCCTTTTTGCGCCTAAGCCGGCGCCGCTCTCGCGGACCGGGTTCTCGCCGTCGTGGTTCCTCAATTTGTTGGATGCGGTCCTGCCCCGCATCCGGCGCGAAATGCACGGTACGGCCAGAAAGCGTCTGTCGTCCATGCGGGTACAACGTACTAGCAAGCCTTGCCGCGCCGAGGTGTGACAGAAAACGCACCCTCGGCGCTGTAGAGAATACGGGTCGCCGCGCGGCCCGTGCCGCGCGACGGTCGGGGCCTCTCCTGTGGGGGGTGGCGGCCCCGGCCGTTGCCATCGGCCATGGTCACGTTGCCGTCGCAGACGCCGGGCCATGTTGTCCTCCCGGGCATCGCTGGGCGCATCGCCCCTGTTCGCCGGGCATATCGCCACATTGAATCAGTGTCGGATCAGTTCTGCGGGCCTTTGGTGGGGCCGCCGCCGGGGTTCTTCGGGGGTATGGCCGCCTTGCCGGACTTGCTCGGCTCGGCCGGCTTGTTCGAAGCGGTCGGCCTTTCACCCGTACGGGGGTCCGGGGAGCCCGGCTTCTTGACCGGCGGGCCGGAGGGCCCGGTCTCTTCGTCCGGGGCCGACGGCGGACGGTCGGAGGGTGTGGCGGAGAAGCCGTCCCGCTGCCCGGGCGTCCCAGGCGTGGCGGCGGGATCCTCCGCGGTCCGGTCCGGCGCGCTCTTCGAGGGCCGCGGTACGCCGCTGTCGTCGTCCGAGGTGCCGACCGAGCCGATCGAGGCGAGAGCCACACCGCCGAGGGTCGCGCTCGTCACCAGCGCGGCCAGCGTCGCCCGCAGCGAACGCCCGAGCCTCCGGTGGACCCGTGGCCGCCAGTCGTCCCGCCGCCGGGTGCGCGCAGCGTGGGCTCCCGTCTGGCGTGCGGTGCGGTAGGCGGTGCGGGCCCGGTCCTCGGCGCCGGGGTCGAGCGAGTCGGCGCATACGGCGGCGGCGAGGAGGTCCTCAAGGGTGGGGGCCTCGTGTCGTTCACCCATGTCCGAGTCCACCCTTGCCCAAAGATCGCGTGCCGTTCATCCCGACTCCCCCAGCGTCCTGGGGCCGTCATCCGTCACACCTTCTGCACCCAACTGACGAGCAAGGGTCTTCAAACCCCGGTATGAGGCGGTACGTACCGCTCCGGGGCGTTTACCCAGCACGCGCGCCGCGGCGGGACCGTCCAGGCCCACCACGACCCGCAGCAGTACGGCCTCTGCCTGGTCGCGCGGCAGTCCCGACACCAGCTCCAGGGCGTACTCCGTGGAGATGGACTCCAGTGCCTGGTCGTGCGTGTTGTGCACGCCCGGGAGTTCCAGGACGTCCTGTTCCAGCACGGATGGCCGCGGCCGGGTCTTCTGCCGCCGCAGATGGTCGAGCGCCCGGTGCCGGGCGATGGTCGCGGTCCAGCCGCGGAATCCGGCCCCGTCCCCGCGGAACCGCCCCAGATCCCGGGCGATCTCCAGCCAGGCGTCCGAGGCCACGTCTTCCGCGTCGTCGCCGACAAGACCGCGCAGATAGCCGAGCAGTCCGGGCTGCACCAGCCGGTACGCGACCGAGAAGGCGTCCTCGTCCCCCTCCTGCGCCCGTGCGACGGCCATGCCCAGTTCCCCGTCGGCCGCCTGCCCGCGGCGGGGTTTGCCTCCCTGGCCCAACACTGTCCTCGTTCGCACCGAGTTCGTACCAAGATCCGCGCCACGCGCCATGGATCGCCTCGAGGGCGTGCCCTCCAAGGCGATCAGCGCCGAGACGTCCAGAAACGTCACAGCGGCACGAACATGGGGCAGACTCCCCGGTCCCCTCTCAGACCCGTCCGCGGGCCCGCCGCGACACGACCGCGCGCAGGACACGCCGCCCCTCCGTCGACAGGTCCAGAGCCTGCCGCAGACTCGCGGCGCCGCCCCCCGACAGCAGCTCCAGGATGGCGACTTGGCGGCGCAGTTCGGCGGCGACGAGGGGCGACATGTGCTGCGTACGGCCCTCGCGGCGGGCCGACACCGAGGACGCGCCGTCGTCCGCCGCGTCCAGCAGGCGGTGGACCTGGAGGGCGGCTACGGAGCAGGCGTCCGCCCATGCGCGCAGGTTTTCCGCGGAACGCTCCAGGGGAGCGGCGTCGAGCATGCGATGGGCGAGCGTGGCGGCTTCGCCCTCGGCGGAGACGTCGCCCTCAGGAGTCTGGGAGGCTTCCAGCTCCGCCCGGGCCCGCGCCACGCGCTCGCCCCAGTCCTCGGCCGCCGCGCCCTCGGCGAGGCTCGCCCACAACGGGCGCAGCACCTCGTCGTCACCACCCAGCAAGGGTATGCAGCGGTCCAGACATGCCAGACCGCTGGCGGCAAGACCGCGCTCGTCGGCCTGAGCGATCAGTTCCACCAGGCTCATCCACGCCTCCCTACGGTGGGGCGCCTCTTGTTGCGGAGCCCGCACTTCCCCTTACTGCGTCCTCCGTGGCCGGAACGTCACAGTACGGAGTGGCCGAATCTCGCCGGGTCTCAGCTGCGCATCACCCCGAGCCGGTCCAGGAACTGGAAGAAGAGCATCTCGGCGGACGGGTCCGCGTCCGCGGTGAACACCTCGAGAAGCTGCTCCTCCGGCACCGTACGGCCCGACTCGGCGGCCCAGGCCACGGCCCGCTCGGCGGCGTCGCGCGGCTCCAGGAAGTAGTCCTCGACTGTCAGCCCGTTCTCGGCGCCCCCCAAATACCCGGCCATGGCGTCGCGCGCCAGGCAGCTCGTCCACGCCCCGCTTTCCGGAGCGGCGGCCTCGACGACCACACACTGGCTGTCCATGACGTACCCGAAGAGCGCGGGCGCGCCCGTCTCCTCGGCGAGGTGGCTCATGTTCCCGACATCACCGGTGCCGTCCTCGATCGGGTACTCCCACACCTGCCAGCCGTCGTCGGCCCTCTCGTGCAGCGTCAGGCCCTTGGCCTCCGACAACGCGTCCAGCTCGGCGAGCGGCGACTCGCTCCTGCCGACGACGTAGTACCCCCAGTAACCCATTCCGGCTCCCCCCGGCGTTGCAGTTCAACCCGGCCCCAACGTCATCACAGTCGTACGGCCGTTCGCTACCGAAACGGTCAACTCATCCCAACCGCACCGACTCGGCGTCAGCCCAGCTTCTGCGCCAGTCCGGTGAACTCGCCCCACGACGCGCCCGGCTTCCGCGGATCCCACAGCTTCTGTCCCAGCGCCCGCAGCGGCATACGGATCCCCGCGGCCACCTGGTCCTGGGTCTGGGAGTTCGCCAGATCGCACCAGACCGCGAAGGAGCCGCCGAGGATCTGGTCGTCGTACTCCTGGGAGACCGGAGTCGTGCCGCGCAGGACGAGGGGCGTCCACTGCTCGTAGATGCGCTGCCCGGTGGGGTAGACGAACTGGTTGGGCTGACCGAGGACGTAGTAGAGGAACTCGTCGTTGTAGTTGATCACCTCGCGGCCCGCCCGCAGGTACTCGGTGGGCTGGCGGGCGCCGATCTCCTTGCCCGTCCAGTACGCGACCTGGATGTCGTCGGCGGCCTGGACGGCACCCCCGGGGAAGAAGCCGTCGTTCCAGGCCCGCGTCGTCCGGTCGTGGCCGCGCATCAGCCTGGCGCGGTCGTTGAGCCACCCGGTCGCCAGATCCGCGACGCCCGCGTTCGCCCCGTACTTCTTCTGCGCGGCCGCGGCCAGCTGCGGATACGTCGCCTCGGGGTTCGAGACCATCAGCGCCCGGTACTCGTCGGCGCCGAGGTGCCAGTAACGCCCGGGGAACAGCTCCGCGTACTCGTTCAGCAGCTCGTCCACGAGGTCCGCCGCCGCGGGCTTGGAGATGTCGACGGCTCCCTGCGTGGCCACGCCGTTCACGTTGCGCAGCTGGAGATCGGGGTGCGCGTCGAGCACCGCGCCGAGGTGGCCCGGCGAGTCGATCTCGGGGACGACGGTGATGTGCCGGCTCGCGGCGAGATCGAGGATGCGACGCACCTCGGCCTTGGTCAGATGCTGCTCCGACACGACCTCGGGGTGCTTGTCGGACTCGATCCGGAAGCCCTGGTCGTCGGAGAAGTGCAGCCCGAGCTGGTTGTACTTGAGATCCCCCAGCTCACGGATCCGGTCCTCGATCCACCCGGCCGTGAAGTGCTTGCGCGCGATGTCCAGCATGAACCCGCGCTGCGGCTTCGCCGGACTGTCGCGTACGACCCCCTCGGGCGCCGCACCGTCCGCACGCACCGCCTGCTTCAGGGTGCGCGTCCCGTAGAACACGCCCGCTTCTGCCGGCCCGCTGATCCGCACCCGCCCGTCCTTGACGGCCATCGTGTACGCCTCGGCTCCGGCGTCCTCGTCGGTGAGGGCCAGCTGTACATCCCCGGCGCGGGCGTCGCCCGTCCCCGCGTACGTGAGCTTCAGCTCCCCGGCGAGCAGCCGCCCCTCGTCCGCGAGGTCGGCGTCGTTCACGACCACGCGGCCCCCGTCGGCCGGACGCCAGCCGGGTCCCCGGGCGGGGGTGTGCTCGCGTACGGCCGGGATCGTACGAGGCGTCGTCGACATCGGATACGTACGGCTGGGCGACGGCGAAGCCGCGGGCGGGTCGGTGGGCTGCTGTGTCATCGGCGCGCCGTTGCCCCCGCTCGGCCACAGGGAGACCGTCAGGGCCGTGGCTCCCGCCACCGCCACTCCGGTCACGACCATCAGAGGCCTCCGGCTCCTGACCAGCTGGGGCCTCCGGCCCCTCGTCGCCCGGCGCCCACGCCCGTTCACCACAGATCACCCAATCAATTGCCCTGCCTGTCCCCCCGCGAACCTAGGCCCTCAGCTCACCACGCCACCGTCCACCACACGATCCGAAACTCTGCCGTCCGGGTGAAATTCGGGCATCCCTCGGACAGCTTCGGTCGCACCTCGATAGCGTGAATGTCACATCTCACACTTGATCCACTCCCGAATCACGCGTGAAGCCCTCACAGGAGCTTCACCGAACCGCCGAGGAACCCACGCTGCCTGCGCACCGCCCTTCTCGCCACCCCGGGCAGGTCGTCGCCCTACCCGGGCAAACCCGCTCCAGACCGAGCCCCACAGGCCTGGAGCGGTTCAACGCCGCGCCCGCGGACACGGCCGAACGGGCCCTGATCGCCTGCTGCGGCAGCCACCGCTGGGCCCGCCGCCTCGCCGCCCACCGCCCCTACCCCGACCTGGCCTCCCTGCTCGCCGCGGCCGACGAGGCGGCGTACGACCTGGCCCCCGCAGACCTCTCCGAGGCCCTGGCCCGCGAGCCCCTCCCGCATATCCCCGCCGACGCCCACTCCGCGGCCCACACAGCCCTGAGGGCAGCCCACGCCGCGTACGAGGCCCGCTTCGGCCACGTGTTCGTCATCTGCCTGGACGACATGACACCCGAGGAGACCCTCGACCAGGCACTCGACGCCATCCGGTCACGTTTGGCAAACGATCCCGAGGAGGAACGTTGCCTCACGGCGGAGGAGCTCCGCCGTCTGGCAAAGGGCCGTTTGTCACGTATGACCCGCTCATAAGTGCCCCTCCGGGGCCTTTCAGGACGCGGACCGTGACATCAGCGGCTCCGCCGCGATGGGGGTCCCCCGCAGAGACAAGCCACGACGGACCCGCACCCGGCAGACGACGAGGCACCCCACCCGGAAGTCGCCCCGGTAGCCGGACGCTGCCTTTTTGATCACATCGGGTAGGCCCGCTGTAAGCATCCCGACAGTACGTCGCTACGATGGCCAGGGCCGGTGGACCGTACCCGGCCGGGCCCGACCGACAGCACAAGCCGGCGCGGCCCCAATCCCCGCTCCCGGAGGAACTTCCGTGCCGGCTGGAACGCTGTACCGCGGCCGGGAAGGAATGTGGTCCTGGGTGGCTCATCGAGTCACCGGCGTCCTCATCTTCTTCTTCCTGTTCGTACACGTGCTGGACACCGCTCTCGTCCGTGTCTCCCCCGAGGACTACGACAACGTCGTAGCCACCTACAAGACGCCGATCGTCGCGCTGCTGGAGTACGGCCTCGTCGCCGCGATCCTCTTTCACGCGCTCAACGGTCTGCGGGTCATCGCCGTCGACTTCTGGTCCAAGGGCCCGCGCTACCAGAAGCAGATGCTCTGGACGGTCGTCGGTGTCTGGGTCGTGCTGATGATCGGGGCGCTGTACCCGGTTCTCGGCCACGCCGTCCGCGAAGTCCTCGGGAGCTGAGCCTGATGTCCACTACTGAGAAGTCCGCCGCCTCCGGCATCGGCCCCATCGAGGGCGCAGGCGAGCTGGCGTACAGCGTCGACAACCCGGCGCCCTACATCGAGGCGCCGCGGCAACGCACCAAGAAGACCCCGAAGTCGACCCGTGGCAACTTCGAGATGGCCGCATGGCTGTTCATGCGGCTGTCCGGCATCGTCCTGGTCGTCCTGGTCATCGGCCACCTGCTGATCCAGCTCGTCCTCGACGGCGGCGTCTCCAAGATCGGCTTCGCTTTCGTGGCCGGCCGCTGGGCCTCCCCCTGGTGGCAGACCTGGGACCTCGCCATGCTGTGGCTGGCGATGCTGCACGGCGCCAACGGCCTGCGTACGGTCATCAACGACTACGCGGAGCGGCCGAACACCCGGCTGTGGCTCAAGGGCCTGCTCTACACCGCCACGGTGTTCACCATCCTGCTGGGCACGCTGGTGATCTTCACCTTCGACCCGAACATCCGCTAGATCCGGGGCTACGAGACTCATGAAGATCCACAAGTACGACACCGTCATCGTCGGCGCGGGTGGCGCCGGCATGCGCGCCGCCATCGAGTCGACGAAGCGCAGCCGGACCGCGGTGCTGACGAAGCTCTACCCGACCCGCTCCCACACGGGCGCCGCGCAGGGCGGTATGGCCGCCGCGTTGGCGAACGTGGAGGAGGACAACTGGGAGTGGCACACCTTCGACACGGTCAAGGGCGGTGACTACCTGGTCGACCAGGACGCCGCCGAGATCCTGGCGAAGGAGGCCATCGACTCGGTCCTCGACCTGGAGAAGATGGGCCTGCCGTTCAACCGGACGCCCGGCGGGACGATCGACCAGCGCCGCTTCGGCGGTCACTCCCGTAACCACGGCGAGGCCCCGGTCCGCCGGTCCTGCTACGCGGCCGACCGCACCGGCCACATGATCCTCCAGACGCTGTACCAGAACTGCGTGAAGGAGGGCGTGGAGTTCTTCAACGAGTTCTACGTCCTCGACCAGCTGATCACCGAGGTCGACGGCGTCAAGAAGTCGGCGGGTGTGGTCGCGTACGAGCTGGCGACCGGCGAGATCCACATCTTCCAGGCGAAGGCCGTGGTCTACGCGTCCGGTGGCTGCGGCAAGTTCTTCAAGGTGACGTCGAACGCCCACACGCTGACCGGTGACGGCCAGGCGGCCGTGTACCGGCGGGGCATCCCGCTGGAGGACATGGAGTTCTTCCAGTTCCACCCGACCGGCATCTGGCGCATGGGCATCCTGCTGACGGAGGGCGCCCGTGGTGAGGGCGGCATCCTGCGCAACAAGGACGGCGAGCGCTTCATGGAGAAGTACGCGCCGGTCATGAAGGACCTCGCCTCGCGCGACGTCGTCTCGCGGTCCATCTACACGGAGATCCGCGAGGGCCGTGGCTGCGGCCCCGAGGGCGACCACGTCTACCTCGACCTCACGCACCTCCCGCCGGAGCAGCTGGACGCCAAGCTCCCGGACATCACCGAGTTCGCGCGTACGTACCTGGGCATCGAGCCGTACACCGACCCGATCCCGATCCAGCCCACCGCGCACTACGCGATGGGCGGCATCCCGACGAACGTCGAGGGTGAGGTGCTGCTCGACAACACCACGGTCGTGCCGGGTCTGTACGCGGCCGGTGAGGTCGCCTGCGTGTCGGTGCACGGCGCGAACCGGCTGGGCACCAACTCGCTGCTCGACATCAACGTGTTCGGCAAGCGGGCCGGGATCGCCGCGGCCGAGTACTCCTCGAAGGCCGAGTACGTCGAACTGCCGGAGAACCCGGCGGAGTTCGTGATCGGTCAGGTCGAGATGCTGCGCGACTCGACCGGCACCGAGCGCGTGTCCGAGCTGCGCCGCGAGCTCCAGGAGACCATGGACGCCAACGTGATGGTGTTCCGTACGGAGCAGACCATCAAGACGGCGGTCGAGAAGCTCGCCGAGCTGCGTGCCCGCTTCAAGAACGTCTCGGTCCAGGACAAGGGCAAGCGGTTCAACACCGATCTCCTGGAGGCCATCGAGCTGGGCAACCTGCTCGACCTCGCCGAGGTCATGGCCGTCTCCGCGCTGGCCCGCAAGGAGTCGCGCGGCGGTCACTACCGCGAGGACTACCCGAACCGCGACGACGTCAACTTCATGCGCCACACCATGGCGTACCGCGCGGTGGGCGACGACGGCACCGAGTCGATCCGGCTCGACTACAAGCCGGTCGTCCAGACCCGCTACCAGCCGATGGAGCGTAAGTACTGATGGCAACCCCGACCCTCGACAAGGAAGACGCCAAGCCCGAGCCGGGCTTCGCCGACTCCCCGTACATCACGGTCACCTTCCGGATCCGGCGCTTCAACTCGGAGGTCTCCGCGGAGGCGACCTGGGAGGACTTCCAGGTCGAGATCGACCCGAAGGAGCGCGTCCTCGACGCGCTGCACAAGATCAAGTGGGACATCGACGGGACGCTGACGTTCCGCCGTTCCTGCGCGCACGGCATCTGCGGCTCGGACGCCATGCGGATCAACGGCAAGAACCGCCTGGCGTGCAAGACGCTGATCAAGGACATCAGCCCCGAGAAGCCCATCACGGTCGAGCCCATAAAGGGCCTCACGGTCCTGAAGGACCTGGTCGTGGACATGGAGCCGTTCTTCCAGGCGTACCGCGACGTGATGCCCTTCCTGATCACGAAGGACACGAACGAGCCGACGCGTGAGCGTCTGCAGTCCGCCGAGGACCGTGAGCGCTTCGACGACACGACGAAGTGCATCCTGTGCGCCGCCTGCACGTCCTCGTGCCCGGTGTTCTGGAACGACGGCCAGTACTTCGGCCCGGCCGCCATCGTCAACGCCCACCGCTTCATCTTCGACTCGCGTGACGAGGCCGGTGAGCAGCGGCTGGAGATCCTCAACGACAAGGACGGTGTGTGGCGTTGCCGCACGACGTTCAACTGCACGGACGCCTGTCCGCGCGGTATCGAGGTCACCAAAGCGATCCAGGAAGTGAAGCGGGCGCTGATCACGCGCCGCTACTGAGTTCTGCCGAGTTCGCCTGCTCGGCACTCACACGAGGGCCCCGTCTCCCACTGGGAGACGGGGCCCTCGGCGCACTGCGGGCTGTGAGCGGGTGTCAGCCTCGCAGCACGCGGCCCTGCTTGTCGGTGCGGTCGTTGCTCGTGAAGAACAGGATCGCGTCGATCAGAGCCCAGAAGCCCAGGCCACCGCAGGTGAGGAGCTGAGCGACGCCCACGCCGACGGAACCGACGTAGAAGCGGCCGATGCCCAGCGTGCCCAGGAAGAGCTGGAGGACGCCCGCGATGACCTTGGACTTGTCGGAGTACGGGCGGCCCTGGGGGTCGTAGCCGAACGGGGCGTCAGGGGTGGGGACGGGGACAGACATGCGAGTTGCTCCTGGCGTACAGAGGATTGAGGAACGGAATGTTCCGAGCGGTCGCCGGAGGAAACCCGCGACAAACTGCACGCATGCGCTCATCCCCCCTGCGGATCATGAAGCCTAGAGGGCGGAAGGAAGCGGGACGAGAGAGGTCAGGTGATCGTATCGATTCCGTGACCCGTTGACCGAAACTCAACTTGACACTTGCCGAAGTCCGGTGCGTCGCCGCGACCTTCAGCGGCGCGGGGCTGTGTCAATTTGCCGGCTCCGCCGCGTGGGCGCGACCATCCACGACGGGCCCGCAGCTTGGAACCGACATGTCGGCGGAGCACTCAGTGAAGGTTGCGGACCACAGTCCACGCAACCGCCACGACCAGCACCAGCGCCTGGGCCACGCGGCCGAGTTCGGGCCGCCACCGTCGGCCGCGCAGGCCCTCGATGGCCCACCGGCCCAGCAGGGCCAGCGCGAAAGGCGAGGCCAGCAGCAGGACCCGGTTGTCGTGCCACGCGGCGCTGAAGTGGCCGTGCATCAGGTCGTACACCATGCGAGTGCCGCCGCAGGCCGGGCAGAGCAGCCCGGTGACGAGACGGAAGGGGCACTGGGGCAGCAGATGCCCCGGCTCGTGCGGATCGGTGCCGTAGAGATAGCAGGCACCGGCGGCACCGGCGACGAACACGGCAAGCGGTGCCGTCGCCGGGTGCCTCAGTACGGATCCGAGTGCGGATCCGGGTGCGGATCCGGGTGCGGATCCGGACTCAGCCGCCACGCAGGACCCGCCCTTGGGAGTCCGTGTTGTTGCTGCCGGTCAGCAGGATGATGCCGTCGATCAGTGCCCAGATGCCGAGGCCGCCGCACGTGAGGAGCTGGGCGATACCGATGCCCACGCTGCCGATGTAGAACCGGCCGATGCCCAGCGTGCCCAGCGTCAGCTGGAGTACTCCGGCGACGACCTTCGACTTGTCGGAGTACGGCCGCCCCATGGGGTCGTAGCCGTACGGGGCGTTCGGGTCGCCCGTGTACATGCCGGGCGGCGGCATGGCACCGGGCGGCGGGTAACCGCCGCCCTGCGGGTACCCGTAGCCGGGCTGCTGCTGGTACGGGCCCTGCTGCTGCCCGCCGGCATAGGGGTTCTGCCCCTGACCAGGATTGGGGTTGGCGTTCGGATACCCGTACCCCGGCGGCTGGTTCGGGGGCTGCGGGGGCTGCTCACTCAAGGCGACGACTCCTGTGTTCCGGTGCTCCGGTTGACCCGGTACGCGAGAAAATAGACACGACCGCTCGTCATGTTGTCAGGCTGGACCGGGCAAGTGCCAGCCTGGGTTGCGACTTGCCCGTACAAATGGCTACGTCCTGCCTGTACGGGTGGCTGCGTCGGCCTCTCAACTTCCGTGCGCCCATGTCGAGTTGCTGTGACTGATGGGACTCCTGTTACAGACTGGGCCCATGGCATCCCTGAGGAAGACCACCGTCGCGCTGGCCGCCGCCGCGGCGATGCTGCTCGCGATACCCCCCACGGCCTCAGCAGGCCCCGCCCCGCACGACACGCACGGCACGCTCGTACGGGAGAACTTCGATCGCCTCCCCCTCGGCCCGGTCACCGCGGGCCGCGGCTGGACCACCGACGCGGAAGGAGGCACGCTGACCGTCGCGCCCAGCACCACCGGGCACGGCCGCGAACTCCGTATCCGCACCGAAGGCAACGGCCGCGCCTTCCTGGTCCTCGACGACCTCACCCTGCCCGGCAACAGCGCCTGGGCCCGCATGCGCCTGCGCGTGGCCGACTACCCCACGGCCCCCGACTGGGCCCACTGGACCATGGCGGAGGCCTCCGGCTCCGACTCCCCCACCCTGGTCCGCCCGCTCGGCGGCCAGTACGCCCCCACCGACAAGGGCAACTTCTGGGGCGTCGGATCGGACTTGGGCCCCACCGGCGACTGGACCGCCTGGAAGACCTCCTCCCCCGCGACGGCCGGAAAGTGGAGTTGCGTCGAGTTCCACCTGGACGCCACGGACAATCGCGTCACGGTCTACCTGGACGGCGTCGAACAACCCGACCTGACGGTCTCCACCAACAACCACGGCGGCACCGAGGACGACTTCGTCTTCCCGACCTTCGACAAGCTGAAGCTGGGCTGGCAGCTCTACCAGTCCGACCCCGCGCCGTCTTCGTACGACGTCCGCCTGGACGACATCGCCCTCAGCACCCGGCGCGTGGGCGGCTGCCGGGCCTGAGCACGGCGCCCTTCGCCAACGGCCACTCGATCGGGTGGACTGCCGCCGCTCCGCCGCGCACGTCGTGGTGTAGGGCGCCACTGGCTGGGCGGACTTACCGAAGTCCGGTGCGGTACGCGAACCGTTCACGGACTTCTTCCGGGGATGACGAAGGCACTGCCCGATCCGACGAAGAGGCCCAAGCCCTCAGGGCCTTGGGCCTCTTCGTCATGCAGGCGAGCAGCGGTCAGTTCACCGCGTCCATCTCGTCCTCCGCGAGCTCCACGTCGTACACCAGCGGCCCCTCTCCGACCGTCACAGAGCGGGCGCGGGCGGCATGCCCGGGCGCCGTGGCCGACAGGAGGTAGGGGCCCGGCGCGGGCACCGAGACGATGTACGAGCCGTCGGCCAGGGAGGTCACCTGGTCGAGCCGAAGGCCACCGCTCTGGGAGTGCAGGGTCAGTACGGCCCCCTCGACCGGCCCCCCGTCCGCACCGCGCACGAAGCCGTGGACCACCGTGGAGTGCCCCTTGTCGTCGGGCACGCGCGCGTGGGGCACGTTTTCGACAGCCCCTGCGGCCCCGCCGACTTCGGCGGCCTCCTCCGCCGGTTCCACCGCGAGATGCGGCAGCCGCTTCTCCAGCCCCTCCGGCAGCCACCAGTTGGAGTTCCCCAGGAGGTGCATCGCGGCCGGCACCAGTGCCGTACGCAGGACGAACGCGTCGAGCGCGACCGCCGCGGCCAGCCCGATGCCCGCCATCGCGCCCTCCATGTCGCCGCTGAGCACGAAGGCCGAGAAGACGCAGATCATGATCAGGGCAGCGCAGTTGATGACCCTGCTGGTCTCGGCGAGGCCCACCCGGACCGCCCGAGCGTTGTCCTTGGTGTGCACCCACTCCTCGTGCATTCGGCTCACCAGGAACACCTGGTAGTCCATCGACAGCCCGAAGAGCAGCGACAGCATGATCACCGGCAGGAAGGCGGTGATCGGGCCTTCCTTGCCGAGGCCCAGGAGTTCCGCACCCCAGCCCCACTGGAAGATCGCCACCAGCACACCGAACGACGCGGCGGCCGCGATCAGGTTCATCAGGGCGGCCGTCAGCGGCACCACCAGGGAGCGGAAGGCCACCAGAAGGAGCAGGAAACCGAGCGTGATGATCGCCCCGACGAAGTACGGCAGCCGGTCGCCGGTCACGGACGCGAAGTCCTTGAAGATGGCGGTCACTCCGCCCACATGGGCCTCGGTCCCGGACTCCGGGATCACGTCCTCCCGCAGCCGGTCGATCAGCTGGTCAGTCTGCTCGGACTGCGGTGACGTGGTCGGCACGACCTGGATCACCGTGATGCCCTGGGCGGGCGGCGCGGCGGCGACCTGTGCGACACCCTCGGTGGAGCGGATGGCCGAGACGAGCGCGTCCGTGTCGCCGCGTTCCGCGACGACCTGGAGCGGGCCGTTGAAGCCGGGCCCGAAGCCCTCGGCGAGCAGGTCGTACGCCTGTCGTGTGGTCGTCGACTCCCGGTGGTTGCCCTGGTCGGTGGCGCCGAGCCGAAGCGACAGGACGGGGAGCGCCAGGAGCACCATCGCGACCAGCGCCGTGACGGCGACCGAGCGCGGGCGCCTCTCGACGAACGCGGACCAGCGTGCCGCCAGGCCACTCGCCTCCTCGGACTCCGGTCCCGCGGCGGCGAGCCGGCGCCGCTGCCTGCGGCTGAGGACGCGCATGCCGAGCAGGCCCAGGAGCGCGGGCAGCAGGGTCGTCGCGGCCAGGACGCTCAGGACGACCGTCAGCGAGGTCGCGATGACCACGCCGTCCAGGAAGCGCATGTTCATCACCAGCATTCCGGCGAGCGCGATGCACACCGTGCCGCCCGCGAACAGCACCGCCCTGCCCGAGGTGTTGAGGGCCGTGACGGCCGCCTCCTCGGGCTTCATCCCGCGCAGGATGCCCTTCCGGTGCCGCGTCACGATGAACAGCGCGTAGTCGATACCGACGCCGAGGCCGATCAACGAGCCGAGCAGCGGGGCGACTTCGGGTACATCGGTGACATGGCTGAGCAGCGAGGTCGCCATCAGCCCTGTGCCGAGCGCCGCGATCGCGACGACGAGCGGCAGCAGCATCGCGAAGAGCGAGCCGAAGGCGATGAAGAGGACGACGGCCGCGGCCACGATGCCGACCATCTCGGCGATGCCGGTGGGCGGCTCCTGGACTCGGGTGATCGCCTGGCCGCCCAGCTCCACCTGGAGACCGGCTCGTTCGGCGTCCTGCGCCGTGTCGACGACGTCCTCGACCAGTTCCTTGGGCACGGAGTTCGCCTGCTCGGTGAAGGTCACCTGGGCGTAGGCGATCCGCCCGTTCTCACTGATCTGTGCGGCCCCCTGGGCGGCGTACGGGCTGCTGACCTCGCCGACGCCCTCCATCCGCCCGATCTCCTCGAGCGCGGGCTCGATCCGGGAGCGTACGGACTCGTCCCGTACCGTTCCGTCGTCGACCTTCCACACCACCGTGTCGGTGTCGCCCGAGCTCTGCGGGAAGGCCTTCTCCATCAGGTTGTACGCGCGTGTGGAGTCCGTGTTCGGGAGGGAGAAGCTGTTCGCGTAGTCCGTGCCCGCAGCGGAACCCGCGAAGCCCACGCCGAACAGTGCCCCCACCCACAGCAGCAGGACCACCAGCCGGTGCCGATAGCACCAGCGTGCCAATGTCGCCACGCCTCAACGCTCCTTACTTGTCGGTCGGTTGGTCCCCCAGGTCCTGCGGCTCAGCATTGACGGCCCGGCGCGGTCGTGGACACGGCAGGGCCATGACTCTCAAGGAACTCCAAAGAGCGCGGCGGCCCCGATGTCGGTGCCCCGGCCGATACTGGGGACATGACCGCTCACATGGGGCACGAGGGGGAGACCGGGGACATGGGCGTGCATGAGGGGGCCACCGTCCTGGTCGTCGAGGACGAGCCGAGCATCGCCGACGTCCTGACCATCGCCCTGCGCTACCACCGCTTCGAGGTGATGACGGCGGGCACCGTCCGGGGCGCGCTCACCCTCGCCGAGCGCACGCGCCCCGACGCCGCGCTCCTCGACGTGATGCTGCCGGACGGCGACGGGCGGGCGCTGGGCCGCGAACTGCGCGAGCGCCAGCCAGACCTGGCGCTGGTGTTCCTGACCGCGCGGGACGCGCCCGCGGAGATCGTCGGCGCGCTCGGCTTCGGCGACGACTACATCACCAAGCCGTTCAACATCGACGAGGTCGTCGCCCGGATCACCGCGGTCCTGCGCCGCACCCGCCCGGCCGACGTCCTCCCCCAACGCCCGCCCCTGCGCTACGGCGACCTGGAGCTGGACGAGACGACGTACTCCGTGCACCGCGCGGGCCGCTCGGTGGAGCTCACGCCGACGGAGTACGCGCTGCTGCGCTTCCTGGTGCGCAACGAGGGGCGGATCGTGCCCAAGGAGCAACTCCTGCGCCACGTCTGGCAGTACGAGCACCCGGCCGAATCGACCGTCGTGGAGACGTACATCAGCTATCTGCGGCGCAAGCTCGACGCCCTCGGTGCGCCCGTGATCACGACCCGCCGCGGCGTGGGTTACGGGCTCGCATGACCATCAGGGGCCTTTGCCGCAAAGGCAGCCATTCACTGCGCGGCCGGCTGACGCTGGCGAACGTGGCGATGCTGGCGCTGGGCATCATCGTGGCGACCGCGGGGAGCCTGATGGGCATGCGGACCTACCTGCTGGACAGCGTCGACACCCAACTGATGGCGACCCGCGACTCGATCGGGAACTCCAGACTCACTCTCGAGCAGGTCGACTCGCTGGGCGCCCTGGCCGCCGTACGCGCCCGGGTCTCGCCCACTCCCTCCGACAAGAAGGCGGACGCCGACTCGTGGGTGCAGGACGGCATCTTCGTGGCGGTGGACGATCAGGGACGTCCCGCGGCCATCGGCCCCTTCGCGCCCACCGAAACCCAGCGCGCGCTCGCCGCGGCGGTGGACGATCCGGCCGCCCTCGTCGGCGACGAGGAACCGCACGACCTCAGACTGGACGGCACCCCCTACCGGGTCATCGCCGCGCCCCTGGCCGGCGGCACGACGGTGCTGATGGCCAGGTCGACCGCGTCCGTGCACGAGGTGATCCGCAAGGCGGCCGTGCTCGACTTCACCGTCGGCGCCCTGCTGCTCGCGCTGCTCGGCATACTGACGATGCTCAGTGTGCGGCGCCGGATGCGCCCCCTGGAGGACATGGTGGAGACCTCGTCGGCGATAGCCGAGGGGGATCTGACCCGCCGGGTGCCCTCCAGCCGGCATCCCACCGAGGAGGTCGAGCAGTTGCGGATCGCCCTCAACTCGATGCTGCACCAGGTCGAGTCGGCGTACCGCACGCGCGAGCGCAGCGCGGCCCAGCTGCGCCGTTTCGTCGCGGACGCCTCGCACGAGCTGCGTACGCCGCTGTCGGCGATCCGCGGCTATCTCCAGCTGTACGACAAGGGGATGCTGCGCGATCCGGTCCAACGCAAGCGGGCCTGGGACCGGATGAACTGCGAGGCCGACCGTATGGGCCGCCTCGTCGACGAGCTGCTCACTCTGGCCCGCCTCGACCAGCAGCCCGAACTGCGCTTCAAGAACGTCGACTTGAGCCGTCTTGTGCGCGACGCCGCCGAGGACCTGCGGGCCCAGCAGCCCGACCGGCCGGTCAACGTGGACGCCGACGGTGCCCTGCTGGTCCAGGCCGACGAGTCGGGGCTGCGGCAGGTTCTCGGCAACCTCGTCGGGAACATACGCACGCACACGCCCGCCGACGTACCGGCCACCTTCGCTCTCAAGCGCCAGGACGGGGTCGTACGGCTGTGCGTCGCGGACGAAGGGCCGGGGCTCGCGGAGGAAGACGCGGCGCGGATCTTCGACCGGTTCTTCCGGGCGGGCGGCGGCGCGGGCAGCGGCCTGGGAATGGCGATCGTGCAGGGCGTGGTGACCGCGCACGGGGGCGACGTCGCGGTCCGGACCGCTCCGGGCAAGGGGCTGGCGGTGACGGTGACGCTGCCGGGCCGGACGGGCGGCTGAGGCGGGGAGCCCGGATCCGGGACAGCCCAGCCTGCCAGTAGCCCGAACCCGGAGCGATCAGGCCTGCCTGGAGGCCAGTTCCACGACCGTGATGTCGGACGGTGCGCCCACCCGCGTGGGCGGCCCCCACGCGCCGGCGCCCCTGGAGACGTACAACTGGGTGTCGCCGTAGCGCTCCAGGCCCGCGACGGTCGGGTTGGCGAGTGCCGCGACGAAGTTGCCGGGCCAGAGCTGGCCGCCGTGCGAGTGGCCGGAGAGCTGGAGGTCCACGCCGTGGTCCACGGCGTCGTGGATCTGCACCGGCTGATGGGCGAGCAGCACGCACGCGCGTGCCCGGTCGCGGTCGCCGAGCGCCTTCTCGAAGTCGGGCCCCTGCCCCTCGTCCTCACCCGACACGTCGTTGACACCGGCGAGATCGAAGTCGGGCAGCTCCGTGCGCACGTTCTCCATGGGCGTGATCCCCAGTTCGCGTACGTGCTCGACCCACTGCTCCACACCGGAGAGGTACTCGTGATTGCCGGTGACGAAGTACGAGCCGTGCCGCGCCTTCAGCTGGGCGAGCGGCGCGGCGGCAGGCCCGAGGTCCTTCACGGAGCCGTCGACGAGATCGCCCACGACCGCGATGAGGTCGGGCTGGGTCGAGTTGATGGTGTCGACGACCTTCTGAGCGAACCCACGCCCGAGCACGGGGCTCAAGTGGATATCGCTGACCACAGCGATCCGGAACCCGTGCGCGCTCCGCGGCAGTTTGGCCAGCGGCACGGTCACCCGCTTCACCTTCGGCCCGCGCAGCACGCCGTACGTCCCGTATCCGACCGTGCCCAGCGCCGCGGCGGCAGCGGCGCCACCGACCACACGGGAGACGAAGAGACGCCGGGAGGGCCCACTGGCGTCACCGGACGTGGCCGCGCCCTCAGAACCGTCGTCGGAAGTGCCGTCGCCCTCGGCGCCCTCGCCCTCGGAAACGGGCTCCATCGCGCCGGCCCCGGCTTGCCCAGCCCCCGCCCCGACGACGGCATCGGGCGCGGCAACCGCCACCGGCTCGCGCTCGCTCACCGCCTCGGGTGCCGCGGGTGCCTCAAGCGCTGAACGCCGCTCTACGAGCCGCCGTACGAGGGGCCGTACGACCTCTCCCACGAGCAACGCGAGCAGAAGATAGAGCACGATCGCCAGCCACAGGAACCCCGGCCATCCCAGCACCTGTTGGAGCCAGAAGGGCGCCCCGCCCCGCTCGGCGGTCATCGCCGCGACGAAGAGGAGCGGCCCGGAGATGAACACGGCCGCGCCCACGCGCCGGGCGAGCCCTGGACCGGTCGTCGTGTCGCGCACCAGGCGACGCCACATGTACCAATGGACCGCGCCGAAGAGGGCCAGAACCAGCAGGATGATGAGCACAAAGACGATGACCACGCGGAGGCTCCCGTTATGACGTGCGGCGAATGGCGCGAACTCCGCGCAACCCGATGAACCCGACGACCGTCCCAAGGACAAAGGAGACAACGGCGAGCGTCAAGTGCACCCAGAAGTACCCGGTCGGATCGCCCGCGTCGTCGAAGGCGAGCCCACTCCCGTCCGCCCAAAGATTCTTGACGAAAGTGATCCAGATGACCCAGCTCCACACCCCGAAGGCGAGCAGGAACCAGGAGACGGGACGGCTGAGCTTCATAAGTTCAGTATCGCTGCCGTCGAGTGGTGACCGCGTCCGGGGTGAGGAGACCCACAGCGGACTGGGCCACAGTGGAGTGGGCCACGGTGGACAGGGCGGCAGTGGGGAGGCCGGTGCGACTTCCCGTCCGGGGCCAGGTACGTTCTCGTCCGTGTCCGTCATGAAAAAGACCGCCAAGTCCTCCTTGCTGGTCACTTCCGCCACGCTGTTGACCTTGTCGCTCACCGCGACCGCGATCGCCACCGGGCCCGCTGTCGCGGACGGAACGCCGACACCGGGTCAGAAAGCGACCCCCAAGGCCAGCACATCGCCGAGCGCCACACCTCCGGCGGACATGTCGACCGTGGGCGGCGCCCAACTCGGCAAGGCGGGCACCCAGGTCAACCTCGGCAGCGGCGCCCCGGTGCTCCCGAAGGACCTGAGCGCGCGTTCCTGGGTCGTCGCGGACGCCGAGTCCGGCGATGTGCTGGCAGCGAACAACGCCCACTGGCGGCTGGCCCCGGCGAGCACCCTGAAGATGCTGTTCGCGGACACCCTGCTGCCGAAGTTCAGCCAGAGGGAGGAGAAGCACAAGGTGGTGCCCTCCGATCTGGCGGGCATCGGGCCGGGCTCAAGCGTGGTCGGCATCAAGGAGAACGAGACGTACACGGTCAAGGACCTCTGGCTCGGCGTCTTCCTCGCCTCCGGCAACGACGCGGTACGCGTCCTTTCCGCGATGAACGGGGGCGTCGACCAGACGGTCCAGGACATGAACGCGCACGCCGAGGAGCTCCAGGCCCTCGACACGCACGTGGTCAGTCCCGACGGCTACGACGAGGTGGGGCAGGTGTCATCGGCGTACGACCTGACTCTCATCGCCCGCTCCGGCCTGCAGAAGAAGGACTTCCGGGAGTACGCCTCGACCGTGCGCGCCAAGTTCCCGGGTGAGACGAAGAAGAACAAGAAGGGCAAGACGACCCGCACGTCCTTCGAGATCCAGAACACCAACCGACTGCTGACGGGCGCCAACGGCCTCGGCGTCTACAGGGGCATCGCGGGCGTGAAGAACGGCAACACGACGAACGCGGGCTCCACCTTCACCGGGGTCGCCGAACGCGACGGCAAGGTGCTGCTCGTCACGGTCATGAACCCGGAGAAGGACGAGAGCTACGAGGTCTACAAGGAGACCGCTCGCCTTCTGGACTGGGGTTTCCAGGCTGCGGACAAGGTCGAGCCGGTGGGTGAGCTGGTGCCGCCGAAGAGCGCGGACACGGGTACGGGCACGCAGCCGGACGCGGAGGCCTCCGGTGAGGCGGGCGGCTCCGGTGACGGCAGCCCGGTCGCGGCCTCGGCGCAGGGGACGGGGTCGAGCGGCGTCGGTGTCGCGCTGGGGATCACCGGAGGTGTGCTCGTGCTCCTCGCCGGCGGGGCGTTCCTCGTCAACCGCCGCTGGCCGCTGCCCGATCTGGTGCGCCGCCGGCCGCGCCCCTGACGTCCGTCTTGCCGGCCTCGGGCTTGCCGGTGTGCGCGGCGTCTTCAGCGGCTTCGTCGGCATCCGCGTCTGCTTCCTCCGACGACTCCCCGGAATCCTCGGAATCCGGGGACTCGTTCTTCTCCGCCGCCGTCCAGGCGGCGCAGAAGAGCACCAGTTTGGCGGTGAAATTGATCCACAGCAGCAGTGCGACGGGCACCCCGAAGGCGCCGTACATGCTCTTCGAGGCGACGCCGCTGATATAGCCGCTGAGCAGCAGCTTCAGCAGCTCGAACCCGAAGGCGCCGATCAGCGCGGCCGTGAACAGCCGGCGGCGGGGCGGCTCGACGCCGGGCAGCAGCGTCAGGACGTACAGCAGGAGCAGGAAGTCGGCCAGGACGGCGATGGCGAACGCGGCGGTCTGCAGCAGCGCGCCACCCCAGCCTGCCTCGTCGATGCCGAGCTGCCGGGCGGTCCAGCCGACCGTCGTCGCCGCGACGGCGGACGTGGCGATCGTGACGAGCACGGCGCCGCCAAGACCGACGAGGACCCCGGCGTCCTGGACCTTGCGCAGTACGGGGTTCTCGTCGGGCTCGGGCAGCTCCCACACCGCCCGCAGGCACTCGCGCATGGAACCGACCCAGCCGATGCCGATGAACAGCAGCAGGGCGCCCGCGATGACGCCGACGGTGCCGGCGTTGTTCACCAGGCCGCCGATGTCCAACTGGTCGGAGATGCCCGGGATCTGCTCGGCGATCTTGTCCTCGAGCTCTTGCTGCCCCTTCTCGTCGAGGGTCGCGGCGGCCACCGCGGCGGCGACGGTGATCAGCGGGAAGAGCGAGACGAAGCTGATGAAGGTCATCGCGGCGGCGAGCCGCGTCCACTTCACACGGTCCAGGCGTTCGTACGAGCGCCACGCGTGCGTGGCCATCAGACGCGTGACGACCGGCCCAATGCCGGGGAGCTTCTTCAGCCAGTCCATGATCCGAACCTGCCCCCTTTGCCGACGCCCAATGTCCGGGTACCCCAGAACCGCAGAAAGAGCGCCCCAGTGGCGAGGACCGTGACGGTCCCGTACCGCCGCGCCCCTCGTGGCCGCGCGTCCTCGTATGCCCGGCGCTCGTGGCTCCCCAGGTCCCCCGGTGCCCGTGGCTCACCAGTCGGCCACCTCCAGGGCGTACATCCCGAGCCACGCCCCGCCGATCAGGGCAAGCGGGCGGTCGCGCAGGACGACCTCCTCGGGCTCGCCCGCGGTGCCGCGGTCGGCGAAGACGGCGTACCGGAGGACAGCGAGGATGAAGGCGACCATCGACAGCTGCCGCCAGGGCAGCACGCCGGTGTGCGGCAGGCCGCCCTCCTCCAGGGCCCACAAGCAGTAGCCGAGGACGGCGACGCCGGCCGCGAGCTGCCAGACGAACCGGAGGTAGCCGGTGGTGTATTCGGTGAGCAACGCGCGCGTGGCGCCCGTTTTTCCGGCCATCTGGACGGCTTCGGAGTACCGCTTGGCGGCGACCATGAACAGCGCGCCGAAGCCCGTGGTGATCAGGAACCAGTGCGACAGCGGGATCCCGAGCGCGACCCCGCCGATCATCGCACGCATCAGAAACCCGGTGGTCACCACGACGAGATCGACGACGAGGACATGCTTGAGGCCGACGCAGTACGCCAGTTGCATGCCCAGGTAGGCCATCAGGAGCGCCGAGGTGGGCGGCGAGCACAGGACCACGGCGGCGGCCGGGGCGACGACGGCAAGGGCGGCCCCGACGACGTACGCGACCGGAACGGGCACCTGTCCTGCAGCGACCGGGCGATGGCGCTTGACGGGGTGGGCTCGGTCGGCGTCCGCGTCCCGTGCATCGTTGATCAGGTACACGGCGATGGCACAGGCGGTGAACAGCAGGAAGCAGAGCGCGACCTGGGTGAGCGCGCGATGCGAGAAGAGCTCTCCCGCAGCGGCCGGGGCGGCGACTACAAGGATGTTCTTGACCCACTGTCTGGGACGGGCAGCCCAGAACAGGCCCCTTAGAAGGCCGATTTTCTGCGGGCCGGGCTGCGGCTGTGGCGTGCCCTCCAGGAGGGCCGATTCCGTCATGGTCGCGGCCTCCTGTTGTTCGCGAGACGGGGCGTCAGCATCCAGCGGGATCCGAGCCGGGCGGTGAGCGCGCCGAGGGCCGCGCCCGCCGCCACATCCGACGGGTAGTGCACGCCGGCGACCAACCGCGAGACGCACATCGCGGCGGCCAGCGGCGGCACCGGACGCGCGCCCAAGGCTCCATAGGCGAAGGCCGCCGCCACTGCCGACGTGGCGTGGACGCTGGGGAAGGAGTGCCGGCCGACGGTACGGACCAAAGGCTCGACGTGCCGGGGACGCGGGCGGCGCACAAGTCGCTTCACACCCATGCCGACCAGGTGCGCGCCCGCGGTCAGGGCCGTGCCGCGCAGCCAGGCACCACGCCGGTCACGGTCCATGGCGGCACCCACGAGCCCGACCGCGAGCCACAGCCCTCCGTGCTCTCCCGCCCGGGAGAGGGCGCGGGCGGCGGCCTCGACGCGCGGGTCCGTACCGCAGCCGTGGAGGGCGGACAGGAGCCGACGGTCCATGTCGTCGAGGTTGTCCATGCCGATCCACTGTTCACGGCGACCGCCCGGAAGCTCCGGCAATATTTGCCGACATCCCATTAATCACCCGTTTCGGCGAGAGCAGTGACACTTCTGTTGTTTCCTTGATAAGTGGCACATATAGGGGCGATACGGTCGCCGGTATGCCCGCCGACTCCACGCCCACCATCGCCTCTGTCTCCGTCTCCGATGTCGTCCCCGTGCCCGTCACGGGCTGGGGCCGCACCTCCCCCACGGCCGCCCGCCTGATCCGCCCTCGTACGTACGGGGAAGCCGCGGCGGCCGTCCGGGCGTGCGGGGCCCGTGGGGGCATCGCACGGGGGCTGGGACGGGCGTACGGGGACGCGGCGCAGAACGCGGGCGGTGCCGTGCTCGACATGACGGGCCTTGACCGGGTCCACGCGATCGACGCGGACGGCGGGACAGTCCTGTGCGACGCCGGAGTCAGTCTGCACCGGCTGATGCAGGCCCTGCTGCCGCTGGGCTGGTTCGTGCCGGTGACTCCCGGGACCCGCTATGTGACGGTCGGTGGGGCGATCGGCGCCGACATCCACGGGAAGAACCACCATGTGTCCGGGTCGTTCACCCGCCATGTGCTCGCCCTGGAGCTCCTCACCGCCGACGGCGAGATCCGCACGGTGAGCCGTGGCACCCCTCTCTTCGACGCCACCGCGGGCGGCATGGGCCTGACGGGCGTCGTCCTCGCGGCGACCGTGCGCCTCCAGCCCGTGGAGACCTCGCTGATGTCGGTCGACACGGAACGCGCCGCGGACCTGGACGACTTGCTGGCCCGCCTCACGGCCACCGACCACCGCTACCGCTACTCGGTCGCCTGGATCGACCTGCTCGCACGCGGTACGTCACTGGGGCGCTCGGTACTGACACGCGGGGACCACGCTCCTGTCGACGCGCTGCCCGCACGCGCGCGTAGAGACCCACTCGCGTACCGTCCTGTTCGCTTCCCCGCCGCTCCCTCGCTCGTTCCCGAGGGCTTGCTCGGCCGCACGACGGTCGGTCTCTTCAATGAGCTCTGGTACCGGAAGGCGCCCCGCGCTCGTGCCGGTGAACTGCAAACGATCTCCGCCTTCTTCCACCCCCTCGACGGTGTGCCGCACTGGAACCGCCTCTATGGGAGGGGCGGTTTCGTGCAGTACCAGTTCGTCGTCGGATACGGCCAGGAGTGCGCCCTGCGGCGGATCGTGAGCCGGATCTCGCGGCGCCGCTGCCCGTCGTTCCTGGCCGTGCTGAAGCGCTTCGGGGAAGGCGATCCGGGCTGGCTGTCCTTCCCGATGCCCGGCTGGACGCTCGCCCTGGACCTCCCCGCGAACCTGCCGGGTCTCGGCGCCTTCCTGGACGAGCTGGACGAGGAGGTCGCGGCTGCCGGCGGACGCGTCTACCTCGCGAAGGACGCCCGGTTGCGGCCCGAGCTGCTCGCCGCGATGTATCCACGGCTCGATGAATTCCGGGCGCTGCGGGCGGAGTTGGACCCGGCCGCAGTGTTCACGTCGGATCTGTCGCGGCGCCTCGGGCTGTGAGCCGTACAGGGAGTCCGGTCTTCCAACTCACTTCTACAGGAGCTCGATTTCCATGAAGGACGCATTCGGAACCCCCCAGTCCCTGCTCATCCTCGGCGGCACATCCGAGATCGCGCTCGCCACGGCACGCCGCCTGATCGCCCGCCGCACCCGCACCGTGTGGCTCGCGGGCCGCCCCTCGTCCGCCCTGGAGACGGCCGCCTCAGGGCTGCGCGAACTCGGCGCCGACGTTCGCACCGTCGCCTTCGACGCGCTCGACTCCGACTCGCACGAGTCCGCGCTCGCCCCGGTCTTCGCCGAGGGCGACATCGACATGGTGCTGCTCGCGTTCGGCGTCCTGGGCGACCAGGCGCGTGACGAGAACGAGCCCGGTGCGGCGGTGCGCGTCGCCCAGACCAACTACACCGGCGCGGTATCGGCCGGCCTGATCTGCGCCAAAGCCCTCCAGGCCCAGGGACACGGCTCCCTGGTGGTGCTCTCTTCGGTCGCCGGCGAACGCGCCCGCCGCGCCAACTTCATCTACGGCTCCAGCAAGGCGGGCCTCGACGCCTTCACCCAGGGCTTGGGCGACGCGTTGCACGGGACGGGCGTCCACGTCATGGTCGTACGCCCCGGATTCGTACGCTCCCGCATGACGGCCGGCCTCCCGGAGGCCCCCCTCGCGACGACCCCGGAGGCGGTGGCGACCGCGATCGAGGTGGGCCTGCGCCGCCGCTCCGAGACGGTGTGGGTGCCGGGGTCGCTGCGCCTGGTGATGTCGGCGCTACGGCATGCGCCGAGGGCGGTGGTCAGGCGCCTGCCGGTGTAGTCGCCGCCGGGGGGGATCAGACGCGCGGTTGGCTTCAGCGCGTGGGCAGCGTCGTGTCGCTCTGTGTGGGCGCGCTCGCCTGCGGAGGCACCACCACTCCCCCGAAGACGAAGTCGCGGAGCCTGCGCCACACCCCGTCGGCGCCCTGCTCGTAGAGCGAGAACCCGGTGCAGGGCCACTCGGCCCCGTACTCGGACAGCTCCTCGTACGCCCGGTCCATAGCCTCGTCGTCGATGCCGTGCGCCACCGTCACATGCGGGTGGTACGGGAACTGCAGTTCGCGTGCCACGGGCCCGGACGCGTCCCGGACCTGCTTCTGCAGCCACGTACAGGCCTCGGCGCCCTCGACCACCTGGACGTACACGACGGGCGACAGCGGGCGGAAGGTTCCTGTGCCGCTCAGCCTCATCGGGAAGGGGCGCCCGGCCGCCGCGACCTCGACGAGATGCGCCTCGATCGCGGGCAGCGCCGAGTCGTCGACCTCCGTCGGCGGCAGCAGCGTGACATGGGTCGGGATGCCGGAAGCGGCGGCGTCGCCGAAGCCCGCGCGCCGCTCCTGGAGCAGGCTGCCGTGTGGCTCCGGGACCGCGATCGACACGCCGATCGTTACGGTCCCCACGTCGTCTCCTGTCGTTGTGCTTGCTGTTGTGCTTGCTGTTGTGCTTGCCGTTGTGGTGGTGCTTGCCATGGCGCTCCGTGTGTTCCGGACGCTTCTGGCGGGCAGGAATGGCCGCTGGTCCTGTGTGTCCCCTGTTTCCGTACGGCTTATGACTGTACGGCCGTCGGGCCCGATCCCGGGTGTCAGTGCCTCGGTCAGTGCTTGGCGGGCAGGAAGCCCACCTTCTCGTACGCCTGGGAGAGCGTCTCCGCGGCGACGGCACGCGCCTTCTCCGCACCCTTGGCCAGGATCGAGTCGAGCGTCTCCGGGTCATCCAGATACTGCTGCGTACGCTCCCGGAACGGCGTCACGAAGTCGATCATGACCTCGGCCAGGTCTGTCTTGAGCGCACCGTAGCCCTTGCCCGCGTACTTCTGCTCCAGTTCCGCGATACCGGCTCCGGTGAGGGTGGAGTAGATGCTCAGCAGGTTGCTGATGCCCGGTTTGTTCTCGGCGTCGTAGCGGATCTCCGTGCCGGTGTCGGTGACCGCGCTCTTGACCTTCTTGGCGGTCGCCTTGGGCTCGTCGAGGAGGTTGATGAGGCCCTTCGGAGTCGACGCCGACTTGCTCATCTTGATCGACGGGTCCTGGAGGTCGTAGATCTTCGCCGTCTCCTTGAGGATGTGCGGCGCCGGGACCGTGAACGTCTGCCCGAAGCGGCCGTTGAAGCGCTCGGCGAGATCGCGCGTGAGCTCGATGTGCTGCCGCTGGTCCTCGCCGACCGGCACCTCGTTGGCCTGGTACAGCAGGATGTCGGCGACCTGGAGGATCGGGTACGTGAACAGGCCCACGGAGGCCCGGTCGGCGCCCTGCCTGGAGGACTTGTCCTTGAACTGGGTCATACGGGATGCCTCGCCGAACCCGGTGAGGCAATTCATGACCCACGCGAGCTGCGCGTGCTCGGGGACATGGCTCTGGACGAAGAGCGTGCACCGCTCCGGGTCGAGCCCGGCGGCCAGCAGCTGGGCGGCGGCGAGCCGGGTGTTGGAGCGCAGCCCGGCGGGGTCCTGCGGAAGGGTGATCGCATGCAGGTCGACGACCGTGTAGAACGCGTCGTGGGTCTCCTGCAGGGCCACCCACTGACGGACGGCGCCAAGGTAATTGCCGAGGTGGAACGAGCCTGCGGTGGGCTGGATTCCGGAAAGCACACGGGGACGGTCAGAGGCCATGTTCCTCATTCTCTCAGGTGTCGGGAGTCGCACCGGAACTGGTCGGAAACAGGTGGGAACCGATCCGTCTCCGGCGGTGTAACAAGAGTGTGAGGACGCGGGAGGGGGGCCGCATCGTCGATGAGGCCGCGGTGATCGCACGCGTACGCGCCGGAGAGCCGGAGGCGTATGCGGAGCTGGTGCGTGCCCACACGGGCATCGCACTCAGAGCGGCCGCGGCACTGGGCGCGGGTGCGGACGCGGAGGACGTGGTGCAGCAGGCCTTCTTCAAGGCGTACTGCACCTTGGGGCGCTTTCGGGACGGCGCGGCATTCAAGCCGTGGCTGCTCTCGATCGTCGCCAATGAGACGAGGAACACAGTCCGGAGGGCGGTGCGTCAGCGGACCCTGGCGGGCCGGGAGGCCGCGCTCGTGGAGGCGGAGCCGATTATACCGGAGTCGGCGGACCCGGCGGTCGCGGCTCTGGAGGTCGAGCGCAGGGCGGCGCTGCTGGCCGCCCTGGACCGGCTGAGCGAGGAGCACCGGCTGGTCGTGACCTACCGCTACCTGCTGGAGATGGACGAGCCGGAGACGGCCCAGGCCCTGGGCTGGCCGCGCGGGACGGTCAAGTCCCGGCTCAATCGCGCCTTGCGCAAGCTGCAGCGGCTGCTGCCGGATTTCCAGCCCCGGGAAGGAGGTGATGAGCATGAGTGAGTCGTACGAGCACGGGGGCGCGGAGCCCTCGGGCGGTCGTGCCCCCGGGGAGCCGGGGCGTGTGCACAGGAGCTCGGACGGGCTGCCCGAGGAGCTGCGCGCGCTCGGACGGTCGCTGGATCCGCCGGGCGCGAGCGGGACCGAGTCGATGGTCGAGCGGGTGCTGGAGCAGATACTGGCCGAGCATGTGCCGGTCCCGGTGGCCGAGCCGTCGGGACCGGCGACGCGGATCCGGTCGGCTCGGCGGTGGGCGCGGCAGCGCCGGCGTTCGCTGACCGCCGCGCTGTGTGGACTGCTGACGGTGCTGGTGCTCACGCCTCCCGTGCGGGCGGCGGTCGTCGACTGGTTCGACTTCGGCGGTGTCGATGTGCGGTACAAGCCGGGGCCGCACGCTTCTCCTTCTCCGGTGCCGGGCTGCGAGCAGGGACTGACCGTGGCCGGGGCGGCGCGACGGGCGGGATTCGAGCCGTTGCTGCCAAGGGAGTTGGGGCGCCCGTCGGCCGCGCAGGTGTCGGCCGACCGCCGGGTCCTGTCGCTGTGCTGGCACACCGGGGACGGCGAAGTGATACGGCTCGATCAGTTCCGGGCGGCGCTCTCTCCGCTGTTCTGGAAGTCGACGACGGTGCCGTACAGACCGACCACGGTGAACGACGACTCGGGCCTGTGGTTCGCCGAGCCCCACCGTCTCGAGCTCGCCTTGGTCGACGAGCAGGGCCAGGAGTACGCCCGGACCGTCCGCACAGCGGGGCCGACGCTGCTGTGGCAGGAGCGGGGGGAGCAGCGGACGCTGCGGCTCGAGGGTGTGGAGTCGCGGGAGCGGGCGGTGGCTGTCGCGGAGTCCGTGGAGTAGGCGCCGTGGAGTGGTCGGAAGTCGTGCGGGCCGAGTGGGAACCTCGGCGGGGCGGGCGGTGTACCAGAAGTGACAGGGTGCGGACGGGCCGCATCCGGGATCGACTGGGGGGTCCGATGCGTCCGATGCGCAGGGTTCGTGAACTGGCGGCGGCAGCCGGGGCGTTGACGGTGGCGCTCGCTCTGGTTCTGACAGTGGCGCCGACCGCGGTGGCGGGTGGGCCGACGAGTGTGCTGCTCGTATCGCCCGACAGCGGGGAGACGGCGTCGCTGTACAACAGCGACGAGGAATACACGCGCCTGAGTGACCTGCTTCCCCAGGAGGGCGGCGACCTCAAGAGGTTGCAGGAGAAGCCGCCGGACCTCGATTCCATAGGCCGTCGGATCAACATCACATGGATGATCCATGACGTCACTCCCTGGCGGGTGGACACGGTGCACCCTGACGTGACCGGCTCCCGGAGCGTCTGGATCCTCACGCAGCTCACAGTGGGGCCTGAGGCGTCGCAGCCGCCGAAGGAGGTCTGGCACCGGGCGGAGAAGCCCGACGAGCTCCGGTCCTTGCTCACCGGTCTCGGCGTCATGAGCGAACACCCAGAGGGCACGAACCCGGATTCGGGGCCGAAGGATGCCTCGGACGACATATCGGCAGCGGTGCCGCCCAACGCCGGGAAGACCCCTGCGACTGCGACTACGGCCACGGCCGCCACAGGGGCAGATGACGGAACCGACTGGTGGTGGGCGATACCGGGGCTGGCGGCCGGAGCCGTCCTGGCACTACTGCTACGGCCGTTCGCGCCGTGGTTGCCGGGGGCACTGCCTTGGGGCCGGGAGCGACGCGATGTCGGGCCTCGGCAGGAGCTGCGGGACGTTTGACCGGCGCAGCTTCAAGCCGAGGCCCAGGGGCGAGAGGCAAAACCCCTCGGCCGACGCCGCTGTCTCAGCCCAGGTCGATCTCCGGGTACAGCGGGAAGCCGGCCACGAGATCGGTGGCCCGGCGGGAGATCTCGTCCGCGACCTTCGGGTCGAGCACGTGCTGGGCCTTGGAGGGGGCACCCTTGGCGGTCGTGCCGGGCTCCGTGGTCGTGAGGACCCGGTCGATCAGGCCGGCGACCTCGTCCATCTCGGCGGTCCCCAGGCCACGCGTGGTGAGAGCGGGGGTGCCGATGCGGATGCCGGAGGTGTACCAGGCGCCGTTGGGGTCGGCGGGGATCGCGTTGCGGTTGGTGACGATGCCCGAGTCGAGCAGGGCGGACTCGGCCTGGCGGCCGGTGAGGCCGTAGGAGGTGGCGACATCGATCAGGTTGAGGTGGTTGTCGGTGCCGCCCGTGACGAGGGTGGCGCCCCGGCGCATCAGGCCCTCGGCAAGGGCGCGGGAGTTGTCGACGACGGCCTGGGCGTAGTCGCGGAACTCGGGGCGGCGGGCCTCGGCGAGCGCGACGGCCTTGGCGGCCATGACATGAGGAAGGGGGCCGCCGAGCACCATCGGGCAGCCGCGGTCGACCTGGTCCTTGAGGGAGTCGTCGCACAGGACCATGCCGCCGCGGGGGCCGCGCAGCGACTTGTGGGTGGTGGTCGTGACGATCTGGGCGTGCGGGACGGGGTCGAAGTCGCCCGTGAGGACCTTGCCGGCGACGAGGCCCGCGAAGTGCGCCATGTCGACCATCAGCGTCGCACCGACCTCATCGGCGATCTCACGCATGATGCGGAAGTTCACGAGACGGGGGTAGGCGGAATAGCCGGCCACGATGATCAGGGGCTTGAACTCACGAGCGGAGGTGCGCAGGGCCTCGTAGTCGATGAGGCCGGTGGCGGGGTCGGTGCCGTAGGAGCGCTGATCGAACATCTTGCCGGAGATGTTCGGGCGGAAGCCGTGGGTGAGGTGGCCACCGGCGTCCAGGGACATGCCGAGCATGCGCTGGTTGCCGAAGGCCTGGCGGAGCTCGGCCCAGTCGGCCTCGGAGAGGTCATTGACGTTGCGGACACCGGCCTTCGCGAGCGCCGGGGCTTCCACGCGGTCGGCGAGGACGGACCAGAAGGCGACGAGGTTGGCGTCGATACCGGAGTGCGGCTGGGCGTAGGCGTGCGCGGCGCCGAAGAGTTCACGGGCGTGCTCGGCGGCGAGGGCTTCGACGGTGTCGACGTTGCGGCAGCCGGCGTAGAAGCGGCGGCCGACGGTGCCCTCGGCGTACTTGTCGCTGAACCAGTTGCCCATGGCCAGCAGAGTGGCCGGGGAGGCGTAGTTCTCGGAGGCGATCAGCTTGAGCATCTCGCGCTGGTCGGCGACCTCCTGGCCGATGGCGTCGGCGATCCGGGGCTCGACGGCACGGATCACTTCGAGGGCGCTGCGGAAGGCGGTGGACTCGGTGGAGAGGGGCGCAGAGTTGTCAGACATCAGGGACCTCCGGACGTGGCGTTCAGCGTTCACGGTTCGGCCCAGGCGCACGGCACTTGTTCGTCACGGGCCGCTCCCCGATGGTCGGTCCCATCCCAGCGCGCCAGTCACGGCCCGCCGATCAGCCTACCGGGCCTCCCCGATCACAGATCCCCGAGTCCACCATGCGAGCGGCGGCGCGAGGGACGATACGAGCGACGATGGGATGGGACCACAGACCGCCCGGATCCCTGAGAAAGCGTGCCGTGAGGAGGGGAGATCCCGTGACCCGTACGGAAGCGCTGATCGCCTCGGCCGAAGCGCACAGCGCGCGCAATTATCACCCGCTGCCGGTCGTCGTGGCCACGGCGGACGGGGCGTGGATGACGGATGTCGAGGGACGCCGTTTTCTCGACTTGCTGGCGGGATACTCCGCGCTCAATTTCGGGCACCGCAACAGACGGCTGATCGACGCGGCCAGAGCACAACTGGAGCGGGTGACGTTGACGTCACGGGCGTTTCACCATGACCGGTTCGCCGAGTTCTGCGCTCGGCTGGCGGAGCTGTGCGGCATGGAGATGGTGCTTCCGATGAACACGGGCGCGGAGGCGGTGGAGTCGGCCGTGAAGACCGCGCGAAAGTGGGGCTACCGGGTCAAGGGCGTGCCCGACCAGATGGCGAAGATCGTCGTGGCGGGCGACAACTTCCACGGGCGTACGACGACGATCATCAGCTTCTCCACGGACGCGGAAGCACGGGCAGACTTCGGTCCGTACACGCCGGGCTTCGAGATCGTGCCGTATGGCGATCTGACCGCGATGCGCGAGGCGGTCACGGAGAACACGGTCGCCGTGCTGTTGGAGCCGATCCAGGGCGAGGCGGGGGTGCTGGTGCCGCCGACCGGTTATCTCGCGGGCGTACGGGAGTTGACGCGGGAGCGGAATGTCCTGTTCATCGCGGATGAGATCCAGTCGGGACTGGGGCGGACGGGCAGGACCTTCGCGTGTGAGCACGAGGGTGTGGTGCCGGACATGTATGTGCTGGGCAAGGCGCTCGGTGGCGGAATCGTGCCGGTGTCGGCGGTGGTGTCGAGCGCCGAAGTGCTCGGGGTGTTCCGGCCCGGGGAGCACGGTTCGACGTTCGGCGGGAATCCGCTGGCCTGTGCGGTGGCGATCGAGGTCATCGCGATGCTGCAGTCCGGGGAGTTCCAGGTGCGGTCCGGGGAGCTGGGGGAGCATCTGCATCGTGAGCTGGCGGTGTTGCGCGATATGGGCAGGGTGGCGCAGGTCCGGGGGCGCGGGCTGTGGGCGGGGATCGACATCGCGCCGGCGTACGGCACGGGCCGGGAGGTCTCCGAGAAGCTGATGGACCGGGGCGTGCTGGTCAAGGACTCGCACGGTTCCACCATCCGGATCGCGCCGCCGCTGGTGATCGGCAAGGAGGACCTGGACTGGGGACTCGCCCAGCTCCGGGCGGTCCTGAAGGCGTAGCGCAACGAGTCGCGCGGGAGACCGTCACAGAATCACATGCGGCAGAAAACGCGCGTACTCGTCCGTCACCAGCCCCGACGACTCGCGGATGCCGAGCCCCGCCGACTCGTGCTCGACGACCCACGCGCCGAGGACGACATGGTTGCCGTCGAAGGAGGGAAGGGGGGCCAATTCCTGGTAGCAGCAAGGCTCTTCACGGATCACGGGGGCGTTTCCGGGTTCGTGGACCGTGACGCCGGCGCCCTCGCGGCCGAGGAGGGGCTTGGCAACGTAGCCAGCGGCGGTGGCGAGTTCGCGAGGCCCGTCGAGATGGGCGGGGAGGAGGTTCGGATGGTGCGGGTAGAGCTCCCAGAGGATGGCGAGGAGCGCCTTGTTGGACAGGAGCATCTTCCAGGCAGGTTCGATCCACATCGTCGAGCCCGTGCCGCCGCCGTTGTCGAGGGTGTCAAGGACGTGCGCACCGAAGCGGTCGGTGGTCAGCCACTCCCAGGGATAGAGCTTGAAGCAGCTGCGGATGAAGCGGAGTTGCTTGTCGACGAAGCGGCCGGAGAGCCGGTCCCAGCCGATCTCCTCCATGGCGATCCAGTCGGTCTCCAGGCCGGCCTGTTCCGCGGTCTCCTTCAGATACGCGACGGTCATCAGGTCCTCGCCGAGTTCGTCGGCGGCGGAGTGCGCGAAGTAGAGCGGGCTGCCCGGTGGGAGGAGGGCGGACTGTTTCTTCCAGGCGTCGACGAGGCGTTCGTGGAGGGAGTTCCACTGATCGGCGCCGGGGAAGCGTTCTTCCATCCAGAACCACTGAGGGCTGGCGGCCTCGACCAGCGAGGTCGGCGTATCGGCGTTGTACTCGAGGAGTTTCGCGGGGCCGGTGCCGTCGTAGCGGAGGTCGAACCGGCCATAGAGGGAGGGGAGTTCGGACCGCCGTTGCCAGGCCTCGGCGACCGCTTCGGCCACCCGGGGATCGGTGATGCCGAGGTCGCCGAAGCGGTCCCGCTCAACGATGTGCGCGGCGGCGGCCAGGCACATGCGGTGGAGTTCCTCGACGACCTCCTCCAGGGCCTCGACCTCGGGGAGGGAGAAGACGTAGTACGCGCTCTCGTCCCAGTACGGGCGCAGGGTGTCGTCGGGGTAGCGGGTGAGGGGATAGATCAGCCCCTGCTCCTCGACCGTCTGCTGCCAGCCGGGGCGGGGCGTGAGCGTGCGGCGTTCCATGGCGGTTGTCCTTGGCCTCGGGTCCTGGCAGCTCAGCCGCCGGAGCTGCCGCCGTCGCCGCTGCCGAAGCCGCCGCGGTCCACGCCACCACTGCTCGAACCACCCGAACCGTTGGAGGACTTGGTGAAGGAACCACCGTCCACCCAGCCCTTCTTCTCCTCGCCGCCGTAGTACCAGGCGTCGTCGGAGGAGACCCTGCGGCTCTTGCGGCTGCCGGAACCGGTCGACTTGCAGTTCTTGTCTGAGACGGCCTTGTAGCCCTTGGCGGCGTTGTAGCTGTCGCGGTCGACACAGCGCTTGTCGGGGGCCGAGGAGCACGCGGTGAGCGCCGCCGCCAGTAGTCCCATGCCCCCGAGTACGACCGTCCCCGAACGCAGTTGCTGTCGTGAGTCCGCCATGTCGCTCCCCCGTGACCGATCACCATCGACTTCTCGGACATCAGCTTATAGATCATGGTCCCGGCCGCCGCACTCGGGGCCTAGGGGAGGACCCTGCACAGGGCGTCCAGTGTGCCGGACCACGCGTGGTCCGGCGGCGTGCCGTAGCCCACGACAAGGGCGTCGTACGGTTCAGCCGCAGCGGCAGCGTCCTCGTGGCGGTAGCGGTTCAGGCCGTGGAGCAACAGGCCCTGCCAGGTCGCCGCCCGGATCACCGACTGCTCGGTGCCGGGCGGGAGTTGGAGGACTGCGTGGAGGCCGGCGGCGATACCGGTGGCCCGCACCGACGGAGCATGGGACGCGAGCGCCTCTACGAGCTGGTCGCGGCGACGGCGATAGCGCAGACGGGACGCGCGGACGTGACGGTCGTACGCGCCCGAGGTGATGAACTCCGCCAGGGTCAGCTGGTCCAGGACCCCGCACGACCAGTCTGTGCCGCCCTTCGCCGACACGACCTCCGACGCCAGCGACGGCGGCAGGACCAGCCAGCCGAGCCGCACCCCCGGTGCCAGGGACTTGCTCGCGGTGCCCATGTACACGACGCGGTCCGGGTCGAGGCCCTGGAGCACGCCCACCGGCTGCCTGTCGTAACGGAACTCCCCGTCGTAGTCGTCCTCCAGGATCAGCCCGCCGGTCCGCCGCGCCCAGTCCACGACGGCGGCCCGCCGGTCGGGCCGCAGCGGCACGCCCATCGGGAACTGGTGCGAGGGGGTGAGAAGGACCGCCCCCGCCCCCGTTCCCGCCAAGCCGCCGGTACACGTCCCCAGTTCATCGAACGGCAGCGGCACCGTCCGCAGCCCCGCCGCCTCCGCCACTCCCCAGTGCACGTCGAGCCCGTACGACTCCACGGCGAGCGAGCGCAGCCCTCGTTGCCGCAGTACAGCGGCGAGCAGCCGCAAGCCGTGTACGAAGCCGGAGCAGATGACGATGCGCTCGGGGTCGGTACGTACGCCGCGGGCGCGGGCGAGGTAGGCGGCGAGGGCGGTGCGGAGTTCGGCGCGGCCCCGTGGGTCGCCGTAGCCGAGGGCGTCGTGAGGTGCCGAGGACAGCGCGCGGCGGGCCGATTTGAGCCACTCGGCGCGGGGGAAGGAGGCGAGGTCGGGGTTGCCGGGTTCGAGGTTGTGCGCCGGTCCGCGAGGCGAGCGAGGCCGGGACGCCGTTGCCGGGTCCGGCGCCACCGCGGCCCGTTCCGCGATCCGCGTGCCCGAACCCTGGCGCGCGGTGAGCCAGCCCTCGGCGACGAGATCGGCATACGCGTCGGCGACGGTGTTGCGCGCGATACCGAGGTCGGCGGCGAGCGACCGCGACGACGGCAGCCGCGTCCCCGGTGCGAGCCGCCCGCTCCGCACCGCCTCGCGCAAGGCGTCCGTGAGTCCTCGGCGCAGACGGGAGCCGCCCAGCTCGAGATGCAGATCAACACCCAAAGTGGCCCGGGATTCTTGCATGGAAATGGACCATACTCCTGGGCTACTCGAACCGTAGGGTCACAGTCATGACGACGAACGAGACGACCTACAACACGACCACCAACACCTCGTACGTCCCCGAACACACCCCTCGGCTCGCGTGGGCCAAACTCGCGCCCGACGTCTACAAGGCCATGATCAGGCTCGACACGGCGGCCCGGCGGGGCGTCGACCCCGTGCTCCTGGAGCTGGTGAAGATCCGCGCGTCGCAGATCAACCACTGCGCCTTCTGCGTCGACATGCACTCCAAGGACGCGCTCGCGGCCGGCGAGAGTGTCGAGCGCATCATTCAGCTCAGCGCCTGGGAGGAGTCGCAGCACTTCTACACGGCGAAGGAAGTCGCGGCACTCGCGCTGACCGAGGCGGTCACAGTCCTCACGGATGGCTTCGTGCCGGACGAGGTGTACGACGCCGCCGCCAAGCAGTTCGACGAGGCCGAGCTGGCGCAGCTGATCGCCGCGATCACGGTGATCAACGCGTGGAACCGGTTCGGCGTGACCTGCCGTATGGTCGCGGGGCACTACCAGGCGGGCGAGCACAAGTGACGGCTCGCACGCAGGTCCTCGATCCCGAGGTCGGCAAGGCCATGTCCGCGCTGAGCGCCGCCGCGAAGAAGGGCCTGGGCGACTTGGGGCTCGCCGAGCTCGTGCAGATCCGCGCCTCACAGCTCAACCACTGCGCGTTCTGCCTCGACATGCACCTCGAACTGGCCCGCAAGCACGGCATGAGCGAGCAACAACTCGACCTTCTGAACGCCTGGGAGGAGGCGGAGGACCTCTACAGTGAGCGCGAGCGGGCCGCGCTCGCGCTGACCGAGGCGGTCACGGTCCTCACGGACGGTTTCGTGCCGGACGACGTGTACGAGCGGGCGGCGCGGCACTTCGACGACGCCCAACTCGCGCATCTCATCAGTCTGATCACCGTTGTCAACGGGTGGAACCGGCTGATGGTCAGCCGACGCATCCCGCCGGGGGGCCACACGTGGTGAGCAAGGCTGAGACTTTCCGCGCGCTCCACCAGGGCCGCGCACCAGGCGATCCCCTGGTCCTGCCCGGGCCCTGGGACGCGGCCAGCGCGCGGGTCTTCGCGGAGATCGGTTTCCCGGCGCTCGCGACACCCAGCGCCGGGGTCGCCGCCTCGCTCGGGTACGAGGACGGACATACCCCGGCGGACGAGATGTTCGCGGCGGTCGCGCGGATCGTACGGTCCGTCGACGTGCCCGTGTCGGCGGACGTGGAGGACGGCTACGGGCTCGCGCCCGAGGAACTGGTGGAGCGGCTCCTGGAGGCGGGCGCCGTCGGCTGCAACCTCGAGGACTCGCACGCGGGCGTCCTCAAGGACCCGGCGCGGCACGCCGACTGGCTGGCCCAGGTACGGGCCGTCGCGGGGCACGCACTGTTCGTCAACGCGCGCGTCGACACGTTCTCGCGCGGGGTCGCCGATCCCGAACGGGCCGTCGAGCGGGCCGCGTTGTACGTGGCTGCGGGCGCCGACTGCGTGTATCCGATCGGCGCCCCGGCGGATGCCCTCCCGGTGCTGCGGGCCGGGATCCCGGGGCCGATCAACGCGTCCGCGCCACTGGACGGTCCCCCACCGGCAGAGCTCGGCCGGCTCGGCGCCACACGGATCACGTTCGGCCCCGGCCTGCAGCGCCGCGCGACCGAGACGCTGACCGGCATCGCCCGCGCCCTGCGCGAGGACTGGCTGGGCCAGGCGCGCGCGGCTGCGCGACGCCCGGCCGCCGAGAGCCTCTCCGCGGAGCCGAACACCTGGTGACCGTCACGGACACAGCTGACCTCACTTGGACAGCCACGCCCGCCAAGTCGACTCGTGCCTGTCCACCCACTTCTTGGCCGCCTCGTCAGGAGTCAGCTTCTCCTCGGCGATCATCAGGGAGACCTCGTTCTGGTCCTCGGTCGTCCACTTGAACTTCTTCAGGAAGGCCGCCGCCTTGCCGCCGCCACGGGCGAAGTCCGCGTTGAGGTACTTCTGCAGCGGGGTGTGCGGGTAGGCGCAGGCGACCTTCTTCGGGTCGGCGTCGCAGCCCTCCTTGTACGCGGGCAGCTTCACCTCGGTCATCGGGACCTTCTCGAAGAGCCACTGCGGGGTGTACCAGTACGTCAGGAAGGGCTTCTTCTCCTTGGCGAACTGCCTGATCTGCGTGATCTGAGCCGCCTCCGAACCGGCGAACACGACCTGGTAGTCCAGGTCCAGGTTCTGCACCAGCGCCTTGTCGTTCGTCACGTACGAGGGCGAACCGTCGAGCAGCTGCCCCTTGCTCCCGCTCTCCGCGGTGCGCAGCTGGTCGGCGTACTTGTTGAGGTTCTTCCAGTTCGTGACGTCGGGGTGCTGCTTGGCGAAGTACGTCGGGACGAACCAGCCGATGTGTCCGGTGACCCCGAGGTCACCGCCGCGCGCGATCGTCTTCTTGTCCTTGACGTACCGCTGCTCCTCCTCGGGATGCCCCCAGTCCTCCAGGATGGCGTCTATCCGCCCCTGGCTGAGCGCGTCCCAAGCGGGGACCTCGTCGACCTGCACGGTGTCGACGCGATAGCCGAGCTCGTGCTCCAACAGATACTGCGCGACCGCCACGTTGGCCTGCGCGCCCACCCAGGACTGCACGGACAGGGTGACCGTCTTCGCGCCCTCGACACCAGCGAAGGGCGAGGCCTGCTTGGTCATGTCGGCGGCTCCGCAGCCGGTCAGCACCAGCAGGGCGGACACACCGGCAACGGCCGAGAGCGTCTTCGTACGCATCTCAGGCCCCCTTCCTCGTACGGCGTTCCGTCGGCTGGGTCACCCGGTCGAGCATCAGGCCGAGGCAGACGATCGCCGCACCGGCCACCAGCCCGGTCGCCAGGTCGCCCTGGGCGAGCCCGAACACGACGTCGTAGCCGAGCGCGCCACCGCCGACCAGGCCGCCGATGATCACGACGGCGAGGACCAGGACGACGCCCTGGTTGACGGCAAGGAGCAGTGCCGGGCGGGCCAACGGCAGCTGCACTTGGCGCAGTTGCTGCCAGCTCGTCGCGCCCAGCGAGCGTGAGGACTCCATCGCGGCCGGGTTCACCTGGCGCAGGCCCTGCGTGGTGATGCGGACGACCGCGGGCAGGGCGTAGACGACCGCCGCGGCCACGGCGGGTGCGCGGCCCACTCCGAAGAGGGCCACCACCGGGATCAGATACACAAACTGCGGCATGGTCTGGAACACGTCCAGTACGGGGCGCAGCAGCCGTTCGACGCGCTCGCTGCGCGCGGCCGCGATGCCGATCGCGAAGCCCACGACCAGCGTCACCGCCACGGCCGCGAGCACCTGCGAGAGCGTGTCGAGCGACTGGTTCCACACGCCGAGCACGCCGATCGCGGCCATCGCGAGGACGGCGGTGAGAGCCGTCTGCCAGGTGCCGATGAGCCACGCGAGCGTGGCGACGATCAGCAGGACCGACCACCAGGGCAGCCCCTGCAGGCCGTCCCGCACCGGGTTCAGGACCGAGGTGGTGAAGTGCCCCGCCCAGTCGGCGGTGCCGCCCACGTAGGGGACGCCGGAGTAGAGGTGGTCGGTCATCCAGTCGACGGCGCGGTTGACCGGCTCGGCGATGTTCACGATCCAGGTCTCGGGCCAGTCGAGGCGGTCGGTGAAACGTCCGGCGAGGGCCACGGCCACGGCGCCGGCGGCCGCGAGAAGCCACAGCTTCGGACCGGACTCGGCGGGCTGGGCGTCCCCGGCTTGTTCCCCGGCCGCTGCCGTCACGCGGTCCAGGACGACCGCGAGCAGCACGATGGGGATGCCGGCGGCGAGCGCGGCGCCGACGTCGACCGAGCCGAGCGCCTGGTAGACGCGGTCACCGAGACCGGCCGCGCCGATGACAGACGCGATGACAGCCATCGACAGGGCCATCATGATCGTCTGGTTGAGGCCGAGGAGAAGTTCCTTGCGGGCGAGCGGGAGACGGGCGGTCAGCAGTCGCTGTCGCGCGGTGGTGCCCATGGATTCGACGGCCTCCATCACGCCCGCGTCGGCGCCGCGCAGGCCGAGCGCGGTCAGCCGGGCCATGGGCGGGGCCGCGTACACGACGGTGGCGAGGACCGCGGCCGGGACGCCCATGCCGAAGACGAGGACGACCGGCAGGAGGTACGCGTAGGCCGGGAACACCTGCATGGTGTCGAGTACGGGGCGCAGCGCGCGGTACGTGCGGTCGGAGAGCCCGGCCGCGAGGCCGAGCAGCACGCCGAGCACGACGGACGCGAGGACCGCGACCACCATGAGCGCGAGCGTCTGCATGGTGGGAACCCACATGCCGAGCAGCCCGCAGGCCAGGAAAGCGACACCCGTGCCGACCGCCAGCCGCACCCCGGCCACACGCCACGCGACGAGCGCCGCCGCGGCCGTGACGCCCGCCCAGCCCGCGGCGAGCAGGACGAGGTAGACGCCGCGGACGGAGATGACGACCGCGTTGGAGATGTGCCCGAAGAAGTAGAGGAACAGCGGGTGGCTGTCGCGGTTGTCGATGACCCAGTCGCTCGCCTTGCCCAGCTGTTCGGAGAAGTCGACGGTCAGGGCGTCGGGCCAGGCGCCGCTCGCCCAGCGGGCGTCGGCGAGCGGCACGAGGACCGCCGCCACGAGGGCCAGCAGGAGCAGCTTGCCGACGACACGGTTCCTCAGGAGCCCGGTGACGCCGGTCTGGGGGACGGGTGCGGTGGCGGTGGCCATCAGACCACCTCCTTGGAGCCCGTCTCTGCTGCGGCCGTGGACTGTGTCCCGGCCACGACCCCGAGCAGCCGCTCGTGGTCGACCACGCCGACGCAGCGGCCGTCGTCCATGACCCGCGCGGGCAAACCGCTGCGGGCGACGGCCTCGATGGCCTCGGACACGGTCGCCTCCGGCGCGAGAGCCGGACCCTGCCCGGCCTCGTCGACGCCGGCGGGCCGCATGGCCGTACGGACCGTCATCACCTGCTCGCGCGGCACGTCCCGGACGAATTCGCGTACGTAGTCGTCGGCGGGCGAGCCGACGATCTCCTCCGGCGTGCCGAGCTGGACGATGCGGCCGTCGCGCATCAGGGCGATGCGGTCGCCCAGGCGCAGGGCCTCGTTCAGGTCGTGGGTGATGAAGACCATCGTGCGGCCCTCCTCACGGTGCAGCCGGATGACCTCCTCCTGCATATCGCGCCGGATCAGCGGGTCGAGCGCGCTGAACGGCTCGTCGAACAGCAGCACTTCGGGGTCCACGGCGAGCGCCCGCGCAAGCCCCACCCGCTGCTGCTGGCCGCCCGACAGCTGCCCCGGCCGCCGCTGCTCCATGCCCTCGAGGCCGACCTTGGCGACGACTTCCTGCGCCTTCTTCCGGCGCTCGCCCTTCGCGACGCCCTGGATCTCCAGGCCGTACGCGACGTTGTCGAGCACGGAGCGGTGCGGCAGCAGCCCGAAGTGCTGGAAGACCATCGAGGCGCGGTGACGGCGCAGTTCGCGCAGGCGCGTCCTGTCCATGGCGCGGACGTCCTCGCCGTCGATCGCGAGCGTCCCGGCGGTCGGCTCGATGAGGCGCGTGAGGCAGCGTACGAGCGTGGACTTGCCCGAGCCGGACAGGCCCATCACGACGAAGACCTCGCCCTTGCCGACCTCGAAACTCACATCGCGGACGGCGGCGGTGCAGCCGGTACGGGCGCGCAGCTCGGCGGCGTTCAGCGCGCCGAGTTCCGGGTCGCCCGGTATGCGCTCGGCCTTCGGCCCGAAGACCTTCCACAGGCCCTCGACGGAGAAGACGGGTTCAGCCGCGGTGTCCTTGCTGGGAGTTGACGTGGTCATCACTCGCCACCCCCGATCAGGTCGACGCACTTCTCCCCGACCATGAGCACCCCGATCATCGGGTTCACCGCGGGCATCGTCGGGAAGACGGAGGCGTCGGCGATCCGGATGCCGTCCAGACCGCGGATTCTCAACTGTGGGTCGACGACGGCGAGTTGGTCGTCGAGGGCGCCCATCCGGCAGGTGCCCGCCGGGTGGTACACCGTGTGGGCCACCGACCGCGCGTACACGCTGAGCTCCTCGTCGCCCGTGACGTCGGGGCCGGGAGCCACCTCGCGCTTGAGCCAGCCCGCCAACGGCTCGGACTTGGCGATCTCGCGGGCGATCCTGATCCCGTCGACGAGGGTGCGGCCGTCGTAGTCGTCCTCGTCAGTGAAGTAACGGAAGTCGAGGGCGGGCTTCTCGGCCGGGTCGGCGCTGGTCAGGTAAAGCCTGCCGCGGCTGTGCGGCTTGGGGATGTTCGGAGTCATGGAGACGCCGTGGGCGGGCCGTTCGTACCCCAGCCGTTCCGGGTTGTCCGTGAACGGAACCTGGTAGAAGTGGAACATCAGGTCCGGGCCCGGCTGTTCGGGATCCCGTCGCACGAACAGGCCCGCGTCGGAGTCCATCGCGGAGTTCTCGGGAATCGGCCCGTTCGTCTCCCAGACGATCACCGACTCCGGGTGGTCGAGCAGGTTCTCGCCGACGCCGGGCAGGTCGTGCACGACGGGAATGCCGAGCGCCTCCAGGTCGCGGGCGGGCCCGATACCGGAGTGCAGGAGCAGCCGGGGCGAGTCCACGGCGCCCGCGCACAGCAGGACTTCGCTCTTCGCGCGTACGAGGATCTCCTCGCCGTCCTTGGTCCGTACGTGCACGCCGCGCGCCCGCGTCCCGTCGAGCTCCAGCTTGTACGCCCAGGTCTCCAGCAGGATCGTCAGGTTCGGGCGGTCCAGGAAGGGGTGGAGGTAGGCGACCGACGCGCTCGAGCGCTTGTTGTTCTCCGGGTGGTACGCGAGGTCGAAGAAGCCGACGCCCTCGCTGAACGGCTTCTTGTTGAAGCCCTCGACGCGCGGCACGCCCAGCGTGGCCTGGGCGGCGTCGACGAAGTCGCGGGCGATGGCGTTCCGGTCCTTCTCGTCGACGGCGACGATGTTGTTGCGCAGCCGGGCGTAGTACGCCTCCATCGGCACCGCGCCCCAGCCCTTGGCACCGGCCGTCTCCCACTCGTCCCAGTCGGACGGCAGCGGCTTGAACGCGATCAGCGTGTTGTGCGAGGAGCAGCCGCCGAGCACCCGGGCGCGGCTGTGCCGGATGAACGAGTTGCCGCGCGGCTGCCGGGTCGTCGGGTAGTCGTAGTCCAGTTCCCCGCCGAGCAGCCCCATCCAGCGGCGCAGGGTGAGGACGTCGTCACGGCCGACGTCGCTGGGGCCGCCCTCGATGACGGCGACGGTGACGTCCGGGTCCTCGGTCAGCCGGGAGGCGATGACGGAGCCGGCGGTACCGCCGCCGATGACGACGTAGTCGTACGTGTGCTCGTGGACGGGCGTGGCTTGCTCAGGCATGGGGGATTACTCCTCGGGGTCGTACAAGGTGCTGCACTCAGGCGCGGGGACGAGGGCAGGACGGGAGCCGGGACATGGGCCTGTCCCGGTGGCTCGCGAACGGGGGCGGCCGCCGGGGACCCGTGAGCCCGGGCGTCAGCCCGCGAACCACCGCACCGGCTGGGGTGCGAGGTTCTGGTACACGTGCTTGGTCTCGCGGTACTCGGCGAGACCGGTGGGCCCGAGCTCCCGCCCGACGCCGCTCTTGCCGAAGCCGCCCCACTCCGCCTGCGGGAGGTAGGGGTGGAAGTCGTTGATCCAGACGGTGCCGTGCCGCAGCCGTGCGGCGACGCGCCGGGCGCGGCCCGCATCGGCGGTCCAGACGCCGCCCGCGAGCCCGTACTCGGTGTCGTTGGCGAGCGCTACGGCCTCGTCCTCCGTACGGAACGTCTCGACGGTCAGTACGGGCCCGAAGACCTCCTCACGTACCACCTTCATCTCGCGATGGCACTGGTCGAGGACGGTGGGCTCGTAGAAGTACCCGGTGGCGGGCCGCCCTGCCGACGGTTCGGGCCGCTTGCCGCCGGCCCGCAGCACAGCGCCCTCGGCCAGGGCGGAGGCGACGTACGCCTCGGTCTTCTCCCGCTGCTGCTCGGACACCAGCGGTCCGCACTCGACGCCGTCCTCGGTGCCGCGGCCGAGCCGGATCCTGCCGGCCCGGCGGGCGAGTTCGGCGACGAAGCGTTCGCGTACGGACTCCTCGATGATGAGACGTCCGCCGGCGGAGCAGACCTGGCCGCTGTGGATGAACGCGGCGTTCAGGGCCTGGTCGACGGCGGTGTCGAAGCCTTCCTCCGTGGCGCAGGCGTCGGCGAAGACGACGTTGGGGTTCTTGCCGCCGAGTTCCAGGGCGACCTTCTTCACGGTGACGGCGGCGGCCTGCGCGACCTTGATCCCGCTGAGGAGACCTCCGGTGAAGGAGACGAGGTCGACACCGGGGTGCTCGGCGAGGCGGGCGCCCACGGTGTGCCCGGGGCCGGTGACGATGTTCGCGACCCCCTCGGGCAGCCCGGCCTCTTCGAGCAGTTCCACGAGGGCGATCGTGGTCAGCGGCGTGATCTCGCTGGGCTTGATGACGAAGGTGTTCCCGGCGGCGAGCGCGGGCGCGACCTTCCAACTCGCCTGAAGCAGCGGATAGTTCCAGGGCGTGATCATGGAGCACACGCCGATGGGTTCATGCACGACGACGCTGTGGATGTCGTCGGAACCGGCGTCGACGACCCGGCCGCCGCCCTCACCCACGACGAGATCGGCGAAGTACCGGAAGGCGTCGGCGACACAGTCGATGTCGACGCGCCCCTCTTCGAGCGTCTTGCCCGCGTCCCGGCTCTCCAGCAGCCCGAGCCGCTCCCGGTCGCGCACGAGGAAATCGGCGACGCGACGAAGTAGGGCGGCGCGTTCGGCGACAGGGGTGCGGGGCCAGGGCCCTTCGTCGAAGGCTCGGCGCGCGGCGTCGACGGCCGCGTCCGCATCCCGTCCGTCACCCTCCGCAACCACGGCGAACGGTTTGGCGTCCGCCGGGTCGAGCACCTCGCGGGTGTTCCCGGAGACGGCTTCTCGCCACTCCCCAGCCACGTGAATCGTGTGCTGCGCCTGTCGTTCCGCTGGTCCCGCCATGATCGGTGCGCCTTTCGTTCCTGTTCCACGCTCCTGTGGCACGCCTGTGCCGCTGCCAGGGAGCTGGATGCCCCTGCCCCGGGCTGGGCGATACATGCACAATCCGTGGCCGAAAGTGCGCTGAGTCACTGCGCAGGGGGGTGGGGCCTGGGGTTCGCGGGCGACTGCGGGTCCGAGGTGGCCTGTCGCGAACCTGAGCGACGGGCATACGAGGCACCGGCCCACGTCCCCTCCCGCCGGTGGGAGAGCGCGGGAGCACTGGGGTACGGGCTTGCTCGGGGCGCGGGAAGGCGCAGGCTTTTGCTTTCAGCGGCGCGGGGAACTGCGCGAGGGGCCACCACGGACCCGCTGCCGAACGCGAAAAACTCAGCCCCCCTTGCGCTTCTGCGCCGCCCGCCGCCGCTCCTCCTCCGCCTCCCACAGACGCTTCAGCTCCAGCGTGCGTTCATCGAGCTCGATGGGCTCGTCCTCCTCCTTCCAGAGCCCCTGCTCCTTGAGCCGGCGCGCATGGACCTCGACCGGAGGGTCGGGGTCGAAGTCCGAAGGCCGCGGGGCCTCGGGGCCGTCGGGCCCGATGCGGACCAGACGTTCGACGCGGGTGACGCGAAAGCGGCGGCCCGCGACACTCGCCACGTTGCTGCGCCTCTCGTCGAGGCGGTCGGCGGCACGGGCGTACTCCTCGCGGGCGGCGTCGTCGAGGCGGAGTTCGAAGGGGCCCATGACGCGCAGGTACGACGCCAGGACGTCACGCGCGGCCTGCGGCGAGGGGTGGGACGCCCCAGGATTGTGCGGCTTCCAACTGCCGTCCACACGCTCGGAGATCATGAACACAGCGGGGAGGAGGACGCCGCCCGGATGAGTCGCCAGAGCCCGGCGCGCGTCGTCGGCGACGTCCGCCGGCGCGCCCGGCACGACGCCGACGAACCGCACCAGGTCCAGTTTGAGGATGCCGTCGGCCAGCCCCGTACCGGTGTACGGGTCGATCACCCGACCCCGGGGACGTACATGATCGGCGTCGAGAGGATCAGGGTCGGAAGGGCGGGGTGGCTCGGGGCCGTTGCCGCCCATCCGGATGAACCGCGAGGCGCGGACGATCCTGAACCGGCCGCCCAGCACGGTCAGTTCGTCGACGACCTCGCGGTCCATACGTCTGGCCGCAGACATCCACTTGCCCGGTGCGCTCTCGTCCCCGGCGTCCTCGGCCTCCTTGGCGCTGCGCCGGAAGTGCGAACCCAGCATGTCCCGCGCTCCCTGCGGCGTATCGCTGCTGTAGTCGGACAGCTGCCAGCCGCCCTCCTCAAGCTCCCGGGCATGGAAGAACTCGGGAATCCCCACCCCCAGCAGCTGCGGGTACCGCTCCCGTGCCTGCCATGCCTCCTGCTCGGCGAAGGCTGCGATCGGCCCCTCCTGCGGGGTCACCCGGAACGTCAGATAGCCGGGCACCTCGTCTGCGTAACCGCTCATGTACGGACTGTGCCCGGTGGGCCGTACCCCTGCCACCTACTTCGGACAATTCATGGGCTCCCCCTTACACCTCCCGGCACCTTTGACTAAAGTCAAAGAAATATGGAGCCAGTGTCCACAGAGCACGTGACCACCTTGCGCCGCTTCAACCGCTACTTCACCCGGCGTATCGGCGCACTCGACGACCACTACCTGGGCCAGGACCGGCCACTCGGCGAGGCCCGGCTTCTGTACGAGATCGGGGACGGGACCTCGCTGCGCGAGCTGCGCGGCCGACTCGGCCTGGACGCCGGGTACTTGAGCCGGATGGCGAAGGCCCTGGAGGCGCAGGGCCTGGTGCGGATCACCGTGCATCCGCAGGACACCCGGCTGCGGCTCGCGGAGCTGACCCCGGCCGGACGCGTCGAGGTGAAGGAGCAGAACCGGCGGGCCAATCGCCTCGCCGAAGGCCTGCTCAACGGGCTGACACCGGCCCAGCGTGGGCAGTTGACCGAGTCCCTCGGCACCGCCCAGCGGCTGCTCAGGCTCGCCGCGATCACGGTCGAACTCGTCGACGGAGCCGCCCCGGACGCCCGCGCCTGCCTCTACGCCTACGCCGCCGACATCGACGCCCGCTTCCCCGAGGGCTACGACCGGGCGGCCCTCGTCCAGCCGCACGAGGCGTCGGGGGACACGGGCGCCTTCCTCGTCGCGTACGAGGAAGGCCGTCCCGTGGGATGCGCGGCCCTGCGGCGGCTCGAACCGGGCGTCGGCGAGATCCGGCATGTATGGGTGCACCCGGACGCCCGCCGCCTCGGCCTCGCCCGTCGGCTGCTCGCCGAGCTGGAGCGGCAGGCCGTGGAGCGCGGCTACGGAGTCGTACGCCTCGACACGCATGCCTCGCTCAGCGAGGCACAGGCGATGTACCGGGCGTGCGGGTATACCGAGATCCCCCGCTACAACGACGACGTGTACGGGGCGTACTGGTTCGAGAAGTCCCTGAAGAAAAGTCGCTGAAGCAGCCGCCTCTGCGTCCCTGAAACAGCCACCCGTAACCCGCTGAGCGGGCCGCCTCCGCCTCCTGCCCGTGCACGGGCGTCATTCCGTTGCCGGTTCCGGGCACACCATGGCCGGTGGGCAGAACCAGGCCAACGCCGTTTCCAGGACCTTGCGTTCGTCGTCGAAGCCGTCCGACTCCGGGCCGTAGGAGGTGATCGCGTACAGCTTGCCGTCCACGGATTCGAAGCGGTGGTCGACGACGTGCCAGATGCCGATCTCCTGCTCGCCCCTGAGGGAGTCGGCGAGGTATTCGAGGCGGGCGGCGGGGAGTCCGCTGTCCTCGGGGTTCTCCAGGGAGAGCTGCTCGAAGCCGTCGGGCTTGGGGGTGTCGGCGGACACGAACTCCTGGAGCGATTCCTCCGGGCTGGCTTCCAGCACCTCGTAGATCTGAAGGCGGCGGGAACCGTCCGCACTGCGGTAGTTGACGACGTCGAAGCCGTGGATGGAGTCGACCGTCTGCCGGTTCTCGACCCAGTCCTCCTTGACGGCCACGCGGAAGCCCTCCTCGTCCTGCACGGGCTCGAATCCGAGAGGCAGTGTGGCCGACGGGCTCGGGGACGCCGGGTCCCCGGTGCCCGTACCCCCGTCCGGGTCGCCGTTCGTTTCCCCGCTCTGTCCGGGCGCCGGGGTCTCGCGGGCCGTGAAGTACCCCCGCGGTCCCGGCTCGTCCTTCCAGCCCAGCGCCCACGTGCCGAAGGACAGTCCGCAGACCGCGAGGACCACGACGGCTCCGCGCAGCGCCTGGCGCTGGCGTACTCCGTCGCGCCGCTGGTCCACGACGATCTGCTGTTCCTCTTCGGGCCCCGCCCAGTCCTGGCGGTCGGCGTCGAAGACCCTCACCATCGTTGGACCCTCACCATCGTTGTCCCTGTGCCATCGTTGTCCCTCCGGCTCAGCCGAGCAGCTGGGTGATCGCCTGGGTGACGGCGGTCACGGACGCGGCAGTCGCCGCCGCGGGGCCGTAGGCCGCGAGACGGTCACGTAGCCGGGTGAGCGGTCCTGGCGCGCTGCGCCCGGTGCGGGCGATCTCGCCCTCCACTTCGGCCAGTTCGGCACCGAGGGCCTCACTCTCGGCCGTACGTTCCTGCTGTCCGAGTTCGGTGCGCAGCGCCCGTACGGCGGTGAGCAGCTCCCCGTACCCCGGCTCGGCAGATACAGCCGTGTAGTTGACGGACTCGGCCTTGCCGTGGTCGCCGAAGGCCTGGGAGCCCCCGCTGATCGAACCGATGTGGATCTGCGGCCCGCCGCCCGTCCCCCCGCTCGCTCCCCCGTCGGTGCTCATACCGTGCTCCTCTCCGTGTGCGTGGCCTGGCCGTGCGAGCCCGTGGCGAGGGCGCCGCCGGACATCTCCTTGATGTAGAGCCCGCTGTTGTGGATGTTGGTGATGTTCTGCTCCAGGCGGTCGGTGCGGTAGCCGTGGGCCTGGAGGGCCTCCCGTACGCCTTCGCCAATCCGGTCCTGGAGGGTCCTGATGTAGCGGGCGACATCCATCTCCTGGAAGAGGGACAGCTCGTCGGTGCAGGCCAGCTCGCGCAGCGAGACCAAGGGCGCGTCGGGCGCGGCCAGTTCGGGACGGGCCGACGACTGCCGCAGTGCGGAGCTCAGGGTGCGCAGGGCCGCGATCCCCGTCGCCAGGCCGACCGAGGGTGCGTCGACGAGGGCGCGGACGGCGTCCCGCAGCGGACCTTCCGGCGGGCGCCCCACGATGGCGTCGATCTGCCGGAACTCCGGCACGATCGGCCCCAGCACATGCGGCACCACCTCCAGCACGAGCATGCCGCCCTGGGTGTGCACGCGGACCAGCAGCGAGACGACGACCTGCTCGTTCCAGGCCCCCACCCTGATCCGCAGGAAGTGCCGCCGGGCCTCCCCGCCCTCCCCCACGGACTCGGCCAAGTGCCGGTTGGCCTGCGCGGACTCGTACACGCTCGCGGTACGGGTGTCGTCCGGGCCGATGACGAGCGGCTCGTCGCGGCCCACACCGGACGGAAGGTAGACGAACTCCTCGATCTCCAGCTCCCGCAGCCGGTCCCGGCTCCCGTCCCCGGCCGGCGTCTTCAGCGCCCGCAGCCGGGGGGTGATCATGTCGATGATCTCGCGTGCCGTGAGCCGTGCGGCATCCGACCGGGGTGCCGGTACGCCGTTGCCGCCCTCCCCCGCCTCCCTGCGCCGCAGCTCCAGTACGACCGACCAGGGCTTACGGGTCACTCCGGCTCCGACGAAGGGCCGGTTGACGTCGTAGAGGGTGAGCGAGGCGTCCTGCTCCCGGCGGATGCGCTCGGCGAGGGCCTCGTAGCGGCCGGGCAGGTCGGGGCCGGGCGTCTCGGCGAACGTCTGGCGAGCCAGCGCCGTGCGCAGCGTCTGCTTCCGATGCCACTGGTGACGCCATACGACGACGGCGAGCAGGAGCGGGAAGATCACGGGGTACGGGTTGTCCTCGATCCCGGCCCAGGCCTGCACCCAGTATCCGAGGCAGGTCAGCCAGGCGAACGCGGTCACCAGCCAGCCGAGGCGCCGCTGCACCCACGCCAGCGCGGGTGGCAGCTTCAGCCGCTGCACCACGGCGGTGTCCGTGCCCCGGCCGGAGATGACCCGCGCGAACCACAGCAGCAGGACCACCGAGGCGTACGACATCGTCCAGGTGCCCGGCAGCAGCCCGCCGAACAGGCCCGGCGCCCCCAACTCGTCCGAGCCGTCCGACTCGAAGACGAACCGGACGTAGTCGACGAAGGACAGCCCGGTGTCGCCGCCGGCGCGGTCCTCCACGGTGTCCCTGATCATCACCACATCACTGGCCAGGAAGCCGGCCCACACCGCGAGGAGCAGCAGGGCCGTACGCACCTCTTCGCGGCGGGCGCGCAGTGCGTGTGCGAGGACGGGCAGGACGTCCGCACCGAGCGTCGGCGCCACCGGGCGCTCCGCGTGTCCGACGAGTTCGTCGATGATGCGCCTGCGGAACCCCGCGTCCAGATGGGCACCCGCGCACAACAGCCTGGTGGCCTCGGTGTGGCCCCAACGCCGCCTCGACGGTTCGCTTCCCATGCTCCCGACACTCCCGATTGCCGCAGGCGCATACCGACTGCGGGCGAATTCCATTGGTGGACAAGGGAGTTGACGTTAGCGGAGCAACCACGGTGACGGGAGGGGCGAACCGAAATCCCGCTCGAACAGGTGAATCTTCCCGGTCCGGCGCATGAGCGCTGCCGTACGCGGAGAAAGGACGAGCCCGCACGGCCGGGTGTGGCCGTACGGGCTCGCGGAATGCCGGGGGTCGGCTCGGCCGAACGCCGAGGATCGTCTCGGATCAGCCGCTCAGGTCAGGCCGTTAGATGAGGCCGAGACCGCGGACTGCCTCCCGCTCCTCCTCCAGCTCCTTCACCGACGCGTCGATGCGGGTGCGGGAGAAGTCGTTGATGTCGAGGCCCTGGACGATCTCGTACCGGCCGTCCTTCGCGGTGACCGGGAAGGAGGAGATCAGGCCCTCCGGGACGCCGTACGAGCCGTCGGACGTGATGCCCATCGACGTCCAGTCACCGTCGGCCGTGCCGTTGACCCAGGTGTGGACGTGGTCGATGGCGGCGTTCGCTGCGGAGGCCGCCGAGGAGGCGCCGCGGGCCTCGATGATGGCCGCGCCACGCTTGGCGACGGTCGGGATGAAGTCCTCGGCCAGCCACTTCTCGTCGTTGACGGTCTCGGCGGCGTTCTTGCCGGCGACCGTGGCGTGGAAGATGTCGGGGTACTGGGTGGCCGAGTGGTTGCCCCAGATCGTCAGGCGCTTGATGTCGGCGACCGAGGCGCCCGTCTTCTTCGCGAGCTGGCTCAGCGCACGGTTGTGGTCCAGACGGGTCATCGCCGTGAAGCGCTCGGCCGGTACGTCCGGGGCGGCGGCCTGGGCGATGAGCGCGTTGGTGTTGGCCGGGTTGCCGACGACGAGGACCTTGATGTCGTCCGCGGCATGGTCGTTGATGGCCTTGCCCTGCGGCTTGAAGATGCCGCCGTTGGCCTCGAGCAGGTCGCCGCGCTCCATGCCCTTCGTACGGGGGCGGGCGCCGACCAGGAGGGCTACGTTCGTGCCGTCGAAGGCGACGTTCGGGTCGTCCGAGATGTCGATGCCCTGAAGGAGCGGGAAGGCGCAGTCGTCGAGCTCCATCGCCGTGCCCTCGGCGGCCTTCAGCGCCGGGGTGATCTCCAGGAGGCGCAGCTTGACCGGCACGTCCGCGCCGAGCAGCTGGCCGGAGGCGATGCGGAAGAGCAGGGCGTAACCGATCTGGCCGGCCGCGCCGGTGACGGTGACGTTCACGGGGGTGCGGGTCATGGCGTTCTCCGTATGACAGCTGGCGGTGGGGCGTCCTTGCCCCGGGGTGCGGACCTACAGATGATCGATCTCTTGGCGTCAAGAGAGATCCAGCGATCAGGCTATCGCGCATCCAGGATCCAGGACGTCCGGGTCCGTGTGGCCCACCCCACAGCCCCACGAAGCGGCGGCCGCCGGTCCGGGAGAGGGGGTGACGACGGCCGCCGGGTGGGGGTGCCGGGGCCGGGAGGTGGGTGCCACCTCCCGGCCGGGACCGGATTCCCGTGGGGGCTGGGGTTCGCCTGCCCCGCAGTTGGCGGGTCATTCCTGTCGCCCGGGGATTGCGGGCGCCTACAGGGGTGGTGGGTTCGGTTCATGGGCGACTGCGGGTGCGTCGTGGCTGGTCGCGCCCCGCGCCCAAGAACGAACCCCCTGCTCAACCGGCGGACGCCGTACAGCCCTCCTCGCCCGAAGCCAGCGTCGCGCAAGCCTTCGCCTCGCCCGCGTCCTTCACGGCCACCATCGGCGTGTACGTGTCGGTGTCCACCTTCACCTTGCCGGTCTGCTCCGCCGCGCCGGACGAGCTGATCTGGACCTCGTCGCCGACCGTGGCCTGCGTGATGCGGGCCCAGGCGGCGCCACAGGTCTTGCTGTAGCGCACCTCGACGAGGGCCGTGCCGACCGTGACGTTGTCGGTGGTCGTCGCCAACTCGCCGCCGCAGCCCATGTTCTCCGGGTCCTGGCCCGTGCAGTCCTTGCCGCTGCACTGGACACCGGACGGCAGGTTCTTGCTGACGGACGGGGTCGGGCTCGGCTTCGCCTCGTCCCCGTTCCCGCCCTCCCCACCGGGGTCGGTGAGGTAGAGGGCAGCCGCGATCACCACGAGCGCGCCGACGACGCCCGCGAGGAACATCGTGACGCGCCGCTTCCGCCGCTGAGCGTCCGGCGAACCACCGGAGCGCGGCGGCCGGGCGTCCTCGGGCGGCCCTCCGGTCGGACCGGACGGCCCGGTCGGCGCGGAGTACCCGGACTGCCCGGAAGAACCCGACTGTCCCGGCCATGCCGACTGACCGGACTTGCCGGCCAGTCCCGCCGAACCGGAGAGATTCGACGGAGGAGCAACACCCCAACTGCCCGTACGCGGAGCCGAAGGACCACCAGGAGTGGACGTACCAGACCTACCGGACGCACCGGGCGAAGCCCCACCCGCCGAACTCGACGAGCCCGACGACTCCTTCTGCGGAACCCGCCCGAGGAACGACGTCGGCGCATCCCCGCCCGACGCGGGACCCCGCGGCGGCGCCGAGGCCCCGGCGCCCGCCGGCTTGGGTGGGGCCGCAGCTGCGGCCTTGCTCGCCGGCTTGCCGCGGCTGCCACCCTTGGCCTTGGGAGGCGTGGGCCCCAACTCCCCGAGCGCGGCGCGCGCCTGGGAGATCCGTATGGCCTCCATGGTCATGTCGTGGCGCATCTCCGAGCGGCTCCATGCCCGCTCGGCCAGCTCCCACATCGTGGTCAGATGAACCGGATTCGTTCCGGTCACCTCGGCCAGTGCCACGATCGCACCCTTGGGCGCGAGCAGCCGGCCGTTCAGATACCGCTCCCAGGACGTCTTGCTGTAACCGGTGCGGTCGGCCACGGCAGCGACGCTCAGCCCACTGCGGTCGACAAGTCGACGCAGCTGGCTGGCGAACTCCCTGACCTGCGGATCGAGTTCATCCGGCAAGGCCCTCCAACGAGGCATTGCTCCCCCTCTTCCCCCCGTACGTGCTTACTTTCCTCGCGCGTGACGCCCTCTGCCGAGTCCCCGTTCCGGCCTACCCACAGGGATGCGCGGAGCCAGGATCTCAGTTCCCCGGGTGCGGGCGCACAGGAGCATTTCGAGCCGTGGGCATGCACCGTTGCACGCCCGCTGGTATGCGGTCCAGTGTCCCACCGAGATCCCGTGCTACCTGCTGGGCCCCCTGGTCAGCGCACGGGAAGTCCCGGACCGTCCCGATTGCCCACGTTATCCCTGGCGTTGGACGTGATCAGATCAAATCCCCGAACTTGTCAATACATCGACACAACGGGAACACATACACGACATCGTCTGTCACTAGTGAACCGGATGCATCAGGGGAATCGCATACCTACCGGCGGGTGAAGTACAGATCGTTACGGGACTTGTCGCACGACAAGCACGAGGTACCGGAACGGTCACCTCCGTGCCACAGGGAACTCACAGGTGTTGAAGCCCCGTTGGCACGTCCATGACTCTTGAGCGCAGGCGGCGTCCGTCCTCGCTCGGGGGAGTGGACGGACGTCGCCGTCACGCCGCCGGTCCCGGGCTCAGGCGCACCGATACAACCGGGCGCAAGCCAAGCTCAGGCCTCGATGCAGACACGGTCACCCTTGGCCGGAATCAGGCAGACGTGGGTCCCGGCCGGATCGTCCGCCGGCGTCATCGCCGTCGCGAGATAGCCGGTCGTGTCATCCCGCACGGTCGCCCGTACTTCCTTGGGGCCGGCCCGGAGCGGGTCAGCTCGACCCGGTCCCCGATCCGCAGCCGCGTCGCGCGCGCCCACGCCGCGTGGCACGTCGTGCCGCGGCGCAGTTCCACGCGCTGTCCGTCGGAGAAGGTTCGCTGGGCGGCCGTGGTCACCATGTTGTCGCCGCCGCAGCCCATGTCCACGGGGTTCTGGCCGTCGCAGTCGGGGCCGGTGCAGCCGGGTGAGTACGTCGGTGGGGGCACCGCGCTGTCCGCCGACTCGTCCGGCAGCAGGAGGAGGACCGCGGCGCACACGGCAGCGGCGATGGCCGCACCCGCGGCGAACGCGACCCGGCGTACCCGGCCGCCGTGCCGCCCGCCCGCCTCCGCCTCGGCCTCGGCCTCCGCAGCGCTCCTCCCGGGAGGAAACACCGAGCTGCCCCGAGGACAGGCTGCACCTGTGGCAGCACAGCAACTTCCGCGGCGTCGGCTGGTTTTCAAGGACGAGGGCTACTGGCAGAACCCGAGCGGATACAGCTTCGACCGCAAGGCACCGTCGTACTGGAACCGGCGCGACGACGACGCGGCGTTCCAGGCCCACACCGGCGTCAAGGTCTGCATCGCGAGCGGTCAGCGGTCGGCCTCGATGACCGGCGGCGGCTGGAACGACGCCGTGCCACGTGTCTACCCGGCCAACACCGACAACAACTGCTGAGCCGCATACGAGCCCGACCGAGCCACCGCGAGGAAACGCGGAGGCCCGCACTCCGACTCGGGGGAGAGTGCGGGCCTCCGCCACGGGCGCTCGTGCTCAGCGGATCGTGAAGTGCAGTATGTCTTCCAGGAACGGGATCTCCAGCTTCGGGTTGGGCTGGACCATCATCGCGAGCAGCACGATGGTCACGCCCAGGACGCCGTACGTGACGAGGTCCGTGAAGCGGGAGCGGACGGCGAGCATGCCCACGCCGGGCAGCGCCCAGCGCAGTACGCCGCCCATGAGCAGCCCGACTCCGATCAGCAGCGTGCCGTACCGGAAGACGTCGAACGCGGTGAGCAGCAGCCCGAGCCCGACGGTCCCCGCGACGGTGAGCATCGGCCACTGCCGCGCGGGCGCGGGCGCGTCGCCGGACGCGGCCCGCCCCCCGCCCTCGGGCCGAGCGGTGTCCCTCGTGATCCGCGGAAACCGCCGGGTGGTCCGCTGCGGCTCCCCGTCGGGGCCGACGGTACTGACGGCGTCCCGGGTAACGATCTCGCCCTCCCGCGGAATGTCGCCGGCTGCCGCGACGGAACCCGGCCCGCTGCCCGCCGGCTCCTCGCCGTGCGGCTCAGCGCCCGGCGAACCGCCGGCAGACGGCTCCGCAGCCTGCGCGGATGCCGCGGGCGACTCCGTGCCTTGCCGTTTCGCGGCACGCCGTTCTCCGTTGTGCGGCCGGTCGGCTTCCGACTTCGCGGCCCGCGCGGACTCGGTGCGCGGTGCGGCGTCGCGTGCCTGTGCAGACCTGGTACCCGGCTCGGCGTCGCCGGCTCGCGCTGACCCGGAGCCCGGCTCGGCGTCGCGTGCCCGCGTGGCCTCCGGCGATTCGGTCGCGTCCCGGTTCTCGGTCGTGTCCTCAGCCGGCACTGCGCTCCGCCGCCTCGACCACGTTGACGAGGAGTTGGGCCCTGGTCATGGGGCCGACTCCACCGGGGTTCGGGGAGATCCAGGCGGCGACCTCGGCGACTCCCGGGTGGACGTCGCCGACGATCTTGCCCTCGGCACTGCGGGAGACGCCGACGTCGAGGACCGCGACACCCGGCTTGACGTCCTCGGGGCGGACCAGGTGCGCGGAGCCTGCCGCGGCGATGATGATGTCCGCCCGCTTCAAGTGGGAGGACAGATCACGCGTACCGGTGTGGCACTGCGTCACCGTCGCGTTCTCGCTGCGCCGGGTGAGCAGCAGCGGCATCGGGCGGCCGATCGTCACGCCACGGCCGACGACCACGACCTCGGCACCCTTGATCTCCACGCCGTGCCGGCGCAGGAGGGTGAGGATGCCGTTCGGCGTGCAGGGCAGCGGCGCCGGCTCGTTCAGTACGAGACGGCCGAGGTTCATCGGGTGCAGACCGTCCGCGTCCTTGTCCGGGTCCATCAGCTCCAGGACACGGTTCTCGTCGATGCCTCTGGGCAGCGGCAGCTGGACGATGTATCCCGTGCAGGCCGGGTCCTCGTTGAGCTCCCGGACGACGGCCTCGATCTCCTCCTGCGTGGCGGTCGCGGGCAGCTCGCGCTGGATGGAGGCGATACCGACCTGGGCGCAGTCGCGATGCTTCCCGGCGACGTACTTCTGGCTGCCGGGGTCATCGCCCACCAGGACGGTTCCGAGACCAGGCGTGATGCCCTTCTCCTTCAGGGCCGCCACGCGGACGGTCAGGTCGGACTTGATCGCGGCTGCGGTGGCCTTGCCATCGAGAATCTGGGCGGTCATGTGCCCATCCTCGCGGATGACCGGGCCCCGGTTCCAATCAGGTCACCTCAAGACCTCCCCAAGGCATCCCCGGAGCCGCTCGGCGCCCTGTCCCCCGCATCCGTCCAAGATCAGCGCTGTTGCACTTGCACAACACATTCCGAATCCGTCTGGACAAATAAGCGGCGCGTTAAGGACGATGAACGCCACAGTGCCGCGGGGCAGTACCGGGGGGACGAACCGCATCTGTAGAGCTTTCCTCCGAAATGTGCCGCGTCGTCCCCGCACTCACGCCACAACGGAGGCAAGACGCCATGAGCTTCGGCGACCCGAACAACCCCTACGGTCCGCCGCAGGGCCAGCAGCCCGGCTATCCGTCCCAGCAGCCCTCGGGGCAGCCCGGCTTCGGCGCCCCGCAGGGACAGCCGGGTTACGGCTACCCGCAGGCGCCGCCCCTCCAGCAGCAGCCGTACGGCGGCTACCCCGGCGGTCCGATGCAGATGCCGGGCGGCGTGAAGTCCGCGCGCGTGATGCTGTTCGTCATCGCCGGACTCCAGGTGATCGGCGCCATCCTGATGGCGATCTCCGCCGTCGCGGTCCAGGCGGCCAAGGACGACCCGTCGCTCGAGAACGAGGTCGAATTCCAGCAGCTCGCCGACTTCTCGACCGGCGCGCTGTGGTTCGCGACCGTCGCGGTCCTGGCCTGGGGCGTCTTCGCGGTCTTCCTCGGGGCGAAGGTCGGCAGCGGCGGCAACGGCATTCGTATCGCCGCCATGGTGTTCGCCATCATCACCGCGATCCTCGGCATCTACCCGTTCATCATCATCGGTCTGGCGCACACCGTGCTCGCGATCCTCATCGCGGTGTTCGTGGGCCGGTCGGACGGCGCCGCCTGGTTCAACCGCCCACGCCACTGAGGCGGTTCCGAGTCCAGGCGCGACGCCCCCAAGACCCGCGCGATGGCCTGCCCAAGACCCGCGCGACGGCCTGTCCCACGTTGTCCCCCGCGTTTGTCCAGGATCACCGATGTTGCGCTTGCACATCTCCTCCGGGATCTGTCTGGACAAATGTGCCTGGCCTTTAGAACGATGAGCGGCGCAGTGCCGCGGGCAGTGCACGGGGGACAGGCGGCGATCAGCTCGAACTTCTCCTCCGTACAAGCCGCGTAGTCCCCGCACTCTTCAACGGAGGAATCACCGCCATGAGCTTTGGCGACCCGAACAACCCGTACGGACAGCCGCCCCCGCAGGGCGGGCAGCAGCCGTACGGCCACCCGCAGCAGCCGCAGGGCCAGCCCGGTTACGGCTACCCGCAGCAGGCCCCGCAGGGTGTCCCGCCCCAGCAGGGCTACGGCTACCCCCAGCAGCCCGGCGGGCAGTACCCGCAGCAGGGGCAGATGTACGGCGGTCCGCCCCCCTATGCCCACTGGGGATCGCGGGTGCTCGCGACACTGGTGGACTCGCTCATCCTCCTGGTCGCCTACCTCCCCGCGGTGATCGGGGCACTGATCAGTGAAACAGCGGCGGGTATAGGCGGCCTCATCACCATCGTTGCCATGATCGGCGTAATTGTCTGGTTGCTGATGCAGGAGGGCAAGACCGGCCAGACGATCGGCAAGAAGACCATGGGCATCAGGCTGCTGCGGGAGAGCGACGGCCAGCCGCTCGGCTTCGGCATGGCATTCGTCCGCCGCATTGCCCACATCCTCGACAGCGCCGCCTGCTACCTCGGCTGGCTGTGGCCGCTTTGGGACGACAAGAAGCAGACGTTCTCCGACAAGGTCTGCAGCACGGTGGTCGTCAAGGCCTGACGGGCGCGCTCACGCCACTCACGCCAAGGGCCGTGTCCCACCCCGCGAGGGAGGGGCACGGTCCTGGCACGTCACGGCGCACGGCTCGCCTTCGGGCGGGCCCGAGAGCAGCAGTCGACTCACCCTCGCGAAAACAACTGGCCCCGGATTGCGGCAACTTGAAGAATGACGGCCATGCAGACGCGACAGGCGTGGCCTGATGACGCATCAGCGGTCGCCGGGGTCTATGTGCGCTCCTGGCAGGTGGCCTTCGCGGGGCTCGTTCCCCGTCACTACCTCGACGCCATGGACCGGAGCCGCGAAGAGGCCGAGTGGAAGGCGCACATCGCGGAGGCACGTTGGCCGAGGTCGGGAGTACTGGTGGCCGAAACCGAGGCGGGCATCGTCGGATTCGCAAGCTTCGGCCCGTCTCAGGAGGCACCTGCCACCGCGGAAATCGGCACGCTCTACGCGATGCCCGAGGTCTGGGGCACCGGAATCGGCAGGCAGCTGATGCTGGCCACACTGACGACGCTCGGACAAGCCGACTACACGCAGGCCACCTTATGGGTCCTGGAGGACAACGAACGAGCCCGGCGCTTCTACGAAGCCGCCGGCTGGCGCGCAGACGGAGCGGCCGTGGAGGACACCACCGGCGGAGCCTCTCTCAACAAGTTTCGCTACCGCCGCCGCCTTGGCTGAGTCTCCTCGGCCAGTTCACTATGCGCGCCGCCGTCAGCGGGGTCTCGCCCGGTTCCGTGAGGGCGAACTGGATTCCGTGACTGTTGAGATGACACCATCGGGGTCGCCGGACACCCGCGAGTCCGTATCCTCGGGCTCGTCTGTCCTCAAGCCGGTTCAGAAGGCCCGTGCAAAGGCCACGGGCGGGACGAAGCGGCGGGGCCGACGACTACAGCAGCAACTCCTCGAAGGATGTGTCCATGCGGCTGGCCCCGAAGACGTCGGACCCTGTGCGAGCCCGGTCCCTGCGCAGGGTGCTCATCGCACTTCTGGTTGCCGCTGTCGCCGCCGTCCTGGCGATCGGCGGCATTGCGCTGGCCAACGCGGTGAACCAGCCGGAGCTCCGGATACGCGGCATCCCCAGCAGCGGCGTGCTGAACGCCGCCGCGCTCTCCTCGGCCACGCTCACGGTGGACACGGTGGACACGGCAGGTCGCAGCGACGACGAGTCGCTGCGTGAGGCGCTACGCAATATCGAGGTCAGGCTGAACGGCGAGATCGTTCCCACCCTGTGGGTCGGAAGCCACAGGGTGCTCGATGTGAGGGCGTTGCGGGACGGGGAGTACGAGCTGACGGTGACCACCGACCTGGGCCTGCTCTCGAGCGAGATCAGTCTCAGCCGCCGCTTCATCGTGGACACCACCCAGCCCTGACCTCAAGATCCCAGATCATGATCGGACGCGCTCGTCGTAGAGGTCCGCCGATCAACTCGTCGGTACGTCGCTGCCCTTGAGCGCGGTGTGCGAACGTGATCAACCACCTCGGCGAGGGAACCCCCGTGACGGTCCGTCTCACCCGTGCGGACGGTGGCGGTACGCGTCTGGAGGTCAGCGACCCGGACGCGTACGCCTGGCTCATCCGGCGGCGGCCGGGCCCGGACGACGAGACGGGCCGCGGCCTCCTGCTGCTCGACGCGGTCGCGCTGTGCTGGGGCGTGGAGCAGGGGTCATGCGGCAAGACGGTGTGGTGCGAGCTTCCGCACGGCGCGCGAGCAGGGCTGTTTCCCGTTCGCAAGCAGGCATCGGGTGAACATCAGGAGAACGAAAAGTGATTGATCCGGGTGGCTTCGCACTGTTGCTCGCTCAACGGCCGTGTCCTCGTCGCGCCGCGGTGACATGTCCCCCGTAACACCCCTTACTCTGACCTCCGTTGGGCTAGGAGGAGGGGGACGACTCCATGTACAGCGTCATCGTGGTGCCGCCACGCAGCACAGGATCAGACGACCAGATCAGACTCTCGGCGGGCGAACGGCTCGCCTTCGGCCGCTCCGAGACCGGCAACGGGCTTGCGATCGCACACGAAGGGGTCTCCCGGATAGCCGGTGAGATCACCGCACACCGTGCCTTCTGGATCCTGAGCAACCTGAGTCAGGGCCAGACATACGTGGTGGAGAACCCGGAGGGCGCGGGCGAGCACATCAAGGTCGCGCCGGGCCGTCTGGACGCACCCGTGTCGTTCGAGTTCTCGCGCGTGGTACTGCCCGCGGCGGGCGAGCTGCTCAGCTTCGACGTGTGGGCGCCGCGCCACACCTACCGCAGCGCGAACCGCCCCGGCCTCTCCGGCGCCACCACGGCCCAGGCGTTCTCCCTCGACCGCACCAAGCGGTACTTCGCGGTGCTGGCCGCCCTGTGCGAGCCCCGGCTACGCGGCGCACCGCACGCCCCGCTGCCCACCGTCGACGAGCTCGTGGAGCGCCTGCGGCACACCTGGCCCGCGGCCAACCGCTCCTCCGTCTACTGGAACATCGACTACCTGGCGGTCAAGCTCCGCCTGAGACCTGCCGCGGACGCGGCGGAACCCGGCCCACGCCGCTACGGCAAGAAGGATTCGCTGGTCTCGCTCGCGCTCCGTTTCGACCTCGTACGTGAGGATGATCTCGTCGTGCTCGCGGCGGTCCCGAGCGAGGTGGCGCGGTGAACGGACGCTCCTACGCCGTCCCCGTTCCGAAGGGCTACCGGGTGGGCCCTTGGGAGGTGCGCGAACCCCTCGCGTCGGGTGCGTTCGGCAGCGTGTACGCGGCCCGGCGCACCGGTGACGGCGGCAAGGCCGAAGATGGGGCCGCCGCCGGGGAGACCGTCGTGGGCCAGGGAGCCGGTCCGCTACCCCGGCACGCGGCGCTGAAGTTCCTGCCGACCGGCACCCGTACCCCGCGCCAACTCCACCACCTGCGCGAACTGGCCCACCGCGAACAGGAGTTGCTGAAGCGGCTGCGCTCACCACGACTGATCCGGATGTACGAGGCGCTGACGGTCGACGACCCTCAGCAGCCCGAACTCGACGGCGCCACCGTCCTCGTACTGGAACGGGCCGAGGGTTCTCTGGCCACGCTGCTGGACCGGTCCGCGACCCCGGAATCCGGGCCCGCCCTTCTCGCCCAGGTCTGCGAAGGCCTGCACCAACTGCACCACGCGGGATGGGTGCACGGCGACCTCAAGCCGGCCAACGTCCTGCTGATGAAGGACGGTTCCGCCCGGCTCGCCGACTTCAACCTGGCCGCGGAGATGGAGGGCACCCACGCGTACGCGCCCGCCTTCTCCACCCCCGACTACACCCCGCCGGAACTTCTCTGGTCCGAGATCAGCGAACGCGGCCAGCAGATCCGCCCGACCGCCGACATCTGGGCCTTCGGCGTGCTGGCCCACCTGGTCCTGACCGGTGCCTTCCCCCTGCCCGGGGGCACCACGGAGGCCCGCAGAGACGCGGCCGTGCGCTACGCGCGCGGTTCCGAGGCGCTACGCCTGTCTCCCGAACTCCCCTCGGACTGGCGGGAGATCATCACGGACTGCCTGGCCCCCGCGCACGCGGAGCGCGCGGCCCGCTACGCCGACACCGCCTCGCTGCTGTGCCGGGTGGAGCAGGCGGCCGGAACCACCCGCTCGCCCCGCCTGCCCCGGCTCCGCCCCCGCAGGTGGCTCCGCCCCGCCCTGGCGAGCGGCCTCGCGGCGGCTGTGCTGGCGTTGGCCGCGACGGTGACGTACGCGATGCGGGACGACGGTCCGACGTACGGCTATCACCGCTGCGCCTTCGGGTCCGTCTGCTTCTTCAGCGAGGAGTTCGGCATGGGCGAGATGTGCAGTTGGAAGGGCGACGACGCCGACTGGCTGTCGGGCGAGGAGACGTGCATGTGGACCCGTGACCGCCCGGTGAAGTCGATCTTCAACAACGGTGACGAGTCGACGGGACTCGCCGGCGTGGCCTACTACCGGGGCCGCGACTTCACGCCCGTCGGCGAGGACATCACCCGCAAGAACTCACGCAACCGGACCGGCTGCACCGCCCAACGGGCCCAGGGGAACCTGGCGGGCACCTACGCTCCGCTGTCCCACAAGTGGATCGAGCACTGCGGGGACGGGGCCTCGGACTGACACCGTCGCGCACGTGCGAGGGAAGTCAGTGGGCCCGCATACCCGTCGACGCGGCAGAGCTCGCGAACTGGAACTTGAACTTGGTGCCGTCCTTGACGTCGCCGGCGATGACCTTCCACGCACCGGCCGTGGTGGTCTTGTATTCACGCTGGCAGTAGTTGAGACCGCCGCCGCTGGCGTAGAAGCAGACCTTCACCTTGCGGCTGGTGTCGGTCTTGATGTTGATGTCGGCGCAGTTGTCGGTCGTGAAGTAGAGGGCGCCGCTGCTCGGCTGGAAAAAGGTGTTCGCCGGCTTGCTGTAACTCCACGCGTCGCCGTAGCAGGACTGGGCGACCGCCGCTCCCTGCGTGGCCGCGCCGGCGGTGCCCGCCGTGCTGCCGACGAGGCTGCCGCCGGTGAGCGCGCCGATCACGGCGACAGTGACGAACCGCTTGTGCCTGGTCATGAGAAACCCCCGCTGTCGATGGCTTGCGGCGCCGCTCTCCGGCCCTCGTCCTCTGGGCCTCGGGCGCCGTGGTCACCACGGTGACGGATCGTGAAGGGGGCTGGGAACCTGAAACTCTTCAGGTCTTCCCCGCCCCCTTTCGGAGTACGCGGGATACGTCCACTTCCTGGGCGGTGACTTCAACGCCGAGCCGCTCGACAACGAGATGAAGCAGATCTACAGCAGCCGCTGCTCCACCGACGCCACCGGGCGGTACGGAGAAGTCGACGGTCCCTGCGAGAGCGACACACACCTGCCCTAGTGGGCCTCCCCCTCAGCATCACCCTCTGATCAACGTGCCGACGCGGCCTCGCCCTGTGCACAAGCGACTTCGGGGCCGACCCTGAAACGTTTGAGGTATGCCGCGGCGTGGCTGTCCCCGAGACTCGTCGCGTGCATGTGCGGCTGAAAGGCCCACGCACACCGAGAACAAGGGGGATCAACTCATGAAGAGAGTTCACAAGTTGCGAGCCAAGGCGGGTGTCACGGCCGGGCTCATGCTGGTCGCCGGACTGGGCGTGGCCGCTACGGCCTCTCCGGCGGCGGCTGCCGGCTACTGCAACACCGGCAAGTCGATCATGAAGGGTACCTACAACCACATCTTCGTTCCGGCCAACGGCACCAGCACCAACTGCACCATGGCCCAGGGTGCCGGCGGCAACCACGTCAAGGCGCTGCAGCGGGCGTTGAAGGACTGCTACGACGTGGGCCTGGAAGCGGAGAGGGACGTCGACGGGATCTTCGGCCCGAAGACCTACTCGGCCCTGTGGGCCGCGCAGGGCAAGGCCGGTACCAAGCAGGACGGGATCTACGGTCCCAATACCCGCGACGCGTTGAAGTGGCCGCGTTACAAGAAGCTCGACGGCAGCTACCAGGGCTGTGGGTCGTTCTGAGCACCGCCTCGTGATCGCGCGTGAGCGCCGAGCCCTCCATCCGAAGCCCAGTCACAGTCACAGTCACAGTCAACGGGGAGAGTGACGTATGAAAAGGATCCGCACAATACGCGCCAAGGCGAGCGTCGTAGCGGGAATGATGCTGCTGTCCGGGCTGGCTGTGGCCGGCACGGCGACTCCGGCCGCGGCGGCGAGTTGGTGCAACACCACACAGGGCGACTTCATCAGCGGCGGCGAGCACAGCCTGGCCCAGATCCCCGCCTACAACGCGAACCGGGACTGCATCACCGCCCGGGGAGCCTCCGGTCCGCATGTGAAGGCGATCCAGCGCTCGCTGCGTTACTGCCACGGGCGGAGCACGGTGGAAGTCGACGGCCACTTCGGGGAGATCACCGAAACGCAGCTGGAGATCGTGCAGCGCGCTCTGAGGCTCGAAGACGACGGTGTGTATGGCCCCCTGACCCGCGACAAGCTGAGGTGGCGGGCCCACGACGGCGTCTGCGGGACCCTTCCGTAACGCGGCGTCAGCCTGACGATTCGGCGCCGCGGCCGTCTCCGGCAGCGGCGCCGGTCGGCGCGCCGCCGGAACCCCGGCACCATCGGTTCGCCCGCACCCCAGCCGGCCGCCCAGTCGTACGGCGGCGCGCGGTTCCCTGCCCGGCCGCGCCAGGCTCCGGCCGTACCGCCGCAGAGTTACCGCGGCAACGGCTCGATGCAGAGCCGCCGTTGGCCTGAGACGACGGCGGGACACACGAGGCCGCGATAGCCTCGTGTCAACTGGAGTGACCAACCAGCCATTTGCGCAAAACCGGCTGTGGAAGATCAGCGCATCGGGGGGGACCCATGTCAGACCAGCGGCCCGAGTCGCCGTACTCTCCGGCGACCGGGAACGCCGGTCTGGAGCAGGCCGGCGCGACCCCGCTGCAGCCCGCGGATCCGAGGCAGATCGGGCCGTACGTACCGCTCGGGCGGCTCGGCAGCGGCGGGATGGGCCGGGTCTATCTGGCGCGGCCCGTCGACGACGGGCCGGGGCTCGCCGCGGTCAAGGTGATCAGGCCCGAGTACGCCGAGGACGCCGACTTCCGGCGGCGGTTCGAGCGTGAGGCGGCCGTGCACGCCCGGGTCGGACCGCCGCACGCGCCGGAGCTGCTGGGCACCGGGTTCCAGGACGAGCTGCTGTGGATGGCCACGCGGTATCTGCCCGGCCTCAGCCTCTCGGACGCCGTCAAGGAATGCGGCGTACTGGAACCGGCCGGAGCATGGCGCCTCGTGGGAGAACTCGGCCGGGCCCTGTCGGCACTGTCCGCCGAAGGGGTCGTGCACCGGGACCTCAAACCGTCCAACGTGATCCTGTCCGAACAGGGCGCCCACGTCATCGACTTCGGTATCTCGCAGGCCGTGGACGCCAGCGCGATCACCGGCACCGGAAACAGGGTCGGCACCCCCTCCTTCATGTCGCCGGAGTACCTCAGGGAGGGCCGCTGCGACACCGCCTCGGATGTGTTCTCGCTCGCGGGCACGCTCGTGTACGCCACCACCGGGCACGCCCCGTTCGGTGACGGCACCGGTGTGGACGTACTGCACCGCGTGGCGTACGAGGAACCCGACGCGGAGATCATGAGTGAAGTCGCGGCCATGGACGCGGCGTTGGGTGCCCTGCTGGCCAGGTGTCTGGCCAAGGACCCTGCCGGGCGACCGCCCCCGCGACAGCTGATCGAAGCGGCCGACGCACATGGCGACGGTTCCTCGGCGAGGTCCTCCTGGCAGGAACCGCTCGACTCCCGGCTGCTCGATCGCCGCCGGGCTTGCGAGGTGCTGCGGCACGCCTCCGTCCAGCAGACCGGTCATTTGCGCACGCCCACGCAGCGGGTGGCTGCACCTGCTCCGGGGCCGGGCTTCGGGCCGGCCACGCCGCCGGGTGCGTACGGGCCGGGATCGCAGACGCCGCCGGGACAGTTCGGTCCGCCCTCGGTCGGCGTACCGCAGCCGGGACCGGGACCCACACCCGATCATCCTCCGGCTGCCGGGCGCGGGCGCAAGAAGGTGTACTTCGCCGTCGCCGCGGGGCTCGCGGTGTGTGCCGTCCTCGTGAGCACCTTCCTGCTCACCCGGCCGAACACCGAGGACACGGCGGCCTCTTCGACACCGACGGCCTCCGAGACCAGCACCCCCGATGACAAGGCGAGGGCGTCGCTGCCCGGTTCCTCCGCTTCTCCGTCTCCCGACAAGGAGACGGATGACGGGAGGGATGAGGAGCAGAGAGACAAGGAGAACGCCGCCCGGGGCGGTGGCGGAACCGAAGCCGAGGCCGGAGGCGGCACGGGTGGCGCTGAGGACACCACGCCCACGGTGACGCCGACGCCCACGCCCGGCGGAAGCGGTGGGAGCGGCGGCGGGGACGGCGGCGGCACCAGCCCGCACCCCTCTCCGACGAAGACCACGGCCCAGCCGCCCACACCGCCATGGATCTCCCAGTGCACGTACTACTCCGGCACCCAGCTCACGCAGTTCGGCGACAAGAACCAGCGGGTGGTGCAGGTGCAGTGCATGCTCACCAAACGTGGATACGGCGTCGGGGCCGCAGGGGTGGACGGCCAGTTCGGCCAGGACACCTTGAGGGCGGTCAAGCAGTTCCAGGGCGACAAGGGGCTTGACGTCGACGGCGACGTGGGGCCCAACACCTGGGCGGCACTGCGCAGTAGGACGTAGAAGACGTAACGGCAGACGACAACGGCCCGCCGGTGCAGCACCGGCGGGCCGTCCACACTTCCGGTCGGTGTCAGTGGAAGAAGTGGCGCGTCCCCGTGAAGTACATCGTGATGCCCGCCTTCTGCGCGGCCTCCACGACCTGCTCGTCACGAACCGAACCGCCCGGCTGGACGATGGCCTTGACGCCGGCGGCGCCCAGGACGTCGATGTTGTCGGGGAACGGGAAGAACGCGTCCGACGCGACATACGAGTCACGTGCCCGCTCGGCCCCGGCGCGCTCAACGGCCAACTTGCAGGAGTCGACCCGGTTCACCTGCCCCATCCCGACCCCGACCGAAGCCCCGTCCTTGGCGAGCAGGATGGCGTTGGACTTCACGGCCCGGCAGGCCCGCCAGGCGAAGGCGAGGTCCGCCAGTTCGTCGGCGGACAGGGCCTCGCCGGTCGCGAGCGTCCAGTTGGCCGGGGCGTCGCCCTCGGCCTGGAGTACGTCCGTGATCTGGGCGAGACCGCCGCCGTCGATCGGCTTGAACTCGGCCGGGGGCTGCGGTCCTTCGGGGCAGCGGAGGACGCGGATGTTCTTCTTGCGGGCGAGGATCTCGACCGCGCCGTCCTCGTAGTCCGGGGCGACGATGACCTCGGTGAAGATCTCGGCGACCTGCTCGGCCATCGCCACGGACACCGGACGGTTGACGGCGATGACGCCACCGAAGGCGGACAGCGGGTCGCAGGCGTGGGCCTTGCGATGCGCCTCGGCGACGTCCGCGCCGATCGCGATGCCGCACGGGTTGGCGTGCTTGATGATCGCTACACAGGGCTCGCTGTGGTCGTAGGCGGCGCGGCGGGCGGCGTCGGTGTCCGTGTAGTTGTTGTACGACATCTCCTTGCCGTGCAACTGCTCGGCCTCGGCGAGACCGCCGCAGCCGCCCGTGTAGAGGGCGGCGGGCTGGTGCGGGTTCTCGCCGTACCGCAGCACGTTCTTGCGCTCGTACGTGACGCCGATGAAGCCGGGGAATTCCCCGCCGTCACCCGCGTAGTCACCGGCGAACCAGCCCGCGACCGCCACGTCGTACTCGGCGGTGTGCCGGAAAGCCTCCGCCGCGAGCCGCTTGCGCGCGGTGAGGTCGAAGCCACCGTCCGCGACCGCCTTGAGGACGTCGCCGTAGCGGTCGGGGCTGACGACGACCGCGACCGAGGGGTGGTTCTTGGCGGCGGCCCGGACCATGGAGGGCCCACCGATGTCGATCTGCTCGACGCACTCGTCGGGCGAGGCGCCCGAGGCGACGGTCTCGGTGAAGGGGTAGAGGTTCACGACGACGAGATCGAAGGGCTCCACGCCCAGCTCGGTCAGCTGGTTGCGATGGTCCTCGAGCCGCAGATCGGCGAGGATCCCGGCATGCACGCGCGGGTGCAGCGTCTTGACCCGGCCGTCCAGACACTCGGGGAACCCGGTGAGTTCCTCGACCTTGGTGACCGGGACGCCGGCGGCGGCGATCCTGCCGGCGGTCGAGCCGGTGGAGACGAGTGCGACCCCGGCCTCGTGCAGCCCGCGGGCGAGGTCTTCGAGCCCGGTCTTGTCGTAGACGCTGATGAGCGCACGCTTGATCGGGCGCTGTGTACCTTCCGTGGTCACTTCGGCGGTCACGGGATAATCACCTTTCGTCCCTCGATGCGATAGCCGTGACGGGCGAGCCGCCCCACGACATCGACGAGCAGCCTTCGTTCGACTTCCTTGATGCGCTCATGGAGAGCGGCACCTTCGTCCTCGTAGTCCTCGTCCCGGACCTCGACCACGCCCTGAGCGATGATCGGGCCGGTGTCGACGCCGTCGTCGACGAAGTGGACGGTGCAACCGGTGACCTTGACGCCGTACGCGAGGGCGTCGCGGACACCATGCGCTCCCGGGAAGCTGGGCAGCAGCGCGGGGTGGGTGTTCACGAACCGGCCACCGAAGCGGGCCAGGAACTCTTTGCCAACGATCTTCATGAACCCGGCCGAGACGACCAGATCCGGCTCGTACGCCGCCGTGGCCTCGGTCAGCGCGCTGTCCCACTCCTCCCTGGTCGCGTGGTCCTTCACACGGCACACGAAGGTGGGCAGGCCCGCGCGCTCGGCACGTGCGAGGCCCTCGATGCCCGTACGGTCGGCGCCGACCGCGACGATCTCGGCCCCGTAGACGGCCCGCCCCTGCATGGCGATCGCGTCGAGGAGAGCCTGCAGGTTCGTACCTGATCCGGAGACCAGCACGACGAGGCGCTTGGCCACGGGATTGGCGGCCACGGCGGGGCCCTTTCTCGGGAGAGCTTTTGTAGGGTCGTACGAATGCTTCACGCCCCCTGATACGGGGAAGTCTACGAAGCGGCCGACCGTCAGCAACGATACCGGCACAGCGATCGGCCCTCTTGGGACGGGGGCGTGGCCGGAAGGTAGCGTCTGGGAAGGATCCGCCGGGGAACACGGACCATGGGGGGGAACGCCTCCGACGCATGGGTCGTTGTTGGGGCGGGGACGAAAATCGGGCATGACGCCCGCCGCCTGCTCCACCCGCTCGCTTCACCACCCGCTCGACCAGTCCGAACCATCGTTTTTGCTCCATCAACCCGATTCGCAGACCTGATTCGCCAGCCTGATTCGCCAAGGGGAAGACGCACACCTGATGCCGGACCGCAGCCTCCGACTCCTCCCACTCCTCCCCTCCCACGTGTCCAGCCCTTCGGGGGTCGCGGAGGGAGGGGGGCGGGGTGCGTTCGACCCGTCCTTCCGGTCCTTCCCGTCGTTCGCGTCCGACCGACCGTCCGGGGTCGCGCCTGGGCAGGGGGGCGGGCGCGGAGGCTTGCTGCTACGGGAGCGGCACTCGTCCTCGTCGGCCACTCCGCCGCGTGAGGGCGAGGGGGCGGAGAGCGATTCGACGCGACCCTCGGGCGCCTCCGGTGCGTCTGGTGCCTCCGGTGACGGGAACCCGGGCGGGGACTCGTCGCCGCAGGGCGGGCAGGGAGCCCCGCCGCCCACGGACGACAACCCGTTCGCGCCGCCGCCGGAGGGTGCGCCCGACCGTCCGTGGCAGCCGCGCCGGCCCGCGGACGGACAGGGGTCGGACGAGGGGCAGGGCGGCAACGGCGGGCACTCTCCCTGGGGCAGCCAGTGGAGCGACCGGCAGCCGGGGCCCGCGCAGGGCGGTGGTTTCGGTGACCGGCCCAGCCCCTCGGGCGGACCAGGCGGGCAGGGCGGCCCGGAGGGATCCGGCGGCCCCAACACCGGTCTGCGCTGGGACCCGACGGACCCGACCCAGCGCCGCGCCCGCTATGCCCTGCTCGCGGGCATATGGGCCTTCTTCTTCGCGCTCTTCAGCTGGCCGTACGTAGCGCTGCTGCTCGGCGCGCTGGCCCTGTACTGGGGCATCAGCACTCTGCGCGCCAAGCCCCGCACCCCGGACCCGGACACCTCGGCGCCCCCGCCCGGCTCCGGCGCCCGCCCCCAGACCACGGCGGCGATCAGCGGCCTGGTCACCGCGTCGCTGGCCCTCGCCATGGTCGCGGCGGGCTTTGCGGCGCAGCTTGTGTACCGCGACTACTACACGTGCGTGAACGACTCCCTGACCAACACGGCGAGGCAGTCCTGCGACAAGCTCCTGCCGGAGGAGTTGCGGGGGTTGCTGGGATCGCGGAGCTGATGGCCTCCGACGGTTGAGCGGTTGGGTTCGTCGTCGGGTGCGGGTGCGTTGTGGTTGCTCGCGCCCCGCGGCGGAGCCGCTGATGTCACAGCCCCGCGCCCCTGGGTTCGTGGTGGGTCGGGGCCGCGGGCCGGTGCGTCAGCCCGTCGCCAACAGGGCATACGGCCCTTTACTGACACAGGGCGCAGGCGGCCTGAGACAGAACCTACGCGACGGGCATACGACGCACCGGCCCACGTCCCCTCCCGCCGGTGGGAGAGCGCGGGTAGTCGGGGGTACGGGCTTTTAGGCCCGGGGGAGTCGCAGGCTTTGTCTTTTGGGGGCGCGGGGAACTGCGCGGCCAGCCACGACGGACCCGCAGTCGCCAGCGAACCGAACCCACCACCCCCGTAGGCGCCCCTGCTCAACCGCCGGAGGCCACCGTTGACTTGGAGAGCGCTTCAACTTGCATACTCCCGCTCAACGCCCCGCCATCCGGCGGGCCGGAAGGGGAGGACATCCGCATGCGCTACCGCACGATCGGTTCGGACCCCAAGACCCGCCGCGACGTGAGCGTCCTCAGCCTCGGCGCGATGCTGTTCGGCACCGTCACCGACGAGGAGACCTCGTTAGCCATCCTCGACCGCTACGTCGAGGCGGGCGGCACCTTCATCGACACCTCCGACAACTACGCGTTCTGGATCAACGGCACGCAGGGCGGCGAGAGCGAGGCCCTGCTGGGCCGCTGGCGCCGCAGCCGCGGCATCGGAGACGAGATTGTCATCGCGACGAAGCTGGGCGCACGCCCGCTCGCCCCCGGCACCGGCTATATCGACAACCCCGAGGGCCTGTCCGCCAAGGCCATCCGCGCGGCGGCGGAGGGCAGCCGCGAACGGCTCGGCGTACCGAAACTGGATCTCCTGTACGCCCACATCGAGGACCCCACCGTGCCTCTGGAGGAGACCGTCGAGGCCTTGGCGGATCTCGTCGCCGAGGGCACCGTCGGCCTCCTCGGAGCGAGCAACCACTGGTCGTGGCGCCTGGAGCGGGCCCGCAGCCTCGCCGCGGGGGCCGGTCTGCCGGGTTACGAGATCCTCCAGTACCAGCACAGCTATCTGCGCAGGCGCGCGGACCTGCCCGGCCAGCTCTCGCCGGACGGCGACCAGGGTGCGACCGGCGGCGACCTGCTCAGTTATCTCCGCGCCGAGCCCTCGCTGACACTCGTGGCCTACTCCCCGCTGCTGAAGGGAAGTTACGCCCGCGAGGACAAGCCCCTCGGCCCCGAGTTCGACCATGCCGGCACCCCCACGCGCCTGGCCGCACTCCGCTCGGTCGCCGAGGAAACCGGCGCCACCGTCAACCAGGTGGTCATCTCCTGGCTGATCGACGCCGACATCCCGTCGATCCCCCTGGTCGGCTGCTCCTCGGTGGCCCAACTGAACGAGAACCTGGCGGCGGTGGACCTGCGGCTGACACCGGACCAGCGGGCGAGGCTGGACGCGGCCTACTGACCCGGCGCACGTCCACGCTCGCCGGACGCGGCGTCCTGCCGGAGCGGGGCGAAGGGGTCCGAGGAGTCGACAGGGTCGACGGGCAGGAAGTCGTACGGCTCGAAGTCGGGGTCCTCGTGGGCGGTGGGCTTCTCTCGGCGACGTCGGCGGGGCAGCCGCAGCCAGGTGGTCCAGGACCACGTGGGCCAGGACCACGTGGGCCGGGACGTCGATGCGGCCTGAGGCTCGGCCTCGGGCGCGGATGCCGACGCCTCGCCCGCCTGCGGTTCGCGTTCCATGGTCTTCCGTGCCCGCGGCTCGCGCAGACGCCACGCCCGCAGGCCCACCGCCACCGGCACCCCCACCCCCGCGATCCACCCCACCGCCGCAGGCCCCGTCTGCCACCAGACGGGGCCGAAGTCGGCGAGTGCGGCCACCCCGAGCGGTCCACCGGCCAGGACGGCGAGCACCGCGAGGGCCAGCCCGCACAGGAGCGCCGCCAGCGTCACGGTTCCGGCGACCCGCCCGCGCGACCAGGCCTCACCACGCGCGGGCGCCGTCGCACCCATGTCCCCCAGGCCCTCACCCCTCGGCAACCCCACCGCCACCGCGAACCACGCCACCGTCACCCCCGCGAGCAGTGGCACCATCGCCACGGCCCAGTTCAGCGGGGTTCCAGGGCCCGCGTCTGGTAGTGCCGCCAGCAGAGGGAAGGGCGGCAGCATGGGTGCGGGCGACGAGGACAGGGGATCCGTCACGTGCCCGGCCCCGAGAGCGAAGCCCGGGCCGAGTGCGTACGCCGCGCCCCATACCGCCGCGTTCGGCAACAGGGCCAGCGCCAGCAGGAGTACGGCGAAACGACCCGACCACGCTTCGGTCAGCTCCAGGAACGAGGCGCGGGCCGGCGCTCCGTGCCAGACCAGCGAAACACCCACCAGCAGGGCCCCGCCTCCGACGAGCACCGCCGCTCCGGCCCCCGCCGCGCGCCCGGCGGCCACGAGAACGTCGCCCGCGACGAGACGGCGTACGCCCTTGGGAAGGGCTCGACGGACGAACGGCGGCAGGGGCCCGCCAGGGCGCCCGTACGCCGTCCACACCCCCGCCCCCGCCGCGGCCACGACGAACAGCGGCGGCAACAGGACGCCCACCGTCCAGGACGGGCGGAACGTACCGCCCGAGGCGTACAGCACGACTGCCACTCCGACCGCCAGATAGCCCGCGACCACACCGCCCCACGCGCTGCGGGTGGCAGGCATCGTGCCCCCGCCGTCGTCCTCCGCCGCGTCGCGCGCCGCCCGGTGCAGCAGCCACGCGGGCAGCGCGACCAGGAGCAGCGGGGTGACGCCGACCGGCGCGGGTACGCCGGAAAGGGTCTCGGTGCGGACGAGCTCGACGCCGTGCGCCAGCAGCCACAGAGCGGCGACGATGTGCAACGCCCCGTCGGGACCGCTGTCCGGGTAGGGCGAACTGATCCACAGGAGCATCACGAGGACGGCGAACGAGCCGAGCCCCAGTCCGGCCGCGAGAACACCGCCCACGAGGCCGCCCACCAGCGCAGGCGACCGGGCGGGCGGGTGCGACGGCATCGGGCCGCGGTCGGTCAGGTGGGTCGGACGGGCCGCGCGGGCCGGGTGCCTCGAGTAGGCCGAGTGGGTCGGGTGAGTCACGCCCCCATACTCCCAACGACACACACTTTCCCGGTGTAATAGGCGAACTCTGGACGCGTCGCTCAAAATCTGTTTTATGCACTTTTATGTCTGGAGGGGCGCTCAGTGACACAAAGCCCTGCCAGAAGCCCGGCCAGCTCGCTGCCGCCCCCGAAGGAACGTCGCCGTCTGCGCCAGGCCCGCTCCCTGAGCCAAGCCGAGGTCGCCGCCAGGGTGGGCGTCACCCCCAAGACGGTTCGCTCCTGGGAGACCGGCCGCACCACGCCACGGGGGCGCAGGCGGGAAGCGTACGCACGGCTGTTGGCGGAGTTGGCTCCGCTCGATGCGAAGCCTGAGGTTGTACCCGAGCCCGAACCCGAACCTGCGGCTGAGCCGGTGGCCGAAGCCGAACCGGTGGCCGAGCCCGAGCTCTCCACCCCCACCCTGACCCCCGCCCAAGCCTTCGACGCGCTCTACGCGTTCTGCGCCCCCAGTCTCGTACGGCAGACGTATCTCCTCACCGGGCGGCGGAAGTTGGCGGGAGAGTCCGTGGACCGTGCGTTCCAACTGGCCTGGCAACGCTGGCCGGAAGTCGCGGTCGACCCGGACCCGGCGGGCTGGGTGCGGGCGGTGGCCTACGAGTACGCGCTGTCGCCCTGGCACCGGGTGCGCCTTCGCCAACGGCGCCCGGACGCACCGCCCGCCACCCCGAGCGATCGCCGCCTGCTCTCCGTACTGCTGAGCCTTCCGCCCGCGTACCGTCGCACGCTGCTCCTCCACGACGGCCTCGGCATCGGTCTGCCGGAGACCGCGGCCGAGACGGAGGCGAGCACCGTCGCGGCGGCGAACCGCCTGCTGCACGCACGCCAGGCCATCGCCGAGCACTTCCCTGACCTGACGGATCCACAGGAGCTACGACGCCTCCTGACGAGACTGATGAAACTGGCGGACAAGGAGCGCCTGCGGACCGCCCCGAAACCCGTGACGGTCCGCATGAGCAGCGAACGCCGAGCCCGGCACTGGACCCGCGCGGCCATCGCCTTCACCACCCTGCTCGTCACCGCCACGGCCATGACCGTCAGAACGGCCCCGAGCCACTACGAACCTCCGGTGCCCCCGGGCGAGAAGATCCACGGCGTACCGCCCCGAGCGGTCCCCGGCACCCTCTCGGACAAAGAGCAGAAACTTCGGGCGAAGCTGAAGTCGGAATCGGCGAACGGTCCCGAGAGACTGATCCCCCAGAGCCACTGAGCCGCCAACGCCGCGGGAAACACGCGATGGGCCCGCATCCCGGCAAGGGATACGAGCCCACCCGACGTTCAGCTGAAGAAACCGCTCAGCTGCGGAACCTCAGCCGGCGAGAATCGCGCGCGCCAGCTTCGCCGTCTCCGTGGGCGTCTTGCCCACCTTCACACCGGCGGCCTCGAGCGCTTCCTTCTTGGCCGCGGCCGTACCGGAGGAACCGGAGACGATGGCGCCGGCGTGGCCCATCGTCTTGCCCTCGGGCGCGGTGAAGCCCGCGACGTAACCGACGACCGGCTTGGACACGTTGGCCTTGATGAAGTCGGCCGCGCGCTCCTCGGCGTCGCCGCCGATCTCACCGATCATGACGATCAGGTCGGTGTCGGGGTCGGCCTCGAACGCGGCGAGCGCGTCAATGTGCGTCGTACCGATGACCGGGTCGCCACCGATGCCGACGGCCGAGGAGAAGCCGATGTCACGGAGCTCGTACATCATCTGGTACGTCAGCGTGCCGGACTTCGAGACCAGGCCGATACGGCCCGGCTTCGTGATGTCGCCCGGGATGATGCCGGCGTTCGACTGGCCGGGGGTGATCAGGCCCGGGCAGTTCGGGCCGATGATTCGCGTCTTGTTGCCCTTCTCCACCGCGTACGCGTAGAACGCGGCGGAGTCGTGGACCGCGATGCCCTCAGTGATCACGACCGCGAGGGGGATCTCGGCGTCGATGGCCTCGACCACGGCGGCCTTGGCGAAGGCCGGCGGGACGAAGAGGACGGAGACGTTGGCGCCCGTCTTCTCGATCGCCTCGGCGACCGTGCCGAAGACCGGGATCTCGTTGCCGTCGATGTCGACGGAGGTGCCGGCCTTGCGCGGGTTCACGCCGCCGACGATGTTCGTGCCGTCGGCCAGCATGAGCTTGGTGTGCTTCATGCCCGTGGCACCGGTCATGCCCTGGACGATGACCTTGCTGTCCTTGTCGAGGAAGATAGCCATGGTGGTCTGAGTCCCTCTTCCTTACTTCGCAGCCGCGAGTTCGGCGGCCTTGTCGGCCGCGCCGTCCATGGTGTCCACGCGCTGAACGAGCGGGTGGTTGGCGTCCGACAGGATCTGACGGCCCAGCTCCGCGTTGTTGCCGTCGAGGCGCACGACCAGCGGCTTGGTGACCTCTTCGCCCTTCTCGGCGAGCAGGGCCAGGGCCTGCACGATGCCGTTGGCGACCTCGTCACAGGCGGTGATGCCACCGAAGACGTTGACGAAGACGGACTTGACGGCCGGGTCGCCCAGGATGATCTCCAGGCCGTTGGCCATGACCTGGGCGGAGGCGCCGCCGCCGATGTCGAGGAAGTTGGCGGGCTTCACACCGCCGTGGGCCTCACCGGCGTACGCGACCACGTCGAGGGTGCTCATGACGAGGCCCGCGCCGTTGCCGATGATGCCGACCTCGCCGTCGAGCTTGACGTAGTTGAGGTTCTTGGCCTTGGCGGCGGCCTCGAGCGGGTCGGCCGCCTGCTTGTCCTCCAGCGCCTCGTGCTCCGGCTGGCGGAAGTCGGCGTTGGCGTCCAGGGAGACCTTGCCGTCGAGGGCCAGGATGTCGCCGGAGGCGACCTTGGCAAGCGGGTTGACCTCGACGAGGAGCGCGTCCTCGGCGATGAAGGTCTTCCACAGCGTGACCAGCACGTCGGCGACCTTGTCGGCCACCTCGGCCGGGAACTTGGCGGCCGCGACGATCTCGGCGGCCTTCTCCGGGGTGACGCCCTTGTTGGCGTCCACGGGAATCTTGGCGAGGGCCTCGGGCTTGGTGGCCGCGACCTCCTCGATGTCCATGCCGCCCTCGACGGAGGCCATGGCCAGGAAGGTGCGGTTGGTGCGGTCGAGGAGGTACGAGACGTAGTACTCCTCAAGGATCTCGGGAGCCGTCTCGGCGATCATCACCTTGTGGACCGTGTGGCCCTTGATGTCCATACCGAGGATGTCCGTCGCGCGGGCGACGGCCTCGTCCGGGGTGGCGGCCAGCTTCACGCCGCCGGCCTTGCCCCGGCCGCCGACCTTGACCTGGGCCTTGACGACGGACTTGCCGCCAAGACGCTCGGTCGCCGCGCGCGCCCCCTCAGGCGTGTCGATGACTTCACCGGCCAGCACCGGTACACCGTGCTTGGCGAAGAGGTCCCTCGCCTGGTACTCGAACAGGTCCACGCGCGTCCGTCCCTATCAGGTATCTCGCGGTTCGTTGGTCTCCGTGGGCGTGCCGCGAGGGCAACGTGACTGCGCGGTCACTAGGAGGGCGTGGGCACGGTGGCCGGCACGCGGCATGTCCGTCTGGCAGGTTATCGCCGCTGACGGTGGGGTCGTAAATCGCAGATCACACCTGAGCGGTGATTACGGTCACAGATGTGGGTCTGATCAGGGCCTCACCAGGCTGGGGTTGGCCTGGTGAGGCCCCTGTAACAGCCCCTGAGGAACGCGCGAACAGCCACTCAGGGATTGCGGGGCGGACGGTCCCCACCCCATTGGGGACCACCCGCCCCTGTCCGCGGGATTTCGGTCGGCCGGCCGATGGTTTTCGGCTGCCCGGCGCTGGGTCCCGCGGAGTCTGTCGGGTGCCGTACGGCTGGGTGTACGGCGGTCCGGTCAGATGCCGTACGCGGCGCCGTGTGCGGCGCCCGGCAGGTAGCTCGGGGTGACGGACTCGGCCGCGCCCTGGACGCCGGTGGCCGCGTTGTGGACCAGCGGCCCACCGGCCGTCTCGACGGTCCCGGTCACGTCCTGCGCGAGGGGCGCGGCCTGTCCGGCGACACCGCCGGCGAACGGGGAGACCTCGCCGGCAAGGCCGTACGCGAAGGGCTGCACATCGCCCGCGACGCCGTACGCCAACGTCGTGGCACTGCCGCCGACGCCCTGCGCGACTGGCTGCGCGTAGCCGACGACGGTGTCCACGACCGGCCGCACGGCCCCGCCGACGCCTTCGGCGAACGGCGGCACCTGCCCGACGACGCCCTGCGCGAACGGGCCGGTCTGGCCCACCACGCCGTACGCGACCGACTGAACGTCACCCACGACGCCGTCCGCGAAGGGCCGCACATCACCGACGACACCGTCCGCGAGCACACCCGCGTCACCCACGGCCTGCCTGGCGACCGGCACCACACCGTCCACGGCGGCACGGGCGACCGGCGGGAGAACGGAGGCGGCGGTGTCCTCGGTGACCTGGTCCATGAGGCCGGTGGCGTACGGGGGGACGTCGCCGACGACGCCGTTCGCGTACGTCTGCGCGTCACCGACGACGCCGTGCGCGTACGGGGTGGTGCCTTGGGCGACTCCACCTGCGTACGTCCGGGCGTCGGCCACGACTCCGTACGCCAGCGCCGTTGTCCCGCCGACGGCTTGGCCGGCGACAGGGGTGACGTCGTGAACGGCCTGGTCGGCTATGGGAGTGACACCGCCGAACGCCTCACCGGCGACCGGCGTGACGCCGTGGACGGCGTCGGTGGCGAGGGGCGGGAGGGCGGAGGCGGCGGTCTCGTCGACGACCGGGGTGGCGGTGTCGTGGATGCCCTGGACGGTGGAGGGGAGGGAGGTGACGGTGGCCTGGACCTGGGCGGGGGCACCGTTCACGGTCTGGCGGGCGGTGTCGATCGTGGTGCCGAAGGGGGCGGCCGTCCTGCCCACGGACGCGACGGTCCTGTCGGTGGTGGCGACCGTCTGCCGGACCGCGGCCCGGGCGTCGGACGGTGCGCCCGTCGCGGTGCGCCCAGTGGCCGCGAGCTTGGTCTGCGCGGCGGCGAGCGCCTGCTCGAGCTCCGGGGCGAACGTCGACAGCGGGCCGAAGAGGTAGTCGACCTCGTCCTGGGGGCCGGCGGCGTCGGACACAGCGTTCGCCGCCTTGTTCGCCGCCGCGGACCTGGCCTCCTGCGCGGCGGCCTTCGCCCGGGCGACCTCGTGGGCGGGCAGCTCGGCATCGACGTATTGGCGGGCCTGGTCGGCTACGCCGCCGGCCACCTGCGTGTTCGTCTTCGCGGAGGCGGTTGTCTTCGCCTTGGCGGTGGTACCGGCGACGGCGTCGTGCGCCTTGACCGTCGTGTGCGAGGCCGTGCTCTGCGCCTTGGTGGTCGGGGCGCCGGTGATGCCGGTGATCGTGTCCGTGACTGTGACGGTGGAAGCGTCCGAGGTGATGTCGGAGACGTCGGAGACGTCGTGCAGGACGTCATCGACCACTTCGCCGACGGGGCTGTCGACCGCGCCGCCGGGCGCGTCGTCCACGGAGAGGGACGCGTCGGGTACGGAGGCCGTCGACTTGGGCAGTTCGTCAGCGCCGGCGACGGCTGAGCCGAGCGCCCACGCGCCGGTGACCCCGGCGGTGATGACGATGGAACGGCGAATGTTCTTGTGCATGCGTGCTTCAGATCCTTCGGGATACCGAGACTTGAGGACTTCGGGAGTGGGGGGCTTCCGGTGTCGGATGCGGTGCAGATCCCCTTACCGGCCCGGGGAGTTGAGGGCCGGGGGTGTCTGCAGCGGATCCGGTCCGGATCCCGTTGGCTGTGTCCGGAGATCGGAGGGATGTCCGGACGACGGGCAGACCTGTTCCGCCCCCGCGCGGCAGGTCAGCGCGGGAAGGACTGCCCTAGCCGGGGAAAACGGGAATGTCCCGGTACCTGTCCCTGGTCTCGGCCGCGGTCACCGCCGCGGCGATACCGGGCACCAGCCTCAGCTGAGCCCGGTTGCCGAACGCGACGGCATGCGCGTCGCCGTGCCGCGGCGAACCGTTGTCGGCCGCGGAACCATGTCCGAGCGCACCCCTCGGGGCACCCTCGTGCTCCTGGTGCGCGGGCGGCTGCGCGGGGTGCCGCGCAACCTCGTCGTTGTCGCTCGCACCGGCAGCGGGCGCCACGTGACCGCCGCTGAACCGCGGTCCGGACACGCCCGCGGAACGGTCGCCGGACTTCTCTTCAGCGTCCTGCCCGGCCGACCCGTTCTCGTCCGCCGCCCCACCGGGCAACTGCGGCTGCGAACCGACCGGCAACGTCTCGCCCGGCAGAACGGGCAGTCCCGGCAGGTGCGGGAGAGCGGGGAGTTCAAGTCCGGGGAGTACAGCCCGGGGCGGCCACCATGGCGAGGCGGGCGCCTCGGGCTTGGCAACGCCACCGCCCACGACCTGTTCCACCAGGCCACCTATGGGCCGTACTACGCCATCGGTGACCGGCCGTATGACCTGCTCGGTGACCGGGCGCACGACTCGCTCGGTGACGGGGCGCACGACTCGCTCGGTGACCCGGCGTACGACGCGGTGGACTCCGTCGGTCACGGGGTCGGCCACCGGGGCGGTCACCTCGTGGACGGGATCCAGGGGGGCGACGGGGCGGGGGCGGGGCGGGGTCTCGACGCCGGGCTCCGAGCCGGCCCCGGACTGCGACGCGGCGCCGGGGGTGGCTTCGGTTTCGGACGCGGCTTCGCTGAGGCCGTCGAGCCCGATGCCGTCGAGCCCGATGTCGAGGGAGGCTCCAGACGCGTCAGCCCCTGGGGTTTCAGACCCGACGGCTACTGCCTTGGAGGTTTCAGCAGTCGCCGACCGCTGCTCCGAACCCGGCCGCACCGCACGCCACTGCTCCGCGCCCCGCGCAACCGCTCCGACCGACCCCGTCACAACCCGCTCGGCCGAACCCGTCACCGACCGCACGACGCCCGTCGCCGTCACACCCGAAGTCGCACCGTCCGCCGCGCCCGCCCGTGCACCGCACAGCATCCCGAGAACGAACAACCCACCCACCAGCAACCCCACGTGCAGCGCACGCCGTCCGGCCGCCGTGCGCGTCATGCGCAGAGCGGCACCAGGCAGTGCGGCTGACAGGGTCGACACGGTCAAGACGGGGAGAGCCTCCGTGCGGGGGGGACGAGGCGAATGCGAAGTAGGACAGGGCGGCACGCGGCGCACCGTTGAAGTCGCGACGATCCTTGCATGGGAGTCGGGAGGTTGCGCAAGCCCCCCGTTCCCGTTGGGCATTCATGTCCGGTTTCCTTCAACCAGCCCCGCATGCCCCCTTTTACCGGCCCGGGCTCCCGGTGTCCGGTATCGGCAGCGGGCGCTTCTCGATCGCCGCCGCCATCACGTCCGGGAACAGGTCGGGCGTGCACGCGAACGCCGGTGCGTCCAGCGCGGCGAGCGCCGCCGCGTGCTCACGGTCATACGCGGGCGCCCCCTCGTCGGACAGCGCAAGCAGCGTCACGAACTGCACCCCCGACGCCTTCATCGCCGCGACCCGCTTCAGCATCTCGTTCCGTATGCCTCCTTCGTAGAGATCGCTGATGAGCACGACCACGGTGTCGGCGGGGCGGGTGATCTGTGACTGGCAGTACGCGAGCGCCCTGTTGATGTCCGTACCGCCGCCGAGCTGGGTGCCGAACAGGACGTCGACCGGGTCGTCGAGCTGGTCGGTGAGGTCTACGACAGCCGTGTCGAAGACGACGAGCCGGGTGTTGATGGATCGCATCGAGGCCAGTACTGCGCCGAAGACCGACGCGTAGACGACGGACGCCGCCATCGAACCCGACTGGTCGATGCAGAGGATGACCTCCTTCTTCACTGACTGGGACGCGCGCCCGTAACCGATCAGCCGCTCCGGCACGATCGTCCGGTACTCGGGCAGATAGTGCTTGAGGTTGGCCGAGATCGTGCGGTTCCAGTCGATGTCTTGGTGGCGCGGCCGGCTGATGCGGGCACTGCGATCCAGGGCGCCGGTGAGCGTGGCCCGGGTGCGGGTCGCGAGCCGCTTCTCCAGGTTCTCGACCACCTTGCGCACGACGGCTCGTGCCGTCTCCTTGGTCGTCTCGGGCATCGCCTTGTTCAGCGAAAGCAACGAGCCGACCAGGTGGACATCGGCCTCCACCGCCTCCAGCATCTCCGGCTCCAGCAACAGCGTGGACAGCCCGAGCCGGTCGATGGCGTCCCGCTGCATGACCTGGACCACGGAGGACGGAAAGTACGTCCGTATGTCCCCCAGCCATCGGGCGACCGACGGCGCGGAGCCCCCCAGCCCCGCCGACCGGTCCTTCCCCGCCCTCCCCTTGCCTGCGGCCCCGCCCCCGTACAGCGCCCCCAACGCCCCGTCCATCCCTGCGTCCTGCCCGGTCAGCTCACACCCGGTACCGTCCGCCTCCGCCCCGCCCAGCACCAGCCGCCACCGCCGAAGCCGCTCGTCGGAGGCACCGGCCTCGACGGCCGCGCCTGCCCGGCCCGTCGCTTCCGTGCTCATCTGCCCACCCCCGCGAGGTCGTTGTCGTTCGCGTCGCTGTTGTTCACGTCGCTGTTGTTCACGTCGTTGCCAGTTGCGTCGTTGCCAGTTGCGTCGTCCGCGTCGGCGTCGTTCTCGTCCAGCCCCAGGAGCAGGCGCAGCATCGGGAGGACGGCGTCCGCGCGGTCGGTGTCGAGGTCGGTGGCGAAGCCGGGTATGGCGGTGCCGGTGGTCGCGGCACGCTCCCGCGTTCCCGGCCCGCGGCGGACCAATTCGCCGAGCGTGCGCCGCACGCCGGGTTCGTACGCCGAGAAGGTCCGCCGCAGCAGGGGCAGTACGTCCGTGAACGCGTCCCCCGGCACCCCGGTCAGCCATGCGTCGACCAGCCCGAGCAGCCGTTCGTCGTGCACGAGCAACATCCCGCCTCCGGAGCCTCCGCCGACGAACCCCTCGATCCACGCCGCCGCGTCCCCCGGCACCGTCCCGGGCGACAACACAAGCCCCATCAGCCGCGCCGCCTCTCCCTCCACCAACTCCCCGTCGTCCAGCAGCAGTCGAACGGCTCGCCCCCGAATGACCCCCGGGATCGTCTCGCGCGCGGACAGCGTCCGAAGCACGGCATGCCAGCGGGTGCGTATACCGGTGCCGTCGGTCTCCGGACGAGGAGCCTGGCCCGCGGCTTCAGACGACGCCTCCGTACGCACCTCCCCCAGCAAGCCCACCGCTCCATGCACCGCGTCGACATGGCGACGCATCTCCTCTGCGGCGTCCGCGTCGAGGGCGGCGCAGGCCGGCGGCAGCCCGACGAAGACGCGCTCGGCGAGACCCGCCGCGACCTCGGCCAGGGCGTGCGTGCCCGTGCCGCGTACGTCGCCGTAACGCAGCGAGCGGACCAGGGCGGGGAGGGCCTGGGCGAGGTGGCCGACGTCCGCGTCGAGGGCCGCGCGGTCGGCGAGGATCCGCATCACCACGGGGAGGGCGTCCGGGAGTTCGGCGAGGAGGCAGCGTTCCGCAAGGGTGGTGACGTCGACCAGGGCGCCCGCGGCGACGGCGTCCGCCTCGGCCTTCGCGGTCGCCGCGGCGAGCACCGTGGTGCCCCACACCCCGGCCTCGGCGACCCGCACCGCCAACTCCGGCTCCCAGCGCAGCCGCCAGGTCTCCCGGAACGTACCCGTGCTCCCCCGCGACTCCGTCGGCGCACCCCATTCGATGCCGAGGAGGCGCAGCCGGTGCAGCAGCCTGCTGCGCCCGGCGTCGTTCTCCTTGCGCAGGTCGAGCTCCAACTCACGCTCCAGCGCCTCCGGCTTGAGCCGCAGCCGCCGCTGGATCCGGTCCAGGTCACGCTGCAACGGCACCGCAGGCGCCGACTCGGGCACCTCGCCCAGTACGTCGCCGACAATGAGCCGGTCGTGCACGAGCGCGAGCGGCACATCCGAGCCCTCGCACATCACCGCCCGTACGGCGTCCGTGCTCTCGGTCAGCCCCGGCAGCGGCCGGCCCCGCATCGCGGCGAGCGTGTCGGCGAGCCGCACCGCCTCGATGACGTGCGCCGACGAAACGATCCGGTCCTCGTCGCGGAGCAGCCCCGCCACCTTTGTCATCCAGCGCTCGATCGGCCGGTCGGGGGCGCTGAACAGATGCCCGTACCAGCCGGGCGAGTCGATCCCGGCGCCGTAACCACTGACCCGGGCGAGCCGCCGGTGCGTCCACGGCACCCACGTCATGTCCACCTTCGCCTTGGGCAGGCCCTTGAGCAGCGCCTTGTCGGCGGCGACGGCCGTCTTGTGCCGCAGCGCGGGCACATGCCAGGCCCCGCACACCACGGCCACGTCGTCTCCGAACTCCCGCTGTGCCGCGCGCACTTGGAGCCGCATGTACGCCTCCCGTACGAGATCCCGCTCGTGCCCCCCGCTCCCGTACGCCTCCCGCAACGCCTCCATGGCCTCCCCCAGCACCTCGAAGGGCCCGAACGCGTCCGAGCCCCGCACCCCCCGGTGCTCGACCACGTCCTCCCACCACCGCTCGGGGTCGTCGTACCCGGCGGTCTCGGCGAGCACGGCGAGCGGATCGATCCGGATGGCCTCCTCGGACGCACCACTGCCCGACGTCTGCGACGTATCCGGTGCTGACGTCTTCGGCGCTTCGGGCCCGTCCGGTGCCGCGGCCGCATCAGGCTCGTCCGGTGTCGCGGACGCGTCGGGCGCCTCCTCCTGATCCCACGCCAGCGTGTGCGTGGCGGGGAGGTCGATGAAGCGGGCCGGAACCTCGTGCTCCAGGGCCCAGCGGATGGCCACCCATTCCGGGGAGAATTCGGCCAGCGGCCAGAACGCCGACCGCCTGGGCTCGTCCACGACATGCGCGAGGAGCGCGACGGGCGGCTGCATGCCCTTCTCGGCGGCCAGCGTGATCAACGCGTCGGCCTCCGGTGGGCCCTCGATCAGTACCGTCCGGGGGTTCGCCGCCTCCAGGGCCGCCCTCACGGCCCGCGCCGAACCGGGCCCGTGATGCCGCACCCCGAGCAGCAAGGGCCCCGAACCGCGCCCGGCACCTGCGGCCCGCGCGGCCTCCGGCAGGGATCCGTTCACGCGCTCACCTCCCGGCAGGCGCGGTAGAAGTCCTTCCAGCCGTCGCGCTCGCGGACGACCGCCTCCAAGTACTCCTGCCAGATGACGCGGTCGGCCGCCGGATCGCGGACGACGGCGCCGAGGATGCCGGCGGCGACGTCACTCGCGCGCAGGACGCCGTCGCCGAAGTGGGCGGAAAGGGCAAGCCCGTTGGTGACGACGGAGATGGCCTCCGCGGTCGACAGCGTGCCGCTGGGCGACTTCAGCTTCGTACGGCCGTCGGCGGTGATGCCGTCGCGCAGCTCGCGGAAGACGGTGACGACGCGGCGGATCTCGTCGATGCCGTCGGGCACGGCCGGCAGATCGAGGGAGCGGCCGATCTGGTCGACGCGTCGCGAGACGATGTCGACCTCGGCGTCGGCGCTCTCCGGCAGCGGCAGCACCACCGTGTTGAAGCGGCGGCGCAGGGCGCTGGACAGGTCGTTGACGCCGCGGTCGCGGTCGTTGGCGGTCGCGATCAGGTTGAAGCCGCGTACGGCCTGCACCTCTGAACCCAACTCCGGTATCGGCAACGTCTTTTCCGACAGGATCGTGATGAGCGTGTCCTGTACGTCTGCGGGGATACGGGTCAGCTCCTCGACGCGCGCGGTCATTCCTTCCGCCATGGCGCGCATGACGGGGCTCGGCACCAGCGCGTCGCGGCTCGGGCCGTGGGCGAGCAGCTGCGCGTAGTTCCAGCCGTACCGGATCGCCTCCTCCGGTGTGCCGGCTGTGCCCTGCACAAGCAGCGTCGAGTCGCCGCTGACCGCGGCGGCCAGGTGCTCGGACACCCATGTCTTCGCCGTGCCGGGCACGCCGAGCAGGAGCAGTGCCCGGTCGGTGGCGAGTGTGGTGACAGCGACCTCGACGATGCGGCGCGGGCCCACGTACTTCGGTGTGATCACCGTGCCGTCCGGCAGGGTGCCGCCGAGCAAGTACATCGCGACGGCCCATGGCGACATCCGCCAGCGGGCCGGGCGCGGGCGGTCGTCCTGCGCGGCCAGCGCTGCGAGCTCGGCGGCGAACGCGTCCTCCGCGTGCGGCCGCAGCTCCTCGCCCCTCTGCCCCGCGGGCGCCTGCACGGACGTACGCCCGCTCGCGCTCGTGTTCGCGGGCGCGGACTGGTCGCGGCTCGGGTCGACGGACGTCGGTTCGACGGAAACAGGCATGGCTAGGGTCCCCCTCCAGCTCGGCCGGGTCGGCCGGTTCGGATCTGGTGTCCACCCTGCACCACACCACTGACAATGCGCTCTGACCTGCATAAATGCTCTCGCGAGGGTCGATTGTCAGTGGTGGGATCTACCTTCGATGTCATGACTCAGCAGGGGGTGCGCTGGACCGCGGATCAGGTGCTTGCACTGGCACCTGACTCCGCGTCACGCAAAGCGGGAAGCAAACTCGGCGCGGCCGGGCCGTGGTCGGAGGCCGGCAGTTCTGGCGAGGGGACGGTATGGGGACTGTGCAGGGGCAGTGGCAGCAAGCCGTATCGGACGGTCATCGACCTCGCGGATGCCACGGGGCCCGCGTACAAGTGCAGTTGTCCGAGCCGCAAGTTCCCGTGCAAGCACGCGCTGGGACTGCTGCTGCTCTGGGCGGGCGAGAGCGGGACGGACAGCTCGGTGCCGCGGGGGCAGGCACCGGACTGGGCCGAGCAGTGGATAAAGGGGAGAAGGCAACGCGCGGAGGAGAAGCGGACGACGAGCGGGCCGTCCGGCTCTCCGGCGGGTGATCCCGAGGCGGCGCGACGCCGGGCGGAGCGGCGTGCCGAGCGGATCACGGCCGGCGCGACGGAGCTGGAGCAGCGGCTGACGGACCTGCTGCGCGGCGGTCTGGCCGCGGCGGAGCAGGCGGGGTACGGGCTGTGGGAGGAGACGGCGGCCCGGATGGTCGACGCGCAGGCACCGGGACTGGCCGCGCGCGTGCGGGAGTTGGGGGCGATTCCGTCCTCCGGCCCCGGCTGGCCGGTCCGGCTGCTCGAGGAGTGTGCCCTGCTCCACCTGCTCGACCAGGGCTGGCTGCGGCTCGAGCGGCTACCGGAAGGACTCGCGGCGACGGTCCGTTCCCGGATAGGGCTGACCGGCTCGGCGGACGGCCCACCCGCGCGCGACCGCTGGCTGGTCCTCGCCCAGTACGACACTTCGGACAGCCGCCTCACGACCCGCCGCATCTGGTTGCACGGAGCGGAGTCGGGACACACGGTCCTGCTCCTGTCATACGGAGCTGCCGGCCGCGCACCCGAACTGGCACTGCCCGTCGGACTGGCCCTCGACGCGGAGGTGTCGGCGTACCCGGGCGCGGGCCAGCTGCGGGTGGCCCTGGGCGAGCAGTTCACGCCCCCTTCCCCCGTGACGCTCCGCCCACCAGGGGTGAGCGTGGCACAGGCGGCGGCCCGGTACGGCCAGGCCCTCCGGAACGACCCATGGCAGGACTCCCACCCGGTGACGCTGGCCCGCGTCATACCGACACCAGACGCCGATTCCTGGCAACTTGCGGACGCCGACAGCGACCTGGCGCTCCCCCTCACCCCGGCCGCCCAGTCCCGCTCCGGCCTGTGGCGCCTGGTCGCGCTGTCGGGCGGAGCCCCGGTCACGGTCTTCGGAGAGTGCGGCCACCGCGGCTTCACGCCGTTGACGGCGTGGCCTGAGGAAGCGGGAGAGACGGTGCCGCTGTGCTGACGCCGGCGCAAGGTCTCTCCCTGTCGACACCCACCAGCTCACCTGATTCCCTCACCCCCGCACGGAAGGGACGCCCATGAACAGCCCCCTCACTCCCACAGACGCGCCCGCCGGGAGCTCCTGGGAGGAGCTCGTGACCGTGGCGTTGCTCGGGACCGAGCGGCGTACGTTGCCGGGGACGGCGCCCGGACGGGAGGCCCCGGGCGCACTGCTGGACGCGGCGGCGGTACAGACGGTGCGGCGGCGGGCAGGGTTGCGGCCGGGGCGGGCGGCGGCACGGCCGGAGCCGGCGGCCGAGGATCCGCGCCCGGCGCTTCCCCGCCCCGCCGCGCGCAGGCTGGCGATGCTCCTCGCCGACCGGCCTGGCACGGGGAGCGGCGGCCGCAGAGGAACGGCTCCCGACCTCATGGAGTTGCTGCCGCAGTGGCTCGCCCTGGCGAACGAGCGCGGGTTCGCGGCACCCCCGGAGTTGCTGCCCGCGCTCTTGGACGCGGCCAGGGGGCGTACGGATCTGCGGCCGGCTGCACTGACCTTCGCGGGTCCGCGTGCGCTGTGGCTGGCACGGCTGAACCCGGACTGGCGGTTCGCGCTGCGGGCGACACCGGGCGGCGGAGCCGCGCTGCCCGGTTCCGGAGAACCGGAGCGGACACGGCAGTTGTGGCAGGAGGGCCTCTTCGCCGAGCGGATGGCACTCCTCGCGGCGATACGGGCGCGGGACGCGGCAGCCGCGCGCGAACTGCTCGCCACGACCTGGGCGACGGAGCGGGCCGAGGACCGGCTGATGTTCCTCGACTCTCTGCGCACGGGGCTGAGCGCGGCGGACGAGCTGTTCCTGGAACAGGCATTGGCCGACCGGAGCCGCAATGTACGGGCCACGGCGGCGGAGTTGCTGTCCGCGCTGCCGAGTTCGGCGCTGGCTGGGCGGATGGCGGACCGCGCCGGCTCGTGCGTGGCCGTCGACCATACGGGCCGCGGGCCCACGATCGTGGTCGAGGCGCCGCATGCGTGCGATGCGGGCATGGAGCGCGACGGGGTGGTGGCCAAGGCTCCGGCCGGCCGGGGTGAACGGTCGTGGTGGCTCGGTCAGTTGGTCGAGGCAGCCCCGCTCGCCACTTGGTCCCGGCGGCTCGGCGGGCGTACGCCGGAGGAGATCGTGGCGTTGCCCGTGGCGGACGACTGGCAGGGCGAACTGCATGCCGCATGGTGCCGGGCGGCGGTGCGGCAACGCGATCCCTCCTGGTCGAGGGCAATGTTGGGGTCACCTTCGGCGCCGGAGGCCGGCGGACCGGGTGCAGTGTCGCTGGCCGAGCGGGCCAAACTGCTCGGCACATTGGGCTCCGCCGAGCGGGCCGAGTGGGTGGCCGGGTTCATAGCTGTGCACGGGTTGTCCGAGGCGTTTCAGTTGCTCGGGGTGTGCGGTGTTCCCTGGGCGGGGCCTCTGGGGCGGGCTGTTGTGGACGCGCTCAATATTGCGCGGGATGCGGGGAGTTATCCGTGGAGCTTCAGCGGGGTCATGGGGCTCGCGGAGCGCTGCCTCGACCCGTCGGAGGCGGTTCGTCTCGACGCCCTCACCGCCGTTCCTGACGAGCCGGAGAACGCGTCGCCCGGTGCCGGGGGGTACTGGGCGGAATCGTTCCAGCGGCTGGTGGGGACGTTGCGGTTGCGCGCGGCAATGCGGCTCGAATTGGACGGGGCGCCGATGGGAGTGGTGGGTTCGGGTTCATAGGCGAGTGCGGGTTGCCAGGTGGCCGGTGAACATGGTGGCTGGCGGTTCCATGGGCGCGCCCCTTCAGGGGCGCGGGGCTGTATCGATTTACGGCTCCGCCGCGAAGGGGGTCCCCCCGCTCGAGCGAAGCCGAGAGTGGGGGAGCGACCAGCCACGACACACCCGCAGTCGCCGACGAACCGAACCCACCGCCCCCGTAGGCGCGCCCCCTCAACCAGAGGCAGCCGGCTGCCTGACGTTCGCTCGGACCCAGTCCACGATCGACGCCGTCGTGGCCCCGGGCGTGAAGATCTCGGCGACACCCTTCTCCTTGAGGGGTGGAATGTCCGCCTCGGGGATGATTCCGCCACCGAAGACCTTGATGTCCGACGCCTCACGCTCCTTGAGGAGTTCGATGACAGCGGCGAAAAGCGTGTTGTGGGCCCCGGAAAGAATGGAGAGCCCGATCGCGTCCGCGTCCTCCTGGATCGCGGTGTCGACGATCTGTTCCGGCGTCTGGTGGAGGCCGGTGTAAATGACCTCCATGCCCGCATCACGCAGGGCCCGCGCAATCACCTTGGCCCCACGATCGTGACCGTCGAGCCCCGGCTTGGCCACCACCACGCGGATCGGACCGGCTGCCACACCCATCACTGTTGCCTCCATGTACCGACTTCCGCCCCGCCGGAAACGATCTCCAGCGAACCGGACTGCGAAAATCCGTATCTAGCAAAAACCCAAATTAAACTGTTACCGTCCCGCACCGGCTTGTATCGACTGATAACACCTCAAGACGCCGACGGCGACTCGTCGCAACCGCAACACGTCAGCCCACGTCAGGTGTACCCAGCGGCACAGCACCCCGCACCGCGTCGGCCGGGGAAGTGAACGAACGTTATCGCCAGCATCCCGCAACCGGCAGTTTCACGGTGGAGACCGAGGGGGAAATCACACGATGGGACAAGTTCGCCGCGCACCGATCCCGCACCCTGGGGCACATGGGCCACAGCCGGGCCGGGCGCAAGGGGAGCCGCCACGAGGTCGCCGCACCTCCGCGCCGCCAGCCGGGCGGCAGGATGGCGCGGCATTTCGGCGATCGCACGACGACGGGAGCCCCCGTCGTTCAACGGGCGTGACATACGCCACCCGTGCACCGTCGTACTCCTCGTCGGCGGTTTCCCATGAGGGCACACGGGGGACAGAGCCGTCCTTCCGTGCGCCGACGGGAGGTCGGCCATGAAGGTCACCAGGGCAGTAGCGCCCTTTTATCCGCTTTTGCCGCTCTGTCAACGGCTGTTGCCCAGCAGACTGGCCGGACTCTCACTGACCCTCCTGAAGGCCACGGCCCTTGAGGTCGCGATCCTCGCGGGACATCTGATCCTCTATCCCACGGGCATCACCCAAGAGCGCCGCCCGGGCACCCCTTCGCCTTCCCCGGCTCCCACGCTCCCCTCGGCCTCACTGCCCAGGCCCCGCCGCGCACCCGACGACCTCACCTCCGAGATCGCGACCGAGACCGGCACCGACCGTGACGCCGAGGCCCACCGCCTGCCCACCCAGCCCAAACCCCCGGTCGTCCTCCTCCACGGGTTCATAGACAACCGCTCGGTGTTCGTGCTGCTGCGCCGCTCCCTGGCCCAGCACGGCAGGCAACAGATCGAGTCGCTCAACTACTCCCCCCTGACCTGCGACATACGTACCGCTGCCGAGCTGCTCGGCCGGCACATAGAGGAGATCTGCGAGCGCACCGGTCAGCAGGAGGTCGACATCGTCGGCCACAGCCTCGGCGGACTGATCGCGCGTTATTACGTGCAGCGCCTGGGCGGTGACATCCGCGTACGGACTCTTGTGACGTTGGGCACACCGCACTCGGGCACGCGCGTGGCACCGCTGATGAACGCGCATCCGATCGTGCGGCAAATGCGGCCCGACTCCACCGTGCTCGAGGAGCTGCGCGAGCCCGCACCGGCCTGTCGGACCCGGTTTGTGAGCTTTTGGAGCGACCTCGACCAGCTGATGGACCCGTTGGAGACGGCCTGCGTCGAGCACCCGGACCTGCTCGCGCAGAACGTACGAGTGAGCGGGATAGGCCACCTCGCCCTGCCCGTACACCCGGCGGTCGCAGTGGGCATACGGCAGGCGCTCGACATCGAGGAGACCGCGGGAGTCCCTGCCGCCGCACGCACCGGCGGACTAACCGTGGCGTAAGTCACAACACGCACCGCACGCCGACGGGACCTCGAACGCCGAACAGCTGGGGAACACCCACGCGCCCTCGAACGTTTATCGAACGAAAGGCCAAAGTCGCACCCGCAGTCCGCCGAAAGGCGGCCGAATGCCCGTTTCCCGAGCGGGGGATGACGGCCGAAGATTGTCGCGCCCGTCAACCGCCGGGTACAGTCACCGCACTGCTCTGCCAGCGCCCCTGTCGTCGAGGCGAAAGAGAAGTTGGTGAACGACCGTCACCCGTCGGGGACCGTGCCGCCCCCGGCCGCGGCTCCCGAAGCTGCCTCGACGCACTTCGCGTCGCATGGCGAGCACGGGGTCCAGTACGGCGACTTCACCACGTACGACGCCTACACCGCCACTGGATTTGACGCGGCGCCCACCGGCATCTACGACACATACGGCACACCGGGCGCCTGCGCGGCGCCGCCCTTCGAGGCCACGACGAGCTTCGAGACCGACCCCCTCTTCGGCGACCTGCCGGGCAGCGGTGCCACCGGTTCGTACACGTCCACCGGCAGTCACCAGACGCTGAACTACGACCCCTACGCGGCCCAGCATCACGCCGCGTACGACACCGGCGGCCATGACGCGACCGGCCTGTGGACGGACACCTCCGGCCACCAGCCGCTCGTCGGGATCCCTGCGCAGTCCACAGGCCCCGACATCAGCGGTCAGTGGGACGCGAACGCCTGGCTGCAGGCCGAACCGTTCGGCCAGGCTCAGCAGTGGAACACGCAGACCTTCGACTCGGGTGCGTACGACGCCACGGCATGGAACTCCGACGGCGGCGAACAGCACGAGTCGTCCGACCAACACGAGCCGCATGAGCCGCACGATCAGTCGGCCACAGCGATCTTCGAGCCGGTCACATACGAACAACAGTCCGCCATAGAAGACGAGTTCCCTTCCTCCGGCGGCCTGGATCCGGACGCCGGCACCGGTATCAGCACCAGCAGCCACGAGGAACCACTTCTCGTCGACGGCCCCGAAGAGCTCGCCCCGGACGCCACCGCCGTCCTGCCGGCCCCCCGCCCGGGGTCCCGCACCGCATCCCGCGCAGCATCCCGCTCCCGCCGCCGTACCCCGCCCAAGCGTTCCGCTCTGCTGACGGTCGCCGTGCCGTCCGCGTGCGTGATGGGTGTGGCCGGGATCGCGGCGGCATCCGTGGGCAGCGGGAACGGGAACGAAGGCAACGAGACGACGGCCGCGACCGGCACGACCGCTGTGCAGCCGGCGACCGCCAACAACAAGCTCGACACCCAGCTCGAGAGCCTGACCGCGGACGCGGACGACTTCGCCGACCGGGCGAGCCGTACGCAGGAGCGGATCGATCTCAAGGCCCAGCAGGAGGCCGAGAAGAAGCGGGCAGCGGCGGAGGCGGCGCGCAAGGAGCGGCTGCGTCCGAAGTTCGCGGTGCCGGTCGAGCAGAAGGGGCTCAGCGCCTACTACGGCCAGGCCGGCATCAACTGGATGTCCGTGCACACGGGCATCGACTTCCCCGTCTCGTACGGCACGACGGTGATGGCCGCGACCGACGGCGTCGTCCGTACGGAGTGGAACAGCGCGTACGGGAACATGGCGATCGTGACCGCGAAGGACGGTACGGAGACGTGGTACTGCCACCTCTCCACGTACAAGGTCGCTTCCGGGACCGAGGTGAAGGCCGGCGACCCGATCGCGTTCTCCGGCAACTCCGGCAACTCGACCGGCCCGCACCTCCACTTCGAGGTACGCCCGGGCGGCGGCGACGCGATCGACCCCCTGTCGTGGCTCCGCAGCCACGGCCTCAACCCGACGTAACCGCCCCGCCGCGCGGCCACCGAGCCCCGCAGGGCTACAGCTTCTCCACCGGCGCGTACCGCAGCAACAGCCGCTTCGGCTTTGTGTCCCCGAAGTCGATCGTCGCCTCGGCGTTCGACCCTGTGCCCTTCACGCCGACCACCGTGCCGAGCCCGAACTGGTCGTGGGTGACCCGGTCCCCCACCGCCAGCGACACCACCGGCTTCTCCGTGGCACCGCCACGCCGCGTGGCGAAGCCGGAGGCGCCCGAGGCCGCCGAGCGCGTGCGGGAGGAGGACAGGGAGGCCGCCACGCCCGCCGCGGGGCCGGAGGCCACCGCTCCCATGGACCCCGTCCGCTTCCACTCCAGATGGGTGTCCGGGATCTCCTCCAGGAAGCGGGACGGCGGGTTGTACGAGGGCTGCCCCCAGGCACTCCGCATCGAGGACCGCGTCAGATACAGCCGCTCCCGCGCGCGTGTGATGCCGACATACGCGAGCCGCCGCTCCTCCTCCAGCTCCTTGGTCTGGCCGAGAGAGCGCATGTGCGGGAAGACGCCGTCCTCCATGCCGGTCAGGAACACCACGGGGAATTCGAGGCCCTTGGCGGTGTGGAGGGTCATGAGCGTTATGACGCCGGAGCCGTCCTCCTCCTCGTCCGGGATCTGGTCGGAGTCGGCGACGAGCGCGACCCGCTCCAGGAAGTCCGACAGGCCGCCCGCGGCCTCGCCCTCACCGGCGTCCTGCTCGAATTCCAGGGCCACGGCGGCGAGTTCCTGAAGGTTCTCGATACGGGTCTCGTCCTGCGGGTCCGTGGAGGCCTGCAACTCGGCCAGATAGCCGGTGCGTTCGAGCACGGCCTCCAGGACCGTGGCCGGGCCCGCGCCCGACTCGACGATGGTCCGCAGCTCCTCCATCAGCGTGTTGAACCGCTTGACGGCGTTCGTGGAGCGGGCCGCCATGCCGTACGCCTCGTCGACGCGGCGCAGCGCCTGCGAGAAGCTGATCTTCTCCCGCGAGGCGAGTGCGTCGATCATCGCCTCGGCCCGGTCTCCGATGCCCCGCTTGGGGACGTTGAGAATCCGCCTCAGCGGTACGGAGTCCTCCGGGTTGGCGAGCACCCTCAAGTACGCGAGGACGTCCCGGACTTCCTTGCGCTCGTAGAAGCGGACGCCGCCGACGACCTTGTAGGGCAGGCCGACGCGGATGAAGACCTCTTCGAAGACACGGGACTGGGCGTTCGTACGGTAGAAGACGGCGACGTCGCCGGCCTTCGCCTCACCGGCGTCCGTCAGCCGGTCGATCTCGTCGGCGACGAACTGCGCCTCGTCGTGTTCCGTGTCGGCGACGTAGCCGGTGATGCGCGCGCCCGCGCCCGCGTTGGTCCACAGGTTCTTGGGGCGGCGGCTTTCGTTGCGCTCGATGACCGCGTTCGCGGCGCTCAGGATCGTCTGTGTGGAGCGGTAGTTCTGCTCCAGGAGGATCGTCGTCGCGTCCGGGTAGTCCTCCTCGAACTGGAGGATGTTGCGGATCGTCGCGCCGCGGAAGGCGTAGATGGACTGGTCGGCGTCACCGACGACGCACAGCTCGGCGGGCGGCACGTCGTGCTCGCTCGGGGGTACGTCCACGGGGTGCTCGGAGGTACCGACGAGTTCCCGTACGAGGGCGTACTGGGCGTGGTTCGTGTCCTGGTATTCGTCCACGAGGACGTGGCGGAAGCGGCGGCGGTAGTGCTCGGCGACGTCCGGGAAGGCACGCAGGAGGTTGACCGTCGTCATGATCAGGTCGTCGAAGTCGAGGGCGTTCGCCTCGCGCAGTCGCGACTGGTAGAGCGCGTATGCCTGGGCGAGGGTCTTCTCGAAGCCGTCGGAGGCCTGTGCCGCGAAATCCTCTTCGTCGATCAGCTCGTTCTTGAGGTTCGAGATCTTGGCGCTGAAGGACTTGGGCGGGAAGCGCTTCGGGTCGAGGTCCAGGTCGCGGCAGACCAGGGCCATGAGGCGCTTGCTGTCGGCGGCGTCGTAGATCGAGAACGAGGACGTGAAGCCGAGCTTCTTCGACTCCCGCCGCAGAATCCGTACACACGCGCTGTGGAAGGTCATCACCCACATCGCGTTCGCACGCGGGCCGACGAGGTGCTCGACGCGCTCCTTCATCTCGCCCGCGGCCTTGTTGGTGAACGTGATCGCGAGGATCTGACCCGGGTGCACCTTCCGCTCGCCGAGCAGGTACGCGATCCGGTGCGTGAGCACACGGGTCTTGCCGGACCCGGCGCCGGCCACGATGAGCAGGGGGGAGCCGGAGTGCACGACCGCCGCGCGCTGGTTGTCGTTCAGCCCCTCCAGAAGCGCGGCCGCGTCCACATGGGGACGGGGGGCACCATCGCGGTAGTAGGCCTCCCGGTCCGGCGGCACGTCGAACTTCCCGCCGAACAGATCGTCCGGAACCTGCTCCGGTACGTGCTCGTCCTCGGGCGGTGGCGGGGGCTCTTCCTCGCGGTCCCGCGAGGGTTTGAGGTCCGCCAGGAAGCTGTCATCAAAGAGGCTGCTCATCGCTCTCCGAGTCTAGGCTCCCCCACTGACACCTCGCGGCCGCCCTGAAAAGCTGCGCTCAAAACCTGACGGCTCTGCCGGTGCGAGCCTGCCGGGATCCCTCTCACTCTCCAGGACCGCCCCGTCACGGTCGGCGACGGATCATGACACCTGAGGCTAAGGTCACGAAAACGTATCGGACAATTCGCACATCAACCTTCACAGGAGCCACACGAGTTGGTTAGCTTTCGCAGTGGGCCGCTCGACCCCCACCGGCGAACGTCGCCGGGCCGTGCGGCTCCCGCCGAGTCCGGTACGCCCTTGTGGGCCACCCGGAGCCGGGGACCCACCGACCTTGGGGTGAATCGGTCCAACTCCCTCAGGGGAGAAGGGCCGTAGGGCAAACCTTCCGAAGCACACGCCCGAACCCGACAGCTAACTCGGTAGGCGGAGCACGGAAGGAGTCGCCTTCGTGGCGCCACACCGCAAAGCGCGGTCGTCCAGTCCCAAGGGCATACGGACCCCTGCCCTCGCCACCGCCGCTCTCACCTCGGTGGCCCTCCTGTCGCAGACCGCGAACGCTTCGCCCTCGGCGGAGCCGAAGCCCAGCCTCGACGAAGTCCAGAAGAAGGTCGACGACCTCTACCAGCAGGCGGAGACGGCGACCGAGAAGTACAACGGCGCCAAGGAGAAGACCGGCAAGCAGCGCAAGAAGGTCGACAACCTCCTTGACGACGTGGCCTCCCGCACGCAGAAGCTCAACGAGGCGCGCGAGGAGCTCGGTACGTTCGCCGCCGCGCAGTACCGTACGGGTGCCGCCGCCCCTGACGCCGCGTCCCTGCTGCTCGCGGACAACCCGCAGGACTACTTCGACCAGAACCAGCTGATGGACCGGCTGACCAGCCGCCAGCAGCAGGCCGTCGACGACTATGCGACGCAGCAGTCCGAGATGACGCAGAAGCGTCAGGAGGCCTCCGAGAGCCTTCAGGCGCTCACCACGACCGAGAACACCCTGAAGTCGTCCAAGGCGGACGTTCAGCGGAAACTCGCCGAGGCGCGCCAGTTGCTCTCGCGGCTGACCACCGAGGAAAAGGCACGGCTCGCGGCGATCGAGCGGGAGAAGCGCGAGGAGGCCCAGCGCAAGGCGGAGGAGCTGGCGCGGCAGCAGGCCGCGGAGGAACAGCTCCGCCAACAGCAGCAGCAGGCCCAGCCGACTCCCGCGCCCTCCACCGGCGCGGAGACCTCGACCGGCACGGGCACCTCCGCGGGCACCACGACCGCCAAGGGCGAGAAGGCGATCGCCTTCGCCCGTGCCCAGACCGGCAAGCCGTATGTCTGGGGCGCGTCAGGACCCGACTCCTACGACTGCTCCGGCCTCACCCAGGCCGCCTGGAAGGCCGCCGGCGTCACCCTCCCGCGCACCACCTGGGACCAGGTCAATGTGGGCACCCAGGTCTCGGTCGCCAGCGCCCAGCCCGGCGACCTGGTCTTCTTCTACGACGACATCAGCCACGTCGGCCTCTACCTCGGCGACGGCATGATGATCCACGCCCCGAAGCCGGGTGCGTATGTCCGCGAGGAGTCGATCTACTACATGCCGATCCACAGCGTGGTCCGTCCGGCGTGAGGCACGCGCGCGTGGACCCTTTTTCGGGGTGCACGCGCGCGTGAGCCCGTTTTGCGGCTCTTCAAGGGGCCGCTTCCGAGGCTCTTCAGGCCATCAGGTCCAAAGCACCGCGATGAAGATGTTCGCGGTGGTCAGGCCGCCAACCAGGCCGAACAAGCCCTTGTCCACCTTCTCCTCGTCCCGCTTCACGTACACGAGACCCAGAATCACGATCAGCAACGCCAGCTTGACGCCGATCTTGATGTTATTGACCGCCTGGTCGTCGGCCTGGTTGAGGCCGACCAGGATCACACCCGTGACGAGCATGGTGAACGCGCCGTGGAGCATCGCGGGGCCGAAGCGGGCCGTGCCCTCGCCCATCGCCTTCATCTGGGTGAGGAAGCCGCCGAGGAGTGCGGCGATACCGATGATGTGCAGGGCGACGAAGAGATGGATGAGTACGTCCATGACGCCGGAGCCTAACCGGGAGCTCGTGCACGGCCTCACACCACCCCGCGCCGCCGGGCGTATCCCCGTACAGGCCCTGACGGACGCCTACGGGCGCTGGCGGGCCCCGTAGCACCGCCGAGCCGCCCGGGCCTCCACGACTGCTGCATCGGTCAACGCCTCGCGTCAACTCGGCGCCGTCAGGCCGGGATCACGGTCGTACACGGTCATCTCGCGGCCCAGTCCCGTCAGTTCCGTACATGGCGTTACCAGGCCGACCCGCTCAGGCTTAGCGTCCTTCCCCAGGTGACCGGCTCCCCACCGCCGTCCGGACCAGGGGCGGCAGCCGGACATCACCGCCGAGAAGATCCGGCGGCGGCCCGCTCCCCCTGTGCGGGCCGCCGCCGGACGCGTGACCGGCCCGTTCGGGAAGGAAGTGTGTCCAGGTGGCAGCGCACCGCAAGCCAAGACAGCGCTCACTCGGGGGCAATACGGCCCGCACCGCCTTCACGATCGCACTCGCGGGCGCGGCGAGCGCCACCTCCTTCGACGGGGCGGGCCACGCCGAGCCACGGTTGACCCCGGATCAGGTGCGGGCGAAGGTCGACAAGTTGTACCAGGAAGCGGAGGTCGCCACCGAGAAGTACAACGGGGCGAAGGAGAAGGCCGACAAGGCGGAGGAGCGGGTGGACTCCCTCCAGGACGAGGCCGCCCGCAGGACGGAGCGGCTCAACGCCGAGCGGGACGCGCTGGGTTCGGTGGCTGCCGCGCAGTACCGGGACGGAGGCCTGGACCCCGCGCTGCGGCTCTTCCTCTCCTCGGAGCCCGATCAGTACCTGGATGAGGCCGCGTTCGCCGAACGCGCCGGCAGCCGGCAGGCCTCGACCGTTTCGCGCGTACGCGGCCAACTGCGCGAGATCGAGCAGTTGCGCGGGGCCGCCCATGTCGAGCTGGCCTCGCTCAAGTCCCAGCAAGCGGCGCTGAACCGGCACAAGAAGACGGTCACGGGAAAGCTCGGCGAGGCCCGGCGGCTGCTGTCCCGCCTGACGGACGAACAGCGCGCACGGATCGGCGCGGACGACGCCGCCACGGCCCGCGCCTCACGCTCCGCTCCGCCGGCCCCGGGCTCGACCGCTGCGGCTCCCAACTCCCGGGCGGCGGCCGCCATTTCGTACGCGTACGAGAAGCTCGGCAGCCCGTACGTGTGGGGTGCCACCGGTCCCGATGCCTTCGACTGCTCGGGCCTCATGCAGGCCGCGTACCGCTCCGCGGGGATCTCGCTGCCTCGGACGACGTATGCCCAGATCGACGCCGGGGAGCGGGTCTCGCGCGCCGGCCTCCGGCCTGGGGACCTGGTGTTCTTCTACTCCAGCATCAGCCATGTGGGGCTCTACGTGGGGAACGGGCAGATGATCCACGCGCCCAATCCTTCGGCGCCTGTGCGGCTCGCTCCGCTCGACGAGATGCCGTTCGCGGGGGCCACGAGGGTGGTGTGAGGTTGCCTCGCCCCGCCGCCCTTACCCTCCGAAGTACCTCGGTGCGGGTCGGTTGTGGCTGGTCGCTCCCCCACTCTCGGCTTCGCTCGAGCGGGGGGACCCCATCGCGGCGGAACCGCACAGTGATACAGCCCCGCGCCCCTGAAGGGGCGCCCGCCTATGCCACCTCTCTCAGCGCCTCCCCCACCGTGGCCACGCCTTCCTCAATCGCGGTCGTCGCAGTCGCCGCGTATCCCAGAAGCACTCCCGGCGGACCTTCCGGCCGCTGCCGGTGCCACGACAGCGGGTGCACCTTGACACCGCGGGCCAGTGCGGCTGCGGTGAGGTCGGTGTCGGCGAGACCGAGCCCCTCGAACGTCACCAGCAGATGCAGCCCAGCTGCGGCCCCGTGCACGACCGCCCCCGGCAGATGCGCCTGTATCGCCTTGATCATGGCGTCCCGCCGACGACGATGGCGCTGCCGCAGCAGCCGCAGATGCCGCTCCAACTCCCCCGACTCCATCAACCGGGCCAGCACGAGCTGCGGCAACACCGCATTCCCCAGATCAGCGAACCGCTTCGCCGACACCAACGCGTCCCGGTACCGCGGCGGGGCCACCATCCACCCCATACGGAGCGCCGGCGCGAGCAGCTTCGACACGCTCCCCAGGTAACAGACCCGCTCCGGCGCCATCGACCGGAACGCGGGTACGGGTGACCGGTCGTAACGGTGCTCGGCGTCGTAGTCGTCCTCGACCACCAGGCCGCCGCCCTCGACCCACCACAGCAACTCCCGGCGCCGCGCGCCCCCGAGCACAACCCCGGTCGGGAACTGATGAGCCGGGGTCAGCAAGACCGCCCGGCGGTCGCCGGGTTCGGCCAGTTCGGATACGAGTACGCCCTCGCCGTCGACCGTCACGGGCGGCGTACGAAGTCCTTGGTTCGCCAGATGCTGTCGAATCCCGAGCGATCCGGGATCCTCCACAGCGAGCTCCTCGACCCCGTCCTCCCGCAGCACGCCGCCGATCAGCGCGAGCGCCTGTGCGGTCCCCGCGACGATCAGCACCTCACCGGGCTCGACCCTGATCCCCCGGTTCCGCCCCAGCCAGTGCGCGACCGCCTGCCGCAACTCCACAGTCCCCCGCGGATCCCCGTACCCGAACCCGACCGCCGCCAGCTCCCCCAGTACCTCCCGCTCGGCCCGCAACCAGGCCGCCCGCGGAAACGCCGCCAGATCCGGCACTCCGGGCGACAGATCGATCCGCGCGGGCGCGGCACGTATCAGGTCGAAGACGTCCTCGCCCGGCGGAAGACCGAACAGAGTGGCGGAGTCAGGCGGTTGGCGCGAAGGATTGGGCCGGAGGCGACGTACACCCGCGCCCAAGCCGACTGGCGCTCTCCGCACCCGTCTACCCACCACGCCCACAGGCTCGGCCATGCCCGAAGCCACTGTCACGGCCGCAGGCTCTGCCACGCCCACCGGCACCGCCACCACCACTGTCCCGTTTCGGCCCCGTCCCTCCACATGCCCGTCCTCCGACAGCCGCTGATAGGCCTCGGTCACCACCCCGCGCGACACCCGCAACTCCGCGGAGAGCACACGCGTCGCGGGAAGCCGACTCCCGAGCGGCAGCCGCCCGTCGGCCATCGCACGCCGCAACTGCCCCGCAAGCCAGTCGGCCCGCCCGCCGAGCGGCGCATCCCGTATGTCGAGCTGCAGGAAGTCGGAACCGGCAGTCACGTCCCCGTCCTGGACATCTTTGGCTCCCTCAACGGCATGCCCATTGGACCTGTCCACCGAACCATTCTCGGACGAGGCTCGCCTCATGACCACCACACCCATCGACTACGTCCACGGCTACTCCGCCCACGAGACCCGCCGCCTCGGCGACCAGGCCGACACCCTGGCGCAACTGCTCCACGCCGGCACTGCCTACCCCGCGGGCAGCAAGGTCCTGGAGGTGGGCTGCGGAGTGGGCGCCCAGACGGTCCACTTGGTCGAGGCGAGCCCGGAGGCGCACTTCACGGCGGTGGACGTCTCAGCCGCTTCCCTCGCCCAGGCCCGCGTCCGCGTCACGGCCCTGTTCCCCCAGGCCCACGTGACGTGGCACGAGGCGAACCTTTTTGAACTCCCCTTCGCTGACGCCGAGTTCGACCACATCTTCGTCTGTTTCGTCCTGGAACACCTGGCCGCCCCGGGCCAGGCGCTGAGTGCCCTGCGCCGCGTCCTCCGCCCCGGCGGCACGCTCACGGTCATCGAGGGCGACCACGGCTCGACGTTCTTCCACCCCCACAGCCGGTACGCCCACGCCGCCATCGACTGCCTGATCCAACTCCAGGCCGCACCCGGCGCAAACGCCCTGATCGGCCGCGCACTGCACCCCCTCATCGCCGGCGCCGGATACGACGACGTGACGGTCCGCCCCCGCACCGTCTACACCGACCGCTCCCGGCCCGGCCTGGTGGACGGCTTCACCCGCAACACCTTCATCGCCATGATCGAGTCCGTACGCAAGGACGCCTTGGCGGCGGACCTCATCACCCCCTCGGACTGGGATCGAGGCATAGCCGACCTCCACTGCGCAACGGCCGATGACGGCACGTTCCACTACACGTTCTTCAAAGGGGTCGCCATCAGTCCGCCCCACCGCTGAACGTGCCGGCCTGCCCGGCGCTTCTCCGGCACCAGCGCGCCCGGTACCGCGTCGGTGCGACCACCCGCCCCATTCGAGGAATTGGGTTGCCTGCGGCGGAGCGCACCGGCAGCCGCCCAACCGGTGCTCGACATGCTCGCGGCGGACGCCCCGCGCATACCTCTCCTTCACCCTCGTGACGGCCCGAGAACTAGTCCGTCACAGCCATACGAGCGGGGAGGGTCAGACCAGTCGTCGTGCCGTCGCCCATCGGGTCAGCTCGTGGCGGTTGGACAACTGGAGCTTTCTGAGGACCGCCGAGACATGGGACTCCACCGTCTTCACCGAGATGAACAGCTGCTTGGCGATCTCCTTGTAGGCGTACCCGCGGGCGATGAGGCGGAGGACCTCGCGCTCGCGCTGAGTGAGGCGGTCGAGGTCCTCGTCGACGGGCGGGGCGTCGGTGGAGGCGAAGGCGTCGAGTACGAAACCGGCCAGGCGCGGGGAGAAGACCGCGTCACCGTCCTGGACGCGGAAGACGGAGTTGACGAGGTCCGTGCCGGTGATCGTCTTCGTCACATAGCCTCGGGCGCCGCCCCGGATGACGCCGATGACGTCCTCGGCGGCGTCGGAGACGGACAGCGCGAGGAACCGTACGGGCTGCTCGGCATCCGCCATCAACGGGGCGCAGCGGCGCAGGACTTCGACCCCGCCGCCGCCCGGAAGGTGCACGTCGAGGAGGACGACCTCGGGCCGTGTGGCCGTGATGACCGAGACGGCCTGGTCGACGTCGGCGGCCTCCCCGACCACCTCCACACCCGTCCGTTCGGTCTGCCCGATCTCCGCCTGGACCCCCGTACGGAACATGCGGTGGTCGTCGACGAGGACTACCCGGACCCGCCGAACCGGCCCGGCATCCGCCGAATCAGGCGTGCCCGCCGGGTCGTTGGCTTCGGCGGCGGCCTGCGGCGGCGCGGCGGCCGCGGCAGAGCCGGTCTCCGCGGCAGGGCCGTCGGCCGCGCCCGCGCCGGTCGCGCCACCGCCCGGCTCGACCGTCCCGGCCGGCTCGTTCGCGTCGCTCATGTCTCCGCCCTCTCCATCTCCAGCTCGACCTCCGTGCCGCCGTCCGGTACGGCGCGCAGCCGGGCCGTGCCGCCGTTGCGCTCCATGCGGCCGATGATCGATTCTCTGACGCCCATACGGTCGTCGGGTATCGCGTCCAGGTCGAAGCCGGGGCCGCGGTCCCTGACGGACACGAAGACCGTCCTGCCCTCGACCTCGGCGTAGACCTGCACCGCGCCGCCCTCGCCACCGTACTTGGCCGCGTTCACCATCGCTTCCCTCGCGGCCTGCATCTGGGCACCGATTCTGTCGTCGAGCGGGCAGTCGCCGACGACCACGACCTCTATGGGGACGCCGTGCTTGTCCTCCACCTCCGCCGCGCTGCGCCGGACCGCCTCGGCGAGGGTGCCCGGCTCGTCGGCCTCTTCCTTGCCGGTGCCCTCCGGTTTGTACAGCCAGTTGCGCAGGTCGCGCTCCTGGGCACGCGCGAGACGGCGGACCTCGCCCGCGTTCTCCGCGTTCCGCTGTATCAGCGTCAGGGTGTGCAGTACCGAGTCGTGGACGTGGGCGGCCACCTCCGCCCGCTCCTGGGCACGGATACGCATCAGCCGCTCCTCGGAGAGGTCCTGGGTCATGCGTACGAGATAGGGGCCGGCGAGCAGCGCTATGCCGACGAGCACCGCGAGCGCCGCCTGCAACACCGAGCCGAGGTGGGCGGCGGAGCCTTGGAGGACGAATATCCCGGAGACGCCCACGGTGACCAGCAGGACTCCGGCCGCGGAGCGGGCCAGCGTCAGCGTGCGCCGGTGGCGGCCGACCTCCATCCAGCGGGCCCGCCGCGCATTGTCCGCCTGGCGCCAGACCAGGGCGACGCCCGCGCCGACGAGGACGAGGGGCCAGAGATACACCTTCGCCCCGCCGCTCAGGTCCACGTTGCCGACGAAGATCATCGCGATCACGACCATCGCGAGCAGCGCGACGATCTGACCCTTGTCGGGCTTGCGGGCGACAAGTCTGCGGCGCCCGTCGGTGGAGGTCTCGGTGGCGATGGACGGAGGTCGTCCGGTGTCCACGCCTCCGACGCCGAGCGGCACGAAGAACCAGAACGCGGCATACAGCAAGGCGCCGAGGCCCTCGGCCATGAACAGTCCGACGAAGACCAGCCGCACCCAGATCACGGGCAGCCCGAGATGCCCGGCGAGCCCCCGCGCCACACCACCGAGCCAGCGTCCGTCGCTGCTGCGGTAGAGCTTGCGCGGAGGCCGCGGGTCCTCGACGGGCACAGCTGCGACTTCCGGCATGCCATCGATATTCACACGCGAGTCGAGCCAGGACATCAGGGTCGACCCCCGAGACTCCCCTGATCTTCGGTGCCCGGGGCGTCTCGGGGCTCAAGGGCCCGATGCCTCGGGGACGATTTCAGGGTTCGGCCAGGGTTGTCCCGACTGCCGCCGGGCCGCCGCGCCCGTCACCATGGACACATGACAGATCACCAGCACGCCGCGACGGGTCCGGTACCCGGCTCCGGCCCGGGCGAGGCGTCGCCCGCCGGGCCGCGGGACGCGGTGCCCGCTGCCGGCGCCCCGGCCACCGCGGGTGAGGAACCGCGCGCGCACGGAGACCCGCCCGCGCCCGGAGATCCGGTCGTGCCCGAGGTCCCGCAGAAGTTCCGGCGCGACCGGCGGCACAAGATGCTGGGCGGCGTGTGCGCGGGGCTCGGGCGGCAGTGCGACATGGACCCGGTGATCTTCCGCATCGGGCTCGCGGTGCTCTCGGCGAGCGGCGGCATAGGCCTCGTCTTCTACGGCTTCGCCTGGCTGTTCGTGGCCTACGACGACGAGGAGGAGAACGAGCTGCGCAAGCTGCTCACCGGCCGCGTCGACGGCCAGGCGCTGACAGCCGTGCTCTTCGCGCTGGTCGGCTGCGGGGTGTTCCTGTCCATGCTGGGCAACGGCGGGGTGCTCACCTTCGCCACCACGCTCGCGCTGGTTCTGACGGGCGCCGGTTACTGGTCGCGGCAGCGCGGCGCACCCGGCCCCGACCCGCTCGCCGCGCAGGCTGTGGCCGACGCGCCGCCGGAAGCCCAGGCACCGCCCGTCCCCCACTCCTTCTCCTCCTGGTGGCGCGACCCCATCGTCAAGGACGGCACCCACGTGGGAGGCACGGGTTATCTATGGGGGCCGAGTGACACCCAGGACCGGGACATCACGGCGGCAGTCAATATCGCGCAGGGCAACTACGGCAGGGACATACGCGCACGCGAGCCGAAGCCGCGCGGCCCTCGCTGGATCGGCGGCTGGGTGTTCCTGCTCTCCCTGCTGGCGGGCGCCCTCGGCACCGGTGCGACCTGGGACGACCACGCGCTGGGCACCAGCCTCCAGGCCGGCCTGGCGAGCGCTCTCATCGTTCTCGGCGCAGGTATAGCGGTCAGCGCGTTCCTGGGGCGTACGGGGGCGGGGTCGGTCTTCCTCGCGATCATCACCGCGGCCCTGCTGGCCTGCTCGGCGGCGCTCCCGAAGGACATCAGTACGCACTGGGTGCGCACGAACTGGACACCGGCCGCGGTGGCGGACGTACGGCCTGCCTATGAACTCGGCACCGGCGTCGGCACGCTTGATCTGACCCGGATACCCCTCGCCGATGGCCAGACCGTGACGACGAGCGTCGAGGTGGGCGTGGGCCGGCTCAAGGTCCTCGTGCCCAAGGACGCGACGGTGAAGCTGAACGTCGAAGTGGGCGTCGGCGACATCCAGTTCCCCGGCGACGGCAAGCAGGACGTGGACGTGGCCCCCGGCAAGTATGAGGAACGGACTCTCAGGCCCACGAGCAGCACCAAGAACGGCGGCACGCTCGACCTCACCCTCGAGGTCGGCGTCGGACAGGCGGAGGTGGCCCGTGCTACGTCATGACTTCCAGCCCGGCCGACTGATAGCGGGCTTCTTCCTCACGCTCACCGGCATCATCTACGCCGGCGACGCGGGCGGGCTCTGGGAGACCCCCTGGTTCGCGGTGATCCCTCTCGTCACCGGCGGCCTGTGCGTGGCGGCAGCAGCGGGCACGGTGACACACGCGATACGCCACCGCCGCAAGAGGCTCGCTTCCCGGGAGACACGGGAGGCGCCCATGCAGAGCTAGGAGCCGGCTCTGGTAGCCGGAGACCCTGGCCAGCCCTAGTACGCGCCGGCTCGCTGCCTTCGTCGTGATCGCAGCATCGAGTCGATCGAGAACACGGAGGCGCCGGCCAGTACGAGGGGGAGCCAGGCCATCAGGTAGGGGAGGTCGTTGCCGTAGTAGTACGGGTCCGAGGGCCAGCTCACGGTCAGCCAGAGGCTGAGGGAGATCATGGCACCACCGAACGCGGCGAGCCGGGCGAACAGTCCGATCAGGGTGCCGATGCCGACGGCGAGCTCGCCGAAGGCGATGGCGTATGCGAAGCCGACCGGGTTCTTGAGGGAGAGGTCGACGAGTTCGGGGATCGCCGAGGAGTCACGCACCGTGCGCATCATGTCGCCGATCGAACCGGAACCGGCCTCCGACATGAACGCGCTGTCGGTGAGCTTGTCGATCCCCGCGTAGATGAAAGTGACGCCGAGGAAGACGCGCAGCGGTAGCAGGGCGTACCGCGTGGCGGTGTCCCGCCAGTCTCTGCCTCCACCGTCGAGGTAACCGGAGTGCGTATCCATCCGCATACCGTGAGCCATCGCTCTCCGCCACCTCTCACCGAACCGACAGTTCGCCCCTCAACAGACCATACGTAGCCCTGAGGCGGGCGGCTCAACCCCGGACCGAACTTTTTACCTCCGGCGGATGAGCAGGGCGCCTACGGAGGGGTGGTTCGGTTCGTGGGCGAGTGCGGGTGCAGGTCCGTTGTGGCTTGTCGCGCCCACGCGGCGGAGCCGCAAATCGATACAGCCCCGTGCCCCTGAAGGGGCGTCCTGGAGCCGTCGGCCATCATGCTCACCAGTCCCGATGTGCCCGCACCCTCCCACCGGCGGGAGGGGACGTGGGCCGGACCCACCGACCACCCAGGGGCGCGGGGAACGCGCGAGCAACCACAACGAACTGGCACCCGACAACGGACCCAACCGACTGACCCAACCGACGGAGTCAATCCGTCACATCGATCCCGTACCGATTCGTCTCCACCCCCGCCGCGGTGACCACCTGCACATCCACCCGCCCAGGCTCCACATCCGCAGGCACCGGCACAGTCAGAACCGCGTCGGACGGATTCCGGAAGCCCCCGGCCACAGGCACGAGCGGTACATGCACATGGACGGTCCCGATCCGGACCACCATCCGGGACAGGCGGTCAGCCGTGTGCGCACCCGGAGGCACAAACCCAGCCCCCCGGATCTCGATGTCGTCCCCCGTTCGGATCGGCGCGTCCAGGTCCCCGGCCTCGCGGGAACGGACGACCGAGTAGATCACCGGCCGCCCACCCTCCGCGTACTTGGCGGCAACGTACGTCGCGGCCGACACCAGCACCACCAACGCCAGCCCCCACGGCAGGTCCGGCAACTGCTCGGGCCGCCGAGCGAGCCGTACCGCCGCGAACACCAGCGCGGCACCGGCGATCACCACGTACTGCGTGTCCGCGAAGCTGCCCCGCCCCGAGTCATCGGTCAGCAGATCAGCGGCCCGCGGCCGGTCGGCACGTATCTTCTGCAGGCGCTGACCGAGCACCCGCAGGCCCACCACCCGCCGCACCAGCACAGCGATCCCGCACACCATGGCGAGAACGGTGACGACGCCCGCGCCCCGGGTGAGTTCGAGCCCGGAGATCAACGCGTCACGCTCGCCCGGAGAGGACGCGCCCGCGAGCCGGCCCGCCAGCACCAGCACGGCGTAGACGACGAACAGCACCCAACTCGCCGCCACCGCACGTGAAGTGGACAGCCGATTGTCCTCACCGATGACGGGCGCCAGCGCACCTCCACGCGCCCGGTGGAACCACGACGCCCCGACCAGCAGCCCACCCACGACGACCGCGGCGAGGAAGCCGGCAGTCCGCGCGGCAGTCCAGCCCGCCCCGATCGCGGTGAGCGCCTGTACGAGAAGCAGGCCCCCGACGACTCCCGCCACCGCAAGTGCCGTACGCCGCCACAGCAGCCCCAGCCATGCCTCACCCTCGGCCCGGCTCCGCTCGACGACGAGGTCCGCGGACTGGGTCAGCTCGTCCGACACCCACTGCCGCGAGGCGCCCGCCGAGTGCGCGACCGCGGCGGGCAACCCCCGGCCGGAGGCCAACTCGTCCCGCTTGGAAAGGAATGCGGCCACAGCTCGTCGATGTCCTTCGCGCGCCCCCTGCGGACAGTCCCCGCAGGTGCAGCCCCCTTCGTGCGCGCCCTGTCCAGCCTCCTGCACCGCCACCGCCCGCTGCCGCCTTCCCGCACCGCTCCGTAGGACCAACTCGTAGAACCAACCCATAACCACAAGTACCAAGCACCGGGATTGTGCCGTACGCCACTGCGCCCCCACCCGGCAGGTCCGCCCAGCGGTGGCGAACCACCGCACGCCACCGGGGAGGCCATCGCCCCGACCCCCGACCCCTTGTTGACCCGGCTGCGAGAATTTCCCTATGGCCGAGATCATCCAGCGTGACGGGACCTGGGCCTTCGACGGCAACACGGTCCGGATCACGCCGGGACTCCACCGCTCCGTGCCGCTGTTCCGGCAGACGTACGGAGAGATCGCCGTGCCCCTCGAAGCGGTCGCGAGCGTCGTGTACGAACCCGAACGCAAGCGCGGCCGACTGCGCCTGAGACTCCGGGAGGGCGCCGACCCGCTGCTCCAGGCCACCGGTGGCCGGCTTCCCGACGCGGCGGACCCGTACCGCCTGACGGTGGACCTCGACCGCTCGGGCATCGCCGAGTACGTCGCCGAGGAGATACGCCGTGCGCTGCTCCTCGATCAGATCCCCAAGGAACCCGCGAAGGAGTACCTTCTGCCGGGCCCGCCCGTGCCGGTGTCCGTACGCTCCAGCGACGGCATGGTGTCGTTCGACGGAGCCCAGGTCCGGATCGACTGGAGCGACACCTCGGACCGGGTGAAGCGCGCGACGGGTCCGCGCATCATCGAGGTACCGGATCTCGTCCAGGTGGAGTGGCTGCCCAACTCCGGTTACGAGGACGGATTTCTGCGCTTCGTGACCCGCGAGACGGCGTTCTCCAAACTCCCGCCCGAGAAGGACCCGTTCGCCCTCGACCTGTGGGGCAGCGCCCGCCGCGACCTGCTCACGGCGCTGGTCGCCACCGCTGTCACGGCCCGTCTCCCCCATCCGTCCACCCGCACCGGCGAGTATCTTCCCGCCGACACGCCCCGCCTCGCGCTGACGACCAGGGATGCGGTACCGCCCGAGCCGCAGCCCGAGAATCACGACGTGCTCCTGCGGCGCCTGCGGGAGTTGGGCGAGCTGCACCGCGAGGGCGTGCTGACGGACGAGGAGTTCGCGGCGACGAAGGCCGCGGTACTCCGCGGATTCTGAGGGCCCAGTCGCACCAGGACGCCCTGGAACGCGAAGTCCAGAACAGGTCCCGGAACGGAACCCGCAGGTCGGAACCCTCAGATCACGACAACAGATCCGGCTCACTCCGGCTGATGTCCTGCCACAGCGGCTGATAGTTGATCCACGCCACCAGATCCCCGCCGAGCTGCTCACGTGTCGCCACCGCCTGCCGGTGGTCGATGAGCACGGGCCGGCCCGCCGCGCGGGCGGTGAGCTGGACCTGGCAAGAGCGTTCCATGGACACGAACCACCAGGCCGCCGCGTCGACCGAGTCGCCGACGGTCAGCAGTCCGTGGTTGCGCAGCACCAGCGCCTTGCGGGAGCCGAGCGCGGTGGCGATCCGCCGCCCCTCCTCGGCGTCCACGGCGACGCCGGTATACGCGTCGTACAGTGCGTGATCCTCGTAGAAGGCGCAGCTCTCCTGGGTGATCGGGTCGAGCAGTTCGCCGAGCGCGGCCATGGCGCGCCCGTGCACCGAGTGGCAGTGGGCGACCGCAACGACGTCCGGGCGGGCGGCGTGCACCTGGGCGTGCACGGTGAATGCCGCCTGGTTGACGTGATAGCGCCCCTCGATCACCCGCCCTTCTCCATTGGCCATGACAAGATCGCCCACGGTGACATGTTTGAAGGGCATCCCGAACGGGTTGACCCAGAAGCAGTCACTGAACTCCGGGTCGCGCGCGGTGATATGGCCGGAGACACCGTCCTCGAAACCGAGCCGCCCGAAGATCCGCAACGCCCCCGCGAGCCGTTCCTTGCGATGCCGCCGCTCGTCGTCGAGCGACTCGTGCATCGGCGGCATGGCGAAGCGCAGTTGCTCGGTGGGTCGGGGCAGGGGCGGGGTGGGCCCGTGCATATGTCCTCCAGCCCAGAGGTACGGACTTGTTTGCAGCCCGGAAGTTACCGTCGGTCAGCACAGAGGAACAGAGATGTTCGTGAAGAGAGTGCACAACCGTTGTGCAGGGTCGAGTGTCTGCGTGTCTGCGAGAGTGAAACCTACTGCCCAGTCGGGCACGGTCCGAACAGGCACGATCCAGTCGGGCCATTAGGAAGGGCGGAGAGATGAGGGGAGGCATGAACAGAACCGAACGTCGGATCACCGACATGCTCCGGCAGATCGCGACCCGTGACGTGGTCGTGCTGAACGACTTCGGCGGCTCACCGCGCAGACTGGCCGCGCTCACCTTTATCGCCGTCCAGTACGGATTCCGGTACGGGCAGACGACCAGGCACGGTCAGATGCTCCAGGTCCGCCTGATCCGCGACAACCGCCCCGAGGCACGCGAGCGGAGCACCGCCGCGCTCAGCCAGCTGGCGGCCGGCCGCACGCCGGGTATGCGCCCCGGCACCCTCAAACCTCTGCCGGACGCGGCGCCCGCGGTCGGGTTACTCAGGGCCCGGATCGAGTTCGATGCCATGGACGACGACCTCGACTGGCGCCGCAAGGCCGTCTTCATGAGCGCCAGCGCGGCCCTGATGACGCTGCTGCTGATCCCCGCGGGATGGAGGGCCTCGCTCTGCGCCGGCGGCGCGATGGGCCTGGTGTTCGCGGTCTTCCTGCGCCTGGAACTCGGACGCAAGGACCGGCTGGCGCGACGGCTCAAGGCACACGGGCTGCTCTGAGGCACCACGGCTCAACGTCTGTGCACCGCTCTTCACGTCTGTGCACCGCTCTTCACCGCCCATCAAAGGCGACAGTGGATGTCGGGTTTCGGCGTCAGACTCGTCGTATGACGCCGAAACCGAACCCGAGCCAGAAACCGAATTGGGCAGCCTTCACCACCGCCGAACCCGACCTCGCCAAGACGGCCGAGGAACGCTTCGGCGCCTTCACGCACCACGTCCTCGCGACGATTCGCAAGGACGGGTCGCCCCGTACCTCGGGGCTTGAAGTCCAGTTCAAGAACGGCGAGTTGTGGCTCGGCATGATGCCGGACTCGCTCAAGGCACTGGACCTGCGCCGCGATCCGCGCTTCGCGATCCAGGCGAACCCGGGGTCCGGTACGGAGATGGCGGGCGGCGACGTACGGATCTCGGGACGCGCCGTCGAGGTCACCGATCCCGAAACGATGGCGCTGTATGCGCAAGAGGTGGAACCACCGGAGTCGTTCCACCTCTTCCGAACCGAGCTGACGGAGGTCGTACGGACCTACGTCGAGGACAACACGTACCTGGTCGTGCAGATCTGGAAGCCCGGCGAAGCGCTGCGCACCGTCAAGCGCAAGTGAGCCGGAGGCTCCGGGGCGGCCAGGGCGCCCGGAGAGTCACTCCCACTCGATCGTGCCCGGCGGCTTGCTCGTCACGTCGAGGACGACGCGGTTGACGTCCGCGACCTCGTTGGTGATCCGGGTCGAGATCTTCGCGAGGACGTCGTACGGCAGTCGCGACCAGTCGGCGGTCATGGCGTCCTCGCTCGACACCGGGCGGAGCACGATCGGGTGGCCGTAGGTCCGTCCGTCGCCCTGGACGCCGACGCTGCGTACGTCCGCGAGCAGCACGACCGGGCACTGCCAGATGTCGCGGTCGAGGCCGGCCGCGGTCAGCTCCTCGCGGGCGATGGCGTCGGCCTCGCGGAGCAGGTCGAGGCGCTCCTTGGTGACCGCGCCGACGATACGGATACCGAGGCCGGGGCCGGGGAACGGCTGCCGCTGGACGATCTCGTCCGGCAGGCCCAGCTCCTGGCCGACCATCCTGACCTCGTCCTTGAAGAGCTTGCGCAGCGGCTCGATGAGCTGAAACTCGAGGTCTTCCGGCAGCCCGCCCACGTTGTGGTGGGACTTGATGTTGGCCGTGCCGGTGCCGCCGCCGGACTCGACCACGTCCGGGTAGAGGGTGCCCTGCACGAGGAAGGCGACCTCGGGGCCCTCGTCCGCGATGATCTCCGCCTGCGCCTGCTCGAAGACCCGGATGAACTCGCGCCCGATGATCTTCCGCTTCTCCTCGGGGTCGCTGACCCCGGCGAGGGCCTTGAGGAAGCGCTCCTCGGCGTCGACCACCTTCAGCTGCACGCCGGTGGCCGCGACGAAGTCCTTCTCGACCTGCTCGGTCTCGCCCTTGCGCATCAGACCGTGGTCGACGTACACGCAGGTCAGTTGCGAGCCGATGGCCTTCTGTACGAGGGCGGCGGCGACGGCGGAGTCCACGCCGCCGGAGAGCCCGCAGATGGCGCGCTTCGTACCGACCTGCTCGCGGATGGCCGCGACCTGCTCCTCGATGACATTGCCCGTCGTCCAGGAGGGGGTGAGTCCTGCGCCCCGGTACAGGAAGTGCTCGAGCACCTGCTGGCCGTGCGTGGTGTGCATGACCTCCGGGTGGTACTGGACGCCGTACAGCTTCTTCTCGTCGTTCTCGAAGGCAGCGACCGGGACGACGTCCGTGGAGGCGGTGACGGCGAAGCCCTCCGGGGCCGCGCTGCACGCGTCGCCGTGGGACATCCAGACCGACTGCTCGTTCGGGGTGCCCTCGAAGAGGGTGGAGCCGGACTTGGAGACATGCAGGGGCGTACGGCCGTATTCGCGGGCGCCCGTGTTGTCGACCGTGCCGCCGAGGGTCGTCGCCATCAGCTGGAAGCCGTAGCACATGCCGAAGACGGGGACGCCGGCTTCGAAGAGCTCGCGGTCGAGGCGGGGGGCGCCCTCCGCGTACACCGACGAGGGGCCGCCGGAGAGGATGATCGCCGCCGGGTTCTTGGCGAGCATGTCCTGGACCGGCATGGTGCTCGGCACGATCTCGCTGTAGACCCGGGCCTCGCGGACCCGTCGGGCGATGAGCTGGGCGTACTGCGCACCGAAGTCGACGACTAGGACGGTGTCGGGGGCGGTGGGGTTCGCTTCTGGCACGGGTTGCCTTCCGGCGGTTGAGCAGGGCTGTGTCCCCGAGTTTAGCCGGGAGCTCGGGGGTGGTGGCGCCGTCGCCGGGGCTCCGCCCCCGGACCCCCGATAGGCCTGAACGGCCTCGTCGTGCATACTGGCCCCATGCTCACGCACCAGACCTTCGTCTTTACTTATGGCAACCGGCCCACCGGCTGCCATGGTCGTGCTGCTTGAGCTACTGACAAGCGACTTACCAGGCGCCCCGGGCCGACAAGGTCCGGGGCGCCTGACGTTTCCGGGTCTTGCCGGTCCAGGGCGTCGCTCGAAGCAGAGGAGCCCGACATGGCCGACGTACTGAACAAGACCGGCGCCCGTACCGATGAGGCGGCCGGCGTGATCACCGGTGCGCGTGAGCGTATCGACGCGATCGACGACCGGATCATCGGTCTCGTACAGGAACGCATGGCCGTGTCTGCCGTGATCCAGGAGGAGCGGATCGCGTCCGGCGGCCGGCGGGTGAACCTGTCACGGGAGATGGAGATCCTCGGCCATTACAGGGAAGCCCTGGGCAAGCCCGGTACGTCGCTGGCGATGACGCTGCTGGAGCTGTGCCGGGGCCGCATCTGAGCCCCCGCATCCGAGTCCCCGTTTCCGGGTCTCCGCATCTGAGTTCCGTGTACGCACGTACCCATGTCCCCGCACCCGGAAATCGCGTGACCGTGTCGCGACGCGCTTCGTTGGTGTCGGTGTCCGTGCCAGCCAGGGGCGGGCCCGAAGAAACCACGCGTGGCTCCGCCGGAGCGATGAGGCGTACGGACGTGCGTCGTGGGACCTCGCTCCAGTAGACGTGACCGGACGGCAGGGGACAGCGGCCCGGTCACAACCAGAGAAGGCCGGCTCCGGGGACGCCCGGAGCCGACCGGCCGAATCTGTGTGAGAGCGGTCGAAACGGTTGCGGAGGCCTCAGCCCTTCGAGCACGATGCGTAGAGCAGTCCCAAATCGAACAGTCCACCCGAGTCCCAGCGCAGACAACCGCAATGCCACGCCCAACTGCCAAAGGTCTACGCCACTGACGCTCCCCGAGTGCTCCGGAGCGCGGACCGGCGGACACCCGCATCACCACCGAATCACCACGAAACCAGCGGCGCTCCCCCCGGCGCCGCTCCTCAGGCACCGGCGCTGCCCTGACGTCGGTGCTGACCAGGAAGGGCCCCGCGGATCCCCCCGCCGCGGGGCCCTTCGCCTGCCCGAAGCTGTGCGCCTCCCCGTCCGGTCCCCCTCAGCCTGGTCTCCCTCAGGTCCGTGAGACCGTGCCGCACGTCTCCGTATCGGAGTTCTGGATGTCACGGCTGCGGTCGTACGGGTCGACCCTGGGCCCTGTCGGCGTCGGCCCCTGGATGACGGCCGAGTCGAACTGCGGGTGCAGGTAGCCGTCGTAGACGCCGCAGGCGGTGTTGGCAAGATCCTGGTTGAATCGGACGACCAGGAGTTTGCCCGGGGTGACCTGGAATCGCGTCGGGTCGGCGAGCTCCGTGTCGATGACGCGGCGTGCGATGACGCGGGTCACCTCCGTGGAGTCCGGGTCGGCCGGGGCCACCGCGTAGACGAAGGTGTAGTCGGCGTGGACGACGACGGACCCGTTCTCGCCCCGCTCGAACGTCATGCGGCCACGGGTCTTGACCACATCGCCGATGAGCCGCACCTCGTCCTTGTCGAAGCGGCTGAACAGCAGCAACGGGTCATTCTTCTTGTCCGGCTTGCGCAGCCAGGACCTCACGTCGGAGAGCATCCGGGGCTGCTTCGGGTCGAGGATGTCGAGCACGGTCTCCGGGGTGCCGCCGAGCAGGGTCTTCCGGTCGAGATTCGCGTCGACGAGCAGGGCCTTGGTCTGCTTCAGGGCCCGGTCCACCTCGTCCTTGCTGAACGAGCCGACCGCCTTCGCCTCCGGCAGCACGATTCCGGCGGCCCCGTCGGCGTACCGCGCGGCAGGAGATCCGGCGAACGGCCGGTCCAGCGTGGGCGTTCCGGGTGCGGAGGAAGGGGCGGTGGACGGGGGCGCGGTCTCCTCGGGCAGCGGAGCCGCGGATTCCGTGCCCGTACCGCCTGTACTGCCCGTGCCGAACGGGTCGCCGGGCAGCAGGGACGGCTTCATGGCGACCAGGGCGACGGCGAGCGCCAGCGGTACGCCGATGATGGCCCAGAGCTTGCGGCGGCGGGCCGCGCGCCCGTCCATCTCCCTCCACGCGGGCCCCGTACGCCACCCCGGGGGCAGTTCACCGCGCGCGTCCTGCTGCCGCAGCCGCTCGGTGACCATGCGGGCGCGCGCCGACGGCTCCTTGGGCGCCTCGGACGTCCGGATGTCCCGCTCACTGTCCTCGACGAACCGCTCCCACACATCGTCGGGTATGGACGGCTCGGGCTTCTCGGACGACTCGGACGACTTATCGGCCACGGCGCTCGCGCCTCTCCCATGATCACTTGTTGATCGACTTGCTCGACAGTCAAACGAAGGACAGTTCTAAGCCGCGCGAAAGGGAGTTCACAAGTCGACTCGGACATGATCAAACACACATAAGAATTCTGCGAGTGAGGGGCAACTGTTCACAGGAGTCACGAGTCTCACTCCAACCCAACGGCCACATTGAACCGCCGACGAAGCCCGCCAGCTCCTCACCACCGCACAAGTCGTCATCAAGGAACTGCTCGGCCACGCCCACATCGGCGTCACCGCCGGCGTCTACGCCCACGTCCGACTCCGCCTGCAGCACGAAGCCATCAACCGACTCGGAGAGGCCATCCGGAACCCGCACGAGGAGGGCTCTCCTTCCTCTCTCTGATCGAACGCGAGAGGGCCCCGACCAAGATGAATCGGTCGGGTCCCTTCGTCCATCCACGTTGCCGTCAGCGCTGCCGTCAGAGTTCGCCTTCAGCGATTAGAGCGACGCTTCTGGTCTACTTCCAACCGCAATTCTTCGAGGTCATCAGAAGTCGCCGAGAAGGGAGAGCAGTAGACGCCAAGAATCTCGATCTGCTGATCTCGACTCCAGTCATCCCACATTGAAAGCGAGACGGCGTAGCTGACGATCACTTCTCGCTCAAATTCTCGCCCACCCCACTCTCGCCACCCTTCCCAACGACGTGCTCGACCTTCATCCCCGGATTCCCGACTCCCCGCAATGAGAGAGTCCAGAATTCGATTATGTGCCGCAGAGAATACCGGGCTTCCAAAGTACGGCTCCGGCACCTCCACTTCATCGAACTTCATCCTCACAAGAGCGGCCGCGAGAACCTCCAGCTCACCCAACTCCATCTCTACCTGCATCAACGCCTCCTATCCGAACGGGTTCGGTCCAGCATAGAGCACGTCAGAGATGTCGAACTTGACGGATCCCCTATGGATTAGTTCATTGGGCTGCTCTCCGCGCCTGAGCGACATCCCTTGAGGTCGCCTCACTGCAATCATGAAGCCACCTTTGTGTGCGTACGCAGGGTTTCCAGCGAAGAGAACATTCAGCGCATCGCCAGATGAAACCATCTCCTGGGTAACATAGGCCCGCCCCTTCGAGTCGGCCTTAATTGCGCCCGAATTAACGATCGAAGCGATTCCATCTGCGTCTGCGTAGTGGAATATCACATCGTCGTCAAGATTCTCCATCAGGGATTCCGCAGTGCCAATCCTGGCGCACCCGTTGGAATTGTGAACCAGTACCGGAGTTGCCCCCGCCAGCACATAGTACGTGTGCAGGTCGTCGACAGTGAGGTTGTACGTGGTCGCGTGGTCGGTGTAGGCCCGGTTGCCCGTGATGATGACGGTGTCGCCGTCGTCGGTGAGCAGGGTCATACCGGAGGTGAGGTCGCCGGCTTCGATCCAGTCGTTCTCTGAGGGGGACCAGAAGGGGTGTTCATGGGTCGCCGTCAGTTCTTCGATGCCGTCTTCCGTGGCTATGGCAAGCTCGTTGAAGTGCTTGTCGTCCTCGGTGATGATCAGGCGGGTGACTTCCCGGGGGCCGGTTTCGCCGGTTTCGGGGTCGGTGGCCTGGACCTTGTCGCCGACCTTGACGTCCTCGATGTCCTTGGTGGTGCCGTCGGCCATGAGGACGTCGGTTCCGGCGAGGAAGCATTTCGTGCACTTGGCGGCGACGTCCCCGGCGTCCTCAAGCTTCTTCAGTTTGGTGAGTTTGAAGAGTTTCAGGAACGGCACGTCGCCGAGCGTTGAGGCGCAGGCGATGCTGACACCGATGTGCGCACCGCACTCTTTCCAATCCTCGACATCCGGCAACACGAGAGTCTTGGCCATCTGCCAGGTCGCGTTCCAGTCGGGCTCTGGCTGCGGACCGTAGTTGCAGGAGCCGATCCCGGACAAGCGGGAGCAGGCATGACCTGAGTTGCCGTTTCCTGAGGTCCCGGAGGTGGTGTGGACGGTTCCGGTGCTATTGGTAGTGGCGGTTCCACTCGTCCCACTGCCAGCGTTGTAACTCAGGCCCTGTTCGGCGTAGAGAGTGTTGGCGGATTTCTTGGGCTTGCCGGGAACGTGACCGGGTGTGGTGTTCTCATACCCGGGCCCCGGGCGGGTCGGGCAGTCGATGTCCGCACACAGGCCAGTGGGGTCGGAGCTGGTGATCGGACTGTTGCCGGCGTAGGAGTAACCGTTGAGGGACTGCGGTGCATCAACAGCCAGTACCGGATCAACACTGATGAACTGGCCGATGGTGGGGTCGTATTCACGAGCGCCGAGGTGGGTCAGCCCCGTCGTGGTGTCGGCTGTTTTGCCGAGGAAACCCTTGTCGTCGGGCCAGGTGCCGCCTGTGGTGGTGCCGCGTTCGGCGCCGAAGGGTGTCATATGGCGCTTGGTGACGGCCTGGGTGCTGCCGGCAGCGATGGCGAGGCTGGATGTGCCGTGGTGGTCGCCGGCGAGGTAGGAGAGTTTGTTCGTGCCCGACTCGTTGGTGCGGACAGCGACGGAGTCGTAGTGGCGCTGGGCCCAGGTGGTGCCGTTGTCGCGGAGGTGGAGTTCGGTTCTCCCGGCGTACAGGACGCGTTCGCCGCCTGAAGTCGCGCGGATGAGGAGTTCGCCGTCGGCGTCGTAGAGGTAGTCGGTCCGGCTGCCGGCGGGGACTGTGCTGGTGGCGAGCCGGCCCTCGACGTCCCAGGTGTGCTCGGTGGTGCCGGAGGTGACCGGCGCGGAGCCGATCCAGGAGCCGGCGCTCCATTTCGCACTCCAGCCGGCGTCGTAGATGACGAAGACACCGGTGTCCTGGAGGGTGGCGAAGTAACCGGAGTCCGCTCCCTTGTAGGTCCCGCTGGCCCACAGGGCCTTGCGGTCGGAGTCATAGACAACGAAGTTGCCGTCATCCTGCATGGTGGCCCAGGCACCGGGGCTGCCCGCGGTGTCGGTGTGCCAGACCCTGTTGCCGGTGTCCCGGTCGTACAGGGCGAGATCGCCGTCCTCACGCATCACCAGACGGCCCCGCTGGGTGCGGACCTCCTCGCCCGAGGTGAGCTTCCAGCCGGCCCGGAAGTACTGGTGAGAGGTGGTCGTGGTACGCCGTGTGGTGTTGCCGGCCTCGTCGTGGAGGAACGTCTCCGTACGGGTTCCGTCACCCGCCGTGGAGACCTTGCCCAGGGCGTGCGGCTGATTCTGGCCTGCGCCGGGATAGTCGTAGCCGCGCACACTGTCCTGCCCGGCACGGATCCCTACGCCGTGCTGGGTCTCCGACGTGCGCTGGCCCGCAAGGTTGTAGGCGTACGAGGTCCAGTACGGCGCTGGTCCGGACATGCTGTCGGCGCTGCGTGCGTCGGAACACTTCTGTGAGGTGGGAGTCCAGGCCTCGGTCAGGCGCTGATGGCCGTCGTAGGCGAAGCACTGGGTCTCTGCGGCGCTGGTCCCGCCGAGCGTGGTCGGGTCGGCGATGGAGGTGACGTTGCCGGCCTGGTCGTAGGTGTAGTTGAGGTCTTGCAGCATGTACGGGTGGGTCTGGTCGGTGACATGACTGCGGGTGAGTCGGCCGGTGCCCTCTTCGTACCGGTTGGTGATGTAGGTCTTCTTGTGTTCCTCGGTGTTGGCGGTGCCGAGGACGAGTTGCTGCGCTTGGCCGAGGGCGGAGTAGTCGGTGTCCAGGAGGTAGCCGGTCGCACCGCCGATGGACTTGACCTGCCCGAGGCCGGTGTATCCGTACTCGATGATCTCGGACGGCAGGCCGCCGAGGGTGGGTTCCTTCGTGTTCTGCAGAGTGCCGTCGACGTTGTAGTAGCTGGTGGACTCCAGAGTGGACGGCGTCCCGGCGGCGACGAAGGGATCGTCGTCGGGGAGCTTGAGCTGGGTCGTGGTCGGGCGGGAGAGGCTGTCGTAAGCGGTGACCGCCTTGGTGTAAGCCTTGCCGCCCTTACCGCCGACGTAGCGGGTGGAGGAGGCCGGGTAGCCCTTGAGAACGGTGTCGTACTCGTAGCCGGTGAGCTGGTTGGCGTCGGTCCGCGTGCCTGCCCAGGTACCGGTGATGCGGCCGAGTACGTCGTAGTCCGAGATGACGGACTTGCCGCGCGAGTCCGTCAACTTCACGACCTGGTCGAGGACGTTGTACTCGGTGACGGTGTCGCCCCTGTCCGGGTCGGTGGCACGAGTCTGCCGTCTGAACAGGTCATAGTCGTAGGACCACTTGGCGCCATCGGGACCAGTGATGGTTGCGGGCTGGTCGTCCAGGTTGTACGTGTGCTTCACCGAGGCGTAGGCGGTACCGACACCGCCGCCGTACTGGACGTCCCCCGGACTGGTCCCGACGTATTCGCGCATCTCGGTGGTGCGGCCCCGGGCGTCGGTGATGGTGCGGGTGGCGGAGCCGCCCGCCGGCGCGGTGGTCGCTGTCGAGTCACCGGTGTAGCTGGTCGTGGTGGACCACTTCTTCACTCCGCCCACGAGGAAGGTACTGGTGGTGGGCCGCCCGACGCCGTCGAAGACGGTCTCGGTCTGAGCCGGGGCCTCTCCGTACTCGGCGCGGGTGTAGGTGCCGTTCGGCTTGCTGGTGGTGTCGAAGATGTCCGCCTGCGTCTCGTAGACCAGGCCGCGGCTGTCGTAGCGGGTGTCGGTCAGCAGCCGGCCACCCTGCGGCGTCGGGGACTGGATCTGCAGCGGTCTCAGCAGCGCGTCGTAGATCGCGTAGCTGGTGTTGTACGTCTCACCGTCCTTCTTCAAGGCGGAGGTGGACACCCAGGACTGCTTGCTGTTGCTGAGCTGGTAGGCGAATTTGGTGTTGGGCGCCTGGCTGCCGCTGGTGCGGTTGGGCAGCCACACGTCGGTCAGCCGACCGAGCGCGTCGTAGGCGAGTTCCGTCTTCTTCAGGTTCGCGTCATAGCTGCGCAACACCAGTCCGCGCCGCGCGTCGAGGAAGCTCACCGTGCGGTGGGTCGTGACGGGGCTGGTGGTGATGGTCTTGGTCAGAGGCCCGGCCTCGGCCGGGGTGTACGCGGTGGAGGTGGTGTTGTTCTTCGGGTCGGTGGCGGAAAGCAGTCGACCGAGAGCGTCGTAGGTGCTGGTGAGTGTGGTCTGCCAGGCCGAGGGATGGCGCTCACCGCCGGTCGCTGTCGCCGGGTAGCCGGTCGCCCGCCCGGCCCAGGTCGCTTCGCCCTTGGTCGGTGTCTGGCTCGCACTCCAAGCGGTCGCGGTGGCGGAGTCGTAGACGACCGCCGTGTCGGTGAGCACGTCGCCGCGGCTGTCCTTGGAGGTGGGCAGGTCGAGGGAGGTCTCGGCCACCGAGCAGGACTCACCGACCGTGCGAGTGCGGGAGGTAAGGGAGATGAGACCGGCATCCGGGTTGCGGGCGTACCAGGTACGGGTGCAGGTCTGGTCACCGCCCGCCCCGGCTTCACCGGAATCGTCGACCGTCACGGGCATGCCGTAGTCGTCGAAGGTGGTGGTGACCGCCCGGGCCCGCCAGGTCCCCGAAACTGTCAGATGGGTGTAGCTCGTGCTCTTCTGCGTACGCACATACCGCGCCACGTGATCGCCTGCGTCGGGCACGGTCTGGCGGGCGGTCTCCTTCGACCACGGCTGGTTGACACTCACGCCGACGGGTGTGGAGCCGTTGTAGGTGACCTGCTGGCGTAGCTGACCCGCGTACTGAGCACTGTCGGTGAGGGACGCGATACCCACGTCAGGGTCGGCCAGCGGGGCGACACTCACCGAGCGGGTGGTGCCGTCCGCCTTTCTGTCGCCGTTCATGCCCTGCATGTAGACGGAGACGGTCTTGGAACGGGTGGTGTCCGTGGCCCCGGTGTGTTCGGTGACCTGGCGGTATCCGCGCCAGGTCGACCAGGTCCGCTCGTCCCTGGGCGTGAACGGGTCGTCGCTGTAGCGCCAGGCCGCGCCCGAGTACGCGTAGGCGTGTTCGACCACGTCGTTCTGTCCGGCCGGGTCTGACGTGGCGACGGCCAGCACCCGGTACTTGTGGAACCAGTCGACGGATGCCTCCGAGGCCCCGTTGATGTTCCAGTACTGGGGGTAACAGGAGCGAGTGTTGGTGTCTTCCGCCGCTCCGAGCACCTGGCTGCGCACGCACTCGGGCGAGGACAGCGTCACCGTGGTGATGGCACCCGTCTCCGAGGTGACGGTGGAGATACGGGGGCGGGTCAGCGGCAGGATGTTGTCGGTGGCGTCCACCCGGTTGGGCCGCATCTGGTACGTGAACGCCACCGGGTCCAGCACGATGTTCGTCCCGGCCTTGGCGGTGCGCTTGAGCGACTTCAAGGTCAGGACATGGTCGGAGGTGTCGCCGATGTCCCCCCCGTCCAGGTATTCCTGGGTCAGGTCCCAGGAGTCCACCGGCTCGTACACGCTCGCCGAGGCCGACCAGGAGAAGGTGTCGATGCCGGTCAGCCGCTTCCGGGAGAAGAACGCCGTACCGGACGAGAGGCACTCGCTGTCGCCACTGGAGCAGATCGCGTCGAACGGCACGTCCGGCCAGTTGTCGGCGGTGGCCTTTGTCAGCGACGAGCAGTCCGAGGCGGTGCAGCGCTCGGCGTAGGAGAAGGTGGCCTTGGCGTCGGCGTCGTCGGTAAACAGCGCGCCCTTGCGCAGACCGTACTTGATCTCCTTGAGGTAACCGCCGCGGGTGTAGGCGGTGTTGGCGGTCTCCGCCTTGTTCTTCTTGTAGTAGTTGGTTTCCTTGGCGTACCAGTAGGTGGAGGCGTTGCCGTGGGTGTCCTCGACGTAGTCGAGGTTCCACCGCCAGGCCTGGGTCACCGCCCGACCGCCGAACGTGTCGCCGTTGCCCCAGCCGGGTTCACCGGGGTCATCGCCGAAGACGGTCGTGGTCCAGGTGGAGTTGGTCCGCTCGGTACCGGCTCCGTCGAGCTTGTTCAGACCGAAGACGTACTTGGTGCCGTCGCCGGTGATGACCGTCCAGTGCTCACCGTTGCCGTCACCGTTGTCCGCGCCCGTGGAGCGGGTCACCTTCGAAGCGTCGTCACCCTCCAGCCGCCAGGTGCTGTCCCACGTACCGGAGTCCTTCACCAGGCGAGTGGACTTGCCATTCAGTACCAGCTGCGCGTTGTCGTACTTCCAGCAGGAGTCGAAGACGTCCACGTGCCCGTCGTCGTCGCAGGAGTTGTACGAGCGCTCGATGTAGGACTCGGTCAGCGAGAAACCCTCGCCGACCGCGGTGCCCTGGTTGTTGGTGGTGGCAGTGCGTCCGTCGACAGCGCCCGAGTCGTACGACAGCGACAGCCCCGGCGTCGGCCCGGCAGCGGCCGGCGGCATCGTGAAATCGTAGGACCACGTGAAGGAACCAGAACTGCCCCCCGCCTCCCACGAGGAGGATTCCGACAGTTCGGTCGCCGAATAGTCACCCGTACCCGACGGCGACTCACCCGATCCGGCGGCAGCCGCAGTCACCGCGAAGACCGTCGCCCCGGCCGCGGCACTCTCGCCGAGCTGCGTCGATGCACCGCCCTCGGTGCCCCCCAGCGTCACCGGCGCGGAGACGGTCCGCGCGGCGATGTCATTGTGGGAAGCCAGCGGCGTCTGCGTACGGCATTCCGCCTTCTGCGGCGTCGTCAGGGCGCAGGCTGGCAGCTGTACCAACCGCAGCCGTCCCGCCCAGCCACCGCCACTGGCCGAGGCGAAGCCGCTGTAGTCGACACTCACCTCCGCCCGGCCCGCCGTGTCCGCCTCGGCGGTCAGCACCACACCGTTGATCCCCGCCTTCTCGGCGGCCTTCCGGCCGAGCACAGTCACGCGCGCTTCGCCGTCTGCTGTGTCCGCCTTCTTCGCCGGTACGGGACTGACCTCCACCGGAACGCCACCGGGTGAAAGCTTTCCGGTCTTCTGGGCGGCCAGCTTCACCGTGGCCGTGCCCGGCTCGGGCCAGTCGGCCGACCGCTGCTCGGCCCGCGCGCTCTTGCTCTGCGCGGCGTTGGCCGCCTTGTCCTTGGCGACCTTCTCCCGAGCCTTCTTCGCACCCGGCCCAGTGACCTCCCTGACCTTGCTCACCCGCTGCTCGGGCAGCTCCGGACGCCCCAACCCGCCCCCGCTGCCCGTCGCCTCGGCGACAGGGGCCAAACCCACAGGCACCACCAAAACCAGTACCACCGCCGCGATCAGGGCCCTGCTGTCCCGGCGTCCCGCCACGCCACGGGGCCCACGAGATCCACGAAGGTGTCTTGAGGTGCCTATGCCAAATACCATGATCCGTCCCCACCCGGTCTCGCACGTTGAGATGTTCCAAACCGCCCGCGGCCCCGCCTTCCGGCAGGGCAGCGGTGCGGGAAGGTCCTCGACGGCCCTCCCCGCACCTCACACGTCAGTCACCCACCCGGAAGTCGATCTGCTCACTGCTGGCCATCGCCCCCGCCCACAGCCGCATTTCCGCGACCCGGCTGGGCAGATAGTGCTTCCAGGTGCCACCGACGAAGCCGCGGCCTATGGCGAAGTCACCGGAACCGGCCTTGGCTGTGAACATCTGCGCGTCGCCGTTCTGGTTGTGGCCGAGGTAGAGACTGATCGTCCCCGCCCCTGGGTCGAAGAGCCCGGTCAGCCGTACGAAGCCGTCCAGCGCCGCCCCCTCGTCCGAGGCCACCGAGGAGAAGGTGCCATCGGCGTTGAGCCGGCCGAAGTGCCAGAACCCGACCGGAACCGTCCGCTCTTCGAGCGTCTCCTCGTCCAGCTCCGTCGTCTTGCCCGTCAGCCGATACCAGAAGCCCCACGCGGAACCGTCCGCGGTGCGCTGCCCCAACACCTGGCCGGTATAGCCGACATCCTTGGCCGCGAGCTTCGTCCCGTCGAGTTCCACCAGGGTGGTCACGGTGAAGGCACCCGTGTCGTCCACCAGTGGTCCGCTCGCACCGGCCGTGTCGTCCACACCGTCCAGCACGATCGCCTCACCGTCCAGCGAGGCCCCGCCGGTCAGCGTCAGGTTCCTGCCGTATCCGGACGTGGTGTCGGTGACGGTGGTGCCGCTGCCCCGCTCGGCGGACCAGTCCGCCACCAGCTCCGCGCCCGCGAAACCCTGCGAGATCAGCAGGCGTGCCTCGTCCGCGATCTCCTTCTCCGTCAGTGCTCCCTGCCACACCGTGGGCTCATCGACGGAACCGTGCATGTAGTCCTTGTACACATCGGCGTGCATCACGCGGCCGATCTGCAAGGGACCGTCCGCGTCCCACGCCGTACCGGCATCGACCGTCGCCTGCAGGACTCCGTTGACGTAGAGACTGGTCTTCTTCTGCTCCGCGTCATGCACCCCCGCCACATGGGTCCACACCCCACGAGGCGACGACTGCTTGGCCTTCGCCTCGGCGAACGACCCCTCCTTGGAGAGCGTCCGCATACTCCAGGCGTTGGAGCCGCCCCCGCCGTACGACAAGTACAGGGGGCTGTACTTCTTTGTGAACGGGCCGGTGGACGCAGTCTGGCTGGCCACCGTCAGCGTGTGGTTGGCACCAGGATCCACCCGCACCCACGCCGCGACCGTGTACGACGACGCGGTGTTCAGCACCGGGCCCGACGTGGCCGCATAGTCATCGGTCCCGTCCAGGACAAGGCCCTTGTCGCTGACCGCGCCCGCCAACGGCTGGCCCTGGGCATCGTGGGTGATCAGACCACGGCGCCCGCGGTAGTCCCGTACCGCACCGCCGGACAGTGTCGCGTCATCCGCGCCATCGGCCGTCGCGGAGTCCACCGCAACGCCACTGTCCTCGGCGAAATGCCACCGGCCGACCGGGGTGTCGCGCGACGCCACCAGGAAGTCCACCGCGTTCTGCGTGCCGTCGCGGCCCAGCTCGTCCTCGGCCATCGCGTACACGGTGAGCGTGCCTGACTGCTGGGGCGTGAAGTACCCACGCCAACCCAAGAACGAGGATGTGCCCTCAAGGTCCTCGCACTGGAGGGACCACGGCGGGGGCGGGCTGCACACCGGAACGGCATCCGTCCAGCCGGCGGACTGCGACAGCCGGTACTTGTACCCGACGTTGTTGCCATCGCCCGTGGCGGGTGTAAACGTGAACGACGCCTTCTTCCCCGGCCCGCCGCCGGCCACACAGGCATTGGTCGTGCACTCGCTGTACGGACTGCCGATCGCGATCCCCGGCGCCTTCGGCCTGGTCGGATCAACGCTGAAGTAGCACCAGCCGGTCGTCGACGCGTTCGAAGGACCGGACAGGAAGTCACCACCACTGTTGTAGTACGAACGCACCCAGGCCCGATAGCGGTACAACTTGCCCTCAGCCAGGGTCGACCAGGACTTGGTCAGCTTCACGCCGTCCCCGACATAGCCGGTGGACGGACTCAGATCCCCCGCACCGGCGGGGGTGTCCGACCAGCTTCCGTCACTGTTCTTGTGGTCGATGTCGAAGTACACCCGCAGCTGCGCGTCCTTCTCCCCACCCGCCATCGTCTTCGCCCTCGCTGTCAGCGCCGGTGTCGGATCCGACACCACCGCCGGCCGGGAGGCGTTCGTCTCGCACACCGTGCCCGAGCCCGTCACCAACCCGATCCCTGTGGGCTTCGCCGGAAGACCGACAAAGTCCACCGCCAGCACCGCGTCGTTCTTGAACCGCTTCCAGGCGCTGGTGTCCGTCTCGTCATGGGCCTTGAGCATCAACGTCAGCCGGGAGAACTTGCCCGCTGCGAAATCCCGTACGGTGGGCATCAAGTTCTCGTTCGTCTCGGCCGGGTTGTCGTTGAACTCGATCGGTGCGTCCGGCGAATCCGGATCGCACAGCGAGCCCCGGCCGGCCGACACATACCGGTCCCCCATCAGGTCCAGGTGCCTGGGCCGGGAAGACCACGCGGTCGACGAAGAGATGTTGCTCGTACGAAGCAGATCCACCCAGCGCGGATCACACTGGAACGCCCACGGCTCCGTCACCCGGAACGTGGCGTCCAACACCCTCTTGCCCTTCAGGCTGGCCGGGGAGAACTCGAAGTACAGTCGCTGGACATACCCCGGGCCACAGTAGTAGCCGCCCCAGTTGCCGCACTTGCCCACGCCCTTGCCCAGACCATCGTCGCCGTTGCCCCAGCCGTACGACTCATAGCCGTCACTGCGCAGCAGAGTCCGCTCCGACTCACTCCAGGTCACCGTCGGATCGATGTACAGCGGAAACGCCGACGGCTCCGTATTGGCCAGCATCTCCGGGTCGGGAATCACCGCCAGCGCATCACTGGTGACCTCCACCTCCATGCTGGTCACCGTGTCGCCGGGCTCGGGCTCTATCCCCTCCACCACCGAAGCGCCTCTCCCGGCCGGGTCCGAACCCTCCGGCTCGGCAAGGGACACGGCCGACATCAACTGCGTGGTAACCCCGGTGGCGCTGTCAGCCGTCCCCGCCGAATCCCACATCTGCGCAGGCGGCGCACGGAAGACCCGGTTGCCGTCCGCATCCACCGCCGTGAGGTTGCCCGCTTCTCCCTCGAGGAGCTTCAGCCCCTCCGCCTTCAGGGAATAGTCAATCCTTTCCAGCTCCGAACGTGCCGCCGCCTCCGGTGTCTTGACCACAAGAACGTGCCGGAAACCCTCGACCAAAGCCGTCACCTTCAGGTCAATGCCCGGCAGCACCTCGGAGTAGAGCGCACTGGAACCATCCAGCTCCGGCTCCGGCAGCTTCCCCGGCCACCCCAGCGCCAGCGAGCGCCCACGCTCTTCGATCTTGACCAGAGATTGGTTCTCCCCGCCACCGGAGAACTCCATCTCCACCGCCGCCGCCTTCGGTGCGACCGACCCGTCCGAGCTCACCTCCAGCGTCGCGTCCGGCGCCTGCCAACCGCCCCCGGGCTTGGCCACCCGCACCGGGACAGCGGACTCCTCCAACGTGAACCTGAACCCATCCGGGTTGGCGTACACAGTCGTACGCTCCGACCGCTCCCCGGTCACCTCGACGCGCCGGCCGGACTCCTGCGCCTCTGCGAGGGCCTGCTGTCCCTCCGACAACTTCGAGGGGGCGTCCTCCGCGGCCGCCCGAGCCGCCGGTTCCGACCCGAGTACCGGGACGGCCACCAGCAGAGCAACCGCGGTCGTTGAGCACAGCAAGCGACGGGCTCGCCCATCAGCCACGCCGCCGCCCCGACGCCTCCGCCTCGATCTCAAATCCCCACCCCAGATGGTTCAGAACAGGCCATGACAAATTCAGCGCGGAACTTTCACAAGAAGGAGCAACATCAAACTCGCCGTGATGAACATGTGACCAAAGTGACTGGTGGGACACCACGCACAAGCGAAGCGAATATGCCCCAATGAGCCATGGCGTTCGGATTACCTCAACAGTGAACAAATTTGCCCAGCTGCGCCCCACAGGCAGGCCGTCGCACGACACGACGGTCACCGCCGGCGACACCTGTCGTCTCTCGCGGCGGCCACTTCCGCACCGCGAGGTGGACGAGGTGGCGCAGGACTGTCCGGCCTGCGGACCGTTCGCCCGCCAGTCACGGGTTCCGCCCAGGGCCAGGCACCACGATCCGGCCCATGGCGAGCGGTCCTGAAGCTGACCTCTTCGAACCGCCTAGATGTGATCCAGCACACATAAGAATTATGTGAGTTCGAGGACAACCATTCACAGGAGTCACAGGTCTCACTTGCGAAATCAACGGCTGTACCCGCGACCCCACACGCGTAGGCCCCCCAAAATTTCGTACTGCGATGCCGCAGTACACCGGACTTTTCGAGGTCTTCATGAAGCTTCGCCGTGCTCTGGCCGCTGCGGCCGCTACGGCTGTCATAGCTCCGCTGTCGCTGCTGTCGGCACCGGTCGTGTATGCCACCGACGGCGACACCACGACCACCACCACGACGACGGGCGGTTCGACCGGGGGCGACACCGCCACCGGGGGCGACACCACCGGCGGTGACGACACCACCGAGGACAGCACGGGCTCGGACGACGACACCGCCACCGGGGGCGACACCACCGGCGGTGACGACACCACCGGTGACAACACTGGCTCGGACGACGACACCGCCACCGGCGGTGACGACACCACCGGTGGCAACACTGGGTCGGGCGACGACGCGACTGGCGACGACACCGGTGCCGAAGACACCAGCGGCGACGACCAGTCGGGCGAGGACGACGAAAAGCCCAGCCCGTCGCCGTCCGAGGGACCGGACGTGACCGTGCCCGCCCTGGAAGAGGAGTTGCCGTTCTGCGAGGAGGTGGATGACCAGTACGCTTCGGACACGGTCGTCACCAGCATCTCCGGTCTGCCGGGCAAGATCGCCGCGGGCAGTGGCTTCCACGGGTTCACCATAAACGCCGCCAACAAGTCCGACTTCGACGTGAAGAAGATCTCCCTCTTCGCCGAGGTCGAGAACTACGAATTGGACGAGAACAAGTACCTCAGCCCCTTCGTCACCCTCCAGTACAAGTCCAAGCTCGACGGCACGTGGAAGAACCTCGGTGACGCGGACTGGGCCGGTGGCTTCTTCAGCACCAGCGACGTGCTCAAGTCCGGCGAGTCGATCAGCTACGAGATGCGAGTGAGCATCGCCAAGAACGCGCCGGCGGGTGACGCCTACTCCTTCGCCGCGGGCGTCTACGTCGACAACGTCAAGGGCAAGGACTGTGTCGCCGGCAGCGAAGCCGACTACGACTTCGTCGTCCTGGCGGCCGGTGTCTCCAACCCGGACCCGGGTATCGCCAAGCCCGGGGACGGCGAAGGCAAGCCGGCTGACGGCAAGCCGACTGATGGCAAGCGGCCGCAGGGCGGTCTGGAGAAGGTCTCCGGTGAGCTCGCCGAGACCGGTTCCAGCTCCAACCTCCCGGTCATCGGCACCGTCGGCGGTATCGCCATCGTCGCGGGCGCCGGTGTCGTGTTCGCCATGAAGCGCCGCAAGACCGGTGCCGACGCGTAACGCTCGGCGCTGACGCGTAAGGCATAACGCTTCACTCACGAAGAGAAGGACCTGCGCTCGGAGGGGGGCGCAGGTCCTTCTTTTCGTTGCCGTTACTGCTTCCCTTTCGTTGCCGTCACTTCTTCGGCGGCACCGCCGGCATCCCCAGGAACGGCAGCCGCAGCGCGCCGAAGGCGTCCGCCGGGACGACGGGCGAGCGGGGCTCGACCGGCTTCAGGCGTTCGTACGCGGCTCCCGGCGCCGGACGCGGGTCCGCCTCGCCCTTGTTGGGCCAGTACGACATCGCGCGCTCGGCCTGGGCGGTGATGGTCAGGGACGGGTTGACGCCGAGGTTCGCGGAGACCGCGGCGCCGTCGACGACCGAGATGCCCGGGTGCCCGTACAGCCGGTGGTACGGGTCGATGACGCCCTCGTCGGCGGACGCGCCGATCGGGCAGCCGCCCAGGAAGTGGGCCGTCAGCGGCGTACCCATCAGCTCGCCCACATTGCTGCCCGCGAAACCGTTGATCTCCGCGGCGATCGCCGACGCCGCCTCCGAAGCCACCCTGATCTGCTTGGGGTTGGGCGAGCCATGTCCCTGACGTGCGGTCAGCAGCCCCTTGCCCGCACCCTTCGGCTTCAGATAGGTCGTCAGGGAGTTGTCGAGGGACTGCATGACGAGCCCGATGATCGTCCGCTCCGACCAGCGGCGGTTGGACAGCGAGCGGAGCACGAGCAGCGGATGCCGGGCCGCGTGGGACAGAAAGCCGAGGACTCTCGACGACCCTTCGGCGTACGGGACTTGGACGATGGACAGGCCGCCCATCGAGTTCGAGCCCTTGCCGTAGCGGACCGGCTCGATGTGGGTGTTCGCGTCGGGATGGATCGATGAGGTGATCGCGACCCCGCGGGTGAAGTCGACCTTCGCCTCGCCGGTGGCCTTGCGATAGCGCCGGTTGTCCGTCTGCGCGCCGACCAGGGCCTCGGAGTTGGTACGGGTCAGATCGCCCAGCCTGCCGGAGAGGTACGGGAGTTGGCCGCCCGCTTTCATGCGGTGCAGCAGGGTCTGCGTGCCGTACGTACCGGCCGCCAGGACGACCCGGCGGGCCCTGAAGACCCGTCCCTCGCCCTTGCGCTTCTGGTCGGTCGGGAGCGTGGCGACGGCGTACCCGTCCTGCGAGTCGTCGGTGACGGATACGACCGTCGTCAACGGGTGGACGACCGCGCCCGCCTTCTCGGCGAGGTACAGGTAGTTCTCGACGAGGGAGTTCTTGGCGCCGTGCCGGCAGCCGGTCATGCACTCCCCGCACTCGGTGCATGCCTTGCGGGCGGGGCCCGCGCCGCCGAAGTAGGGGTCGGCGACCTGCTGTCCGGGCCTTGCCTTCACCGTCCCGTCGGTGTCCTCGCCGTCACCGAAGAAGACGCCGACCGGCGCGAGGTGGAAGGTGTCCCCCACGCCCATCCGCTCGGCCGCCGCCTTGAGGTGGACGTCGGACGGCGTCATCGTGGGATTGAGCCGTACGCCGAGCATCCGTCGCGCCTGGTCGTAGTACGGCTTCAACTCCTCCTGCCAGTCCGTGATGTCCTTCCACTGCGGGTCCTGGAAGAAGGGCTTCGGCGGTACGTAGAGGGTGTTGGCGTAGTTCAGCGAACCGCCGCCGACGCCGGCGCCCGCCAGCACCATGACATTGCCGAGGAGATGGATGCGCTGGATGCCGTACATGCCGAGCTTCGGCGCCCAGAGGTAGTTCTTGAGGTCCCAGGAGTTCTTGGGCAGCGACTCGGGGGTGAAGCGGCGGCCGGCTTCGAGGACGCCGACCCGGTAGCCCTTTTCGGTCAGGCGCAGGGCGGTGACCGAGCCGCCGAAGCCGGAACCCACGACGACCACGTCGTAGTCGTAGGACTCGTCTGGCTGCCGCATGTTGTCTCCTCGCTGGGGACCCGTTGTGGTTGCTCGCGCCCACGCGGCGGCGCCGCAAATGTCACCGCCCCGCGCCCCTGAAGGGGCGCACTCACCTGAACCGGAGTGCCTACCTGAACCGGAGTGCCTTCATCACCCGGAGGCTGCGGCTCATGAACTGCGCGTACTTCTCGTCGTCCATCCCGAACGCCGGTGCCATCGGCATGATCCGCTGGTGGGCGATCGTCTGCGCCTCGGTGTACTTGAGGATGCCCTCGGAGCCATGGCGGCGGCCGAGGCCGGAGTCCTTCATTCCGCCCATCGGCGACTGGACGCTGCCGTACGCGGAGGCGTAGCCCTCGTTGATGTTGACCGTTCCGGTACGCAGCCGGGCGGCGACCTTGGCGCCGCGGCGGCCGTCCTTCGTCCAGACCGACGCGTTGAGGCCGTACGGCGTGGAGTTGGCGAGCTCGATCGCCTCGTCCTCGTCCTTGACGCGGTAGATGGAGACGACCGGGCCGAAGGTCTCCTCGCTGCAGACGGCCATCGGCGCCTCGACGCCGTCGAGGATGGTGGGCTCGAAGAAGTACGGACCGATGTCCGGGCGGGCCACGCCGCCGGCGACCAGCTTGGCGCCCTTGGCGACGGCCTCGTCGACATGCCGGGTCACGGCCTGGAGCTGGCGTTCACCGGCCAGCGAACCCATCTCGGCGCCGTATGCGAGAGACGTACCGAGCCGCATAGCCTTGGTGCGCGCGGAGAAGCGCTCCACGAAGGCGTCGGCGATCGACTCGTGGACGTACAACCGCTCGATGGAAATGCACAGTTGCCCCGCGGAGGAGAAGCAGGCGCGCACGGCACCCGCCGCGGCCTTGTCGATGTCGGCGTCGTCGAGCACCAGCATGGCGTTCTTGCCGCCGAGTTCGAGGGAGACGCCGACCAAACGGCCTGCCGCGCTCTGAGCGACCTCGCGGCCGGTGCGGGTGGAGCCCGTGAAGGAGACGTAGTCGGCGTGCCTGACCACCTCGGGCCCCACGACCGGGCCTTCGCCGATGACGATCTGGAACACCTCTATGGGCAGCCCCGCCTCGATCAGCAGGTCACGAGCCCACAGTGCGGTCAGGCAGGTCTCCGTGTCGGGCTTCATCACGACCGCGTTGCCCGCGACGAAGGCGGGCAGCGCGTCGCCGACCGACAGCTCCAGGGGGTAGTTCCAGGGCGCGATCTGCCCGACGACGCCGCGCGGCTGTCGCAGTTCGGTGACCTTGGTGAGGGTCGGCACGGCGCCGGTGTGCCGCTTGGGCCTGAGGTACGAGGAAGCCTTGCGGCCGTAGTGACGGGCCGCCACCGCCACCGCCTGCACCTCTTCGTGCGCGTGCAGCCGGGCCTTGCCGGTCTCCAGCTGGATGAGGTCGAGGACTTCGGCCTGACGCTCCAGCACCAGGTCGTGGAAGCGCAGGAGGACGGCGGCGCGCTGCCGTACGGGCACCTGCGCCCAGACCGCCTGGGCCGCGCGGGCCTGCTCGAACGCCTTCTGTACGTCCTCGGGGGTGGACTCGGGCAGATCGGCCAGCTTCTCGCCGGTGAACGGCGTGTGGTTGGCGGTACGCCCCGAGCCGGCCACGCCCTTGGTGAGCTGGGCGACCAGCTCCGGCGTGACCACGTCGGCGGCCGTGCGGGCGCCCGCGGGTGCGGGGGCGAGGGGATTCGTGCCGGTCTTTGCCGGGGCCTGCGAGTCCGTCATGGGCCGCAGCGTATTGCGGCCCGAAGACTTTTGGTACCCGGTGGTAACCGACTTCACGGAGTGCACACACCGCGCCAGTGGCCGCTGGCGGGAAACGCCCTGATCAGGGCAATCGCGGCGCACAATGTGACGTTCGTACGTCGCCCTCAGCCCTGCACGCCCTTGTCTGCCCCATCCTTCTTGTCCGAGCCAACGGTGAACTCCGAGGTGTCGAGGTCGAAGTCGAAGGGCGGAGGAACATGCAAGAACGTACCGAAGGGCACCGTCGTCCGTGACCGATAGCCCTTCGGCGACGGATCCCAGAACGCCGTGATCTCCCCCACCTGCATGTCGAGCACCAGGTACACGGGGACAACACGCCCGTACGTGTCCAGCTTGTCGAGCCAGTCGGCGTCCTTGGTGGACGCCGAGGTCAGCTCGGCGACGAGGGAGAGCGCCGCACCGTCGGCGTGACGGCCTTCGGCCTCGAAGGCGGCTTCGTCGGCGACATGCAGGTCGGGGCCGAACCCGCGCTCGGAACCGGGAAACGTGAAGAGAAACGGCGCCACATCAACGTCGTGCCCCTCCGGCGCATGAGGCTCGAGCTGGAGCCGCAAGGACTTCATCACCCGCTTGTAGCACAGCTTCGACCACGGCGACACGACGATCTTCCCCCGGATGAGTTCGGCCTTGTAGCCCTCAGGCGTGTCCAGCTCCTCGACGATCCGGAGCATGTCCTCGAAGGCTCCGGTCGGAGGACTCTCTATGGCCGCAGGGCGCTCGGTCATGATGGTCACCACAGTCCTCCATTGACTACAGAGCGTGTCGCTCTTCCCACGATAGTGCCGGGAAGCGCCTGCCGCCCGCCCTTCCACCGCCGTCACGCTGCGGCGACGCAATCGACGGCCTGCGGCCCGATCTCGCACCACAGCAGCTTCCCACCGCAGCCGAAAGGATCAGCCCGAAGCGGATAACCGCCCCACGCGTCCGCGTAGTGGCATACGAGGAACAGTCCGCGCCCGCCGTCGGAATCGACCCGGACGGGGCACCGTGGCCGCCCGGGCCGCTGGTCGAAGGGCGGCGGGATGTACGGATTGGTGTCCCAGACGCTCACGCGGAGGCGGGCACCGGCCAGGGCACGGAGGCGGAGGGTCGCGGAGCCGGTGGAGTGCCGGTAGGCGTTGGTGACGAGCTCCGAGGTCAACAGCTCAGCACTGTCGACGAGTTGCGTCAGTCCGTGCCCGGCGAGGACGGCCCGAAGCGTGACTCGAGCGATACGCGGCGCGAGCGGATCATGCGGCAACTGGAGGGCGTACGCCCAAGGTGTGGACCCTTCGGCCTTCGGCGGGGATACGGTGGCCATGAACGCCTCCTGCGGTAGGGGAACTTGAGGTCGCTCGATGGTTCCGGCCGGGCGGTGGCTTGTCGCGTGGCTGCGGGCAACGCGGTGCGCTTCCGGCTTACCGGCGGGGCCAGTTGAGCGGTTCGGTACTCACCGTAGACCGACTAATGGACTACATTCCATGAGTCACAGGGGTTGTAGTCCCTATTACCTTCGTGTGGGTGACACACGCGCCATACGTACGAACGGGAAGTCGCAGCTGATGCCGCAACCAACCCCCCTCCTCACCGCCCGACGCCGGCGACTGGGTATCGAGCTGCGGAGGCTGCGCGAGCGTGCGGACCTGTCCGCCACACAGGCCGCGGCCCTGGTTGGCGCCACACAATCACGCGTGAGCAACATCGAGGCGGGGCGCTACGGGGTCAGCAGCGAGCGCGTGCGCACGCTCGCCCGTCACTACGACTGCACCGACGAGCCGCTGATCGAGGCTCTGGCGGCGATGACCGGTGAACGTCGACGCGGCTGGTGGGAGGAATACCGCGACATCCTTTCGCCTCGCATGCTGGATCTCACCGAGGTTGAACACCACGCCACCGCCCTACGCGTGGCACACGTCATCAACATCCCCGGGCTGCTGCAGACCACGGACCATGCACGCGCCCTGTTCAGCCACACCGTGCCCCCACTGAAGCCACACGAGGTCGAGCACCGTGTGTCGCACCGCATCAAGCGCCAGGCGATCCTGCACCGCGAACAGCCCCCGCCGTACGCGGCGATCATTCACGAAGCCGCTCTGCGTATGCGCTTCGGCGACCGCACGATGGTCAGAGCTCAGCTCGACCACCTCAACGAGGTGGGCGAACTCGACCACGTCACCATCGCCGTCATCCCCTTCGACAGCGGCCCGTTCCACACCTCCGGCCAGGGCATCGACTACTTCCACGGCCCGGTCCACCAACTGGACACCGTCCAGCTCGACACCGACCACGGCGCCGAACTCATCGATTCCCCAGCCCCATTGGAGCGCTACAACCTGGTCCTGGACCGCATGCAACAAGCTGCACTCCCCCAGGCCAAGTCCCGCGACTTCATCGCCCAACTCGCCCGAGACCTCTGAAGGAGCCCGCCGTGCCCGAACCTCGCTGGCAGAAGTCCACGTACAGCCAGGAGGCCTCCGCCTGCCTGTACGTGGCGACCACCGCCCCCGCCGGAACGATCCTCCTCCGCGAGAGCGACACCCCGGACACCGTTCTCACCACCGGCCCCCGCCAACTCCACGCCCTGATAACCGCACTACGCCAGCCCGAAGCTCACAACTTGTCGATGTCCAGGTTCTCGATCGCCGCCTTCGCGACCTCCCGACCACGTTCGGTGAAGTCGCCCTTGCCGGGATAGTCGATCCACAGCTTGTACAGGTCGCCTGACTTGGTTTTGTAGTAGAAGATCCGGGCCTCGCGCGGCCGGGGCGTGTCGGGGTCCGTCCGGTCGTCGACGTAGGTGACGACGTTCTCCGCCGCCTTGCCTTCCTTGTACGACGTCTCGATGGTGTCGGCCTTGGGCGCGGGTGAATCCGCCATCTCGGAGAACGAGCTGTCGTCCGTCTTCTCCATGGCGTCGGCGTCCTGGTAGGCCTCGGAACTGGCCGTGCCCGCGATCTCGTTGAGACTGTCCTCGGACTTCTTGTACAGGGTCAGACCGACCGAGATGGCGTAGCTCGGGTCCGTGTAGGAGACCCAGCGCCCCTTGTCCGTCTCGCTGTCGGGTGCGCCTCGCACGTAGTCCGGGGGCACGGCCAGCGTCGCCGCGACCTCCTTCTCCTTGTGCTTCTCCCAGCCGTCCGGCAATGGCCCCGCGAACGGATTGCCCATCGCCAGGAACGCGGTGACCGCCGTCGCCACGACGAGCCCCGTGGCGATCCCGATCCACCCTTTGCGGCCGATGCGTATCGACTTGCCGCCAGGGGAGGCGAGTTGGACGACCTTGGTCTCCTGGGGCGGCTGGGCGGCCTTCTCCAGGAGTTGGCGGACCTGGGCGGCGTTCGGGCGGCGGGCCGGGTCCTTGTTCAGGAGCGCGTTGATGGCGTCGGCGAGCGGGCCCTTGGCCGCGTTCGGTGCGGCCGGCGTGGCGTTGAGGACGGACTGGAGTGTGGCCGGCGTGTTGGTGCGGCGGAAGGGCGAGATGCCCTCCGTGGCCGCGTACAGGACGACGCCCAGCGACCACAGGTCGGAGGCAGGGCCCGGCCGCTGCCCCAACACCCGCTCGGGCGCGATGAATTCGGGTGAGCCGACGAAGCCGCCGGTGTCCGTCAGGTTGGTCTCGCCCTCGATCTGGGCGATGCCGAAGTCGGTGAGGACGACGCGGTCGTGCGGGCCGAGCAGGACGTTGTCGGGCTTGACGTCGCGGTGCAGGATGCCCGCGGCGTGCGCGGCCTCCAGCGCGCCGAGGACGTCGAGGCCGATCTTCGCCGCCTCGCGCACCCCGAGCGTGCCCTCCTGCAGCGCGGCGCCGAGCGAGCGTCCCGGCACGAGTTCCATCACGATCCACGGCCGGTCGTCCACCACTGCGACATCGTGCACATTCACGACAGCCGGGTGATCGAGCCGGGCTGCGGCGCGCGCCTCACGACGCATGCGCTCGAAGACGTTGGCACGTTCGCGTTCGGGAAGATGGTCCGGAACACGGGGTTCTTTGACGGCGACCTCACGGTCCACCGTCTCGTCCTTGGCCCGCCACACAGTACCCATGCCGCCATGGCCGAGCTTTCCCAGCAGCCGGTAACGGCCGGCGATCAGGCGTCCGGTTCCGGGCTCCTGCGGCGCCTGTTGCTGGGGCACGACCTGGGTGGGCGCCGCGTACGGGTTGCCCGGATACGGGACGCCGGCGGGCTGCGGTGCGCCGGGCCGCTGTCCGGGCACACCCGGCTGCGGCGGTTGCAGACCGAAACTGGTTGGCTCGTTCGACCCGTAAGGGGCTCCCCCGTTGCTGCTCATAGGGCCCATCTCTATCGCGCCAGGTGGCTGGCTTCCACCCCTGGCGCCCACCGGTCACACACCCGTGACGCACGACGTTCCTTATGTTCCTTTTACGGGGCCCTGGGCGACCGGCTACGGGATCCTGGGCGGCCGGTCCGGCGACGGAGCCGTGTCCGCGATGGACGTCGGCGAGCGCGTGACGGTCCCCGAGGGCGTGGGGCTCGTCGGCGGACTCGTACCGGGGCTCGTCTCGGGCGCCGAGCTCGTGGGCGACGGCGTACGGTCGTTGTCCCCGCCCCCTCTCATCAGCAGCGCGGCGGCTGACACACCCGCCCCCGCCATCGCGGCGACCAGCGCGGCCGCGATCAGCGCGCTCCGGGGCGACAGCCTCGCCGGCCGCGTGGGCGAGGGGATGCGGGGCGGCGCGGTCACCGGCTGCCGTTCCGGTACGTCCCGCCGTGTCGGCGTCGCGGGCGCGGGCGGCACCGGTGGCGTACGGCCTGTGTCGAGAAACGCCCGCAGCATCCGCTCCGCCTCCGCCGAACCGAGGCGCCGGTCGGGATCGCGTTCCAGGAGCCCTCGTACGACGGGAAGGATCGGCGCGGCCTCGCCCGGCGGATGGATATCGGCGGCAACCACAGCGTGCAGAATGCCGCCCAACGAGTCGCGGTGGAACGGCGATTCGCCGCTCAGCGCCGTGCACAGCAGTGCGCCGAGCGACCACAGGTCGGATTCGGGTCCTGTCCTGGACCCGGACATGCGCTCGGGCGCGGTGTACTCGGGGGAGCCGACGAACGAACCGTTCTCGGTGAGCGTCGTCGCGCCCGCGACCTGGGCGATCCCGAAGTCGGTGAGCACGACGCGGCCCTCCTCGGAGACGAGGACGTTCGCGGGTTTCAGGTCACGGTGCAGAACGCCCGCGCCGTGTGCCCTGCGCAGCGCGCCGAGCAGGGCGATGCCCATCCGCGCGGCCTCGGCCGCGTCTACGGGCCCGTGCGCGGAGATCCGGTCGGCGAGCGAACTGCCCTCGATCAACTCCATGACCATGTACGGGCGTTCGTCGTCCTCGACCACGTCGTGCACCACGATGATGTTCGGATGCTCGAGCTGCGCGACGGCCCGCGCCTCCCGCAACGTGCGCTCGCGCTGCGAGCGGGACTCCTCCGCCGGGAGCGACGGGTCGACGGCGAGCTCCTTGACCGCGACCTGCCGGCCGAGCAGCAGGTCCGTGGCCCGCCATACGACACCCATGCCGCCCCGGCCGACCGAGCCCTCAAGCCGGTAACGACCCGCGATGACACGGAGGTTTTCCGCCTCGGTCCCCATGCGCCCCATCATGCCCCGCCGGACCCCTGCCTTCCGCGGCACTGACCGGCCAAGTGTGCCGCCGACCCACGGGGGTTGGCGGCACACGTCCGGGAGCTCAGGCTCGGCCTCGCGGGGAGTACTCGCAGTCGTCCCAGTTGACCTTGCCGCCGTAGGCGCTGCACACCTTGAGCTTGATGTACGTGCCCTCCACCAGGTTGACCGTCAAGCCCAGGCACGAGCCCGAGCCGGCGTTGTTGTACAGGCTGTCGAAGACGGCGCCCGTCTCGTAGTGCTCCACACCGCCCCAGACCGACTCACCGTTCTTCCGCTGGTCGCACACCAGCAGGAAGTCACCGTTGGCGGTCCAGTGCACGCTGCCCACGGTGTACCCGCCCGTGACCAGGTACGCCTCCGTGTTGGTGCCGGCGTACGCCGGTCCGGTGCTGGCCGCCAGTCCCAGCACCACAGTCGCGGGCACAGCCGCGATCCGAGCCATGCGCTTCAGCATGAGAGCCTCCCGTTGCACGATGAACGGCCGGACCTTTCCGGCATGTTCACATCACGTTCGGCGAGATTATACTGATCATGTCGGCGCCCCTCCGACCGGACCGGCCCTAGCCCTCCCTCCAGCTCTGGAGGACCCAGGTGAACTGCTTGCGCGTGGTGGCCCAGTCCTTGACCGGTGCGGACATGTAGATGGCGTACTCGACGCCGTCCCGCGCGATGTACCCCACGTCGATCGCGCGGCGAGGCCCCGGGGCGTACGGCGGGTCCTTCGCCAGCGCGGTCCACGTGTACTCCCAGCGGGAGCTCGGCAGGTCGCGGAAGATCTCCTTCTTCAGGCTCAGCTGCTTGTAGGCCACAAGGCGCTGGGAAACCTGCTGGTCCAGGTCGCGCTGGTGGTCGTACGCGCTGCTGAAGTCCGGCGAGGTGTCCACGGCGATACGGACGAGGTGCTTGCCCTTGTCGGGCGAGTAGTCGATCTGCTGGAGGCCGTCCTGGAGCTCGATGGAGACGGACCGTTTCCAGCCCCTGGGCAGATGGACGCTGAAGCCCGCCGGGTCGTCGTACTGCTCCCAACTGGCGGGAACCGCCCCCTGGCCCCCCTCCTCGGTCGGCGTGGCACTGGTGCTCGGGCTCGGCGTGGCGGAGGCGGGGTCGCTGTGGCTGCCCCTGCCGAACTGCTGCAACGCGACCGCGACACCCCCGCCGACGATCGCCGCGAGCGCCACGACCAGGGCGAGCGTTCGCAGCCGACGGCGCTTGGGTGACCGTACGAGAGCGTTGCCCCTACTCGTGTCCGTCCCGGTCTCCGCGGTGTCGTACTGCGCTCCGCCCCGCGTCGGACCCGTCATCGGCGGATACCGCGTGCCCGTGGCCGTCTCCGCTCCCATGGGCGCGGGCCCCACGCGCGCCTCCGGCTCGTGCCGAACGGCGTGCTGAGTCGGCACGTACACCTGCGCCGCGTGCGGCCGCCGTCCCTCCGCCACCTCGGCCAGCATCTGCTCCGCCTCGGCCGCGTCGGGCCGGGTGGCCGGATCCTTCTGCAGCAGCGCCGTGATCACAGGCGCGAGCGGGCCCGCGTGCTCCGGCTCGCCCGGTTCCTCGTCGACCACCGCCTGCATGGTGGTCAGCGGCGTGGTCCGCCGGAACGGCGACCGGCCCTCGACCGCCGTGTAGAGCGTGGCGCCCAGTGCCCACAAGTCGGATGAGGGGCCGGGGTCATGGCCTCGAATGCGCTCGGGCGCGAGATAGTCGACCGAGCCGACGATCTCGCCGGTCCGCGTGATCGTCGTATCCCCCTCCATCTGCGCGATCCCGAAGTCGGTGAGCAGGACACGGCCGTCCCGGGAGAGAAGTACGTTGCCGGGCTTGATGTCGCGATGCAGTACGCCTGCCGAGTGCGCGGCCCGCAGCGCACGCAGCACCCACAGCCCGATCCGTGCCGCCTCCCGGGGCTCGACGCGCTCCGAATCCTTGACCGCGTCCGCGAGCGAGTGACCCTCGACCAGTTCCATCACGATCCACGGCCGGCCATCGTGCTCCAGCACGTCGTGCACCGTGACGACGGCCGAGTGGTTGATACGCGCGGCCGCACGCGCCTCGGCCCGGGTACGAGCGAGCAGTACGGCCTGATCGCTCTCGGACACGTACAGCGCGGCCGTCAGCTCCTTGATGGCGACGGCACGGTTCAGCACCTCGTCATGCGCGCGCCATACCCGGCCCATGCCACCGCTCCCGATGGAGTCGACGAGCCGGTAGCGGCCCGAGAGGAGCACGCCCTGCATCTGATTCACGTTTCCCCGCAATGTTCTTGACAGGCTCAGACTAGGGACCGGCCATCGAACAGGGGAACCCGCGCGGACACTCGGTACCGCACTGTGACGGTCGTGCCCTGTGCGTAATAGAGGGACCTGCGGGAACTGCCGGTAACCGCGGCGCTGGTGGGGCACTCGGCGGCGCACTCGGTGGGACGATCCGGCTCGGGCGTTCCGCCGTCAACCGGTCACCTGATAGGTGGCCGACGCCTGCTCGTACAGCCGTGACACCTCGTCCCGCTCGGCCTCCGGGCCGCGCAACTGCACCACGTGGTAACGGCCGTCGACGAGGATCGCGAGATTGCGTACGTAGATCTCGCGTCCTTCGGCGTCCTGCCAGGTGAACTGGCCCTCGGCCATGGTCCGTCCGCCGACGTCGATCCGCCGCATCCCGCTGGACGTGGCCCAGGTCGAGTCGCGGAACGGCTGCAACTCGCGCTCCTCCTCGCGCTGATAGGCCATCGGATCGTCGCCGTACCGACTGGCGGTGTCGCGTCCGGGCACGATCAGCAGCTCGAAGTTGCCCTGGGAGTAGACGACCTGCCCGCTTCCGTTCTTGGGCGTCCGGTCCCAGCCGCGCGCGACCGCGACACTGAAACCCTCGGAGTCCTTACGCAGCGTGAAACCCTGCGGGAGGTCGGGGCCGGTGGTCTGCGTGCCGGAACTGGACGACTGGCTGGGGCTGTTCTCCTTGCTCGGCGTCGCGCTCGGGGTCTCGTCGGGCTGCGGATCCGTGCCCGCGTTCCCGTCCGTGCCGGGGTTCGGGCCGGTGTCGGACGAGGCCTCGGGTGCGGGCGCGGCGCCCCCGGCGGCACCGGTCTGCCCGCTCGCGTCCGGCTCGGCCTTGGGCATGAAGACGAGGGCGTATGCCACGGCCGCGGCCAGCGCCAGCAGGATCAGCACCAGCAGGGTGCGGCCGAGACGGCGCGGCTTCGGCTCCTTCTCCTGCCGCTTGTGACGGGCATGCCGGTCGGGCAGCCCTGCACGACGCTTGCGGACGAGCTCGCCCCGGCGGCGTACGACGGGCAGGCGCGTGGCATCCACCGGCGGCGCCGCCACTACATACGTCCCCGCCTCCGGCTCGGGCGCCGACCGTACGAGCGAACGCAGCCAGCCGCGCAGCTCCTCGAAGTCCAGCCGCTCGGTGGGGTCCTGACGCAGCAGCGACTCCACGACCGGCCTCAGCGGCCCGCACTCCTCCGCGAACGCGGGCGGCTCCGCACACACCAGCTGCACGAGCTCGGCGGTGTTCTCCTCCGGATACGGCGCATGCCCCTGCACGGCCCGGAAGAGCAGCGCGCCCAGCGCCCACAGGTCGGTCGCGGGCCCGATCGGCGCCGCCAACTGCCAGTTCTCGTGCACCGGCCCGGCCTGCTCGGGCGCCCACCGCTCGGTGACCGGTCCCACGACCGCCATACGGGCCTGGCGTGCACGCTCGGCGGCGAGGGCGGTGGTGGGGCCACGGTGGGGCGTGCGTTCCGGGACGAGGTGGGTCCAGCGGGTGGGCCCGGAGGAAGTGTGCTGGTCAGGGGCGTGAGGGACTGGGGCGTGTGGGTTGGTGCGGTAGTCGGGGGACCGGGTGGGTACGCCGCTTGCCTCGGGGGCGGCTCCGTTCCCCGGTACGTCGGTTCCTGTGCCCGAAGCGCCAAATCCGTTGCCCGCTATGCCCGTTCCGGCTTCGTTCGCCTGGCCCGGGAGCGCGGGCCGGCCCTGGTCGTTGCCGGGCAGCGCGGGGGCACCGGCCCGGGGAGCGGCGCCATGCCAGGGGTTCGACCCGCCCACTCCGTACGGGTCGGCGATCTGGCCGGGCGGCGCAGTGTGCTCCACGCCGTACGCGGAGGTCTGCCCGGCCTCGGTGTCACTCTCGGCGGGACGGGGCCGCGGGGCGGGCAACGCTGTGTGCTGTCCGTGCTGTCCTTCCCGCTGCTCCTCGTGCACCCGCGCGGCTGCCCGCGCACCGGCGCGATAGGCCGCGATGGCTCCGGCCCGGGCCGCCCGTACGTCATTGCTCGGCTCCAACGCCCGCCGCCCCGCGACCGGCGGCTGTGCAACGGGTGCCACGGCTCCATGACCACCGGGCGCCGCCTCTACGGCGGACCGGTCGTCACCAGGGACTCGTGTATGGGGCACAGCGGGCGAGCCGTAGGGACCGGGGCCACCCGACGGACCGGGCTGACCGGGTGGTCCGTGCGGACCCGGCGAACCGGCGGCCGTTCCGGAAGCGGAACCGGAATCGGCCCCCTCGGGCTCTCCGCCGCCCTCACCCTCCGCAACCGGCACCGGGTCGTACCCGCACAGTGCCTCCTCGGCCGCACCTGCCGCGAGTCCCGTGAGCATCACCCGGCCGTCGTCGCAGACCAGCACCGTACGCACCGTGATGTTCCGGTGCACCCAGCCGTGCGCATGCAGCACCCGCAACGCGGTCAGCACATCGGCGGCGACCTCGGCGGCCCGATACGGAGTCAGCGGGCGGTCCGCGAGCAGCGCCGCCAGCGGACGGGCGGGCACCAACTCGCTCACTATCCACATCGACCCGCCCTCGGCGAACACGTCGAAGACCTGGTCGAGCCGGGGGTGGTCGGGTATCTGCGCCGCCGCCTGAGCGGCCTCGATCGCCCGGCGCACGGCGGGCTCGGTGGGCCGCCGGGTGGGCCGCGCGGCCGACCGCCGCGCCCCGCCGTCCCGCGCCACGAACCCGTCGGGTAGGCCGTCGGCGTCGATCACCTCCGCCTCGACGACCTCGGGCAACGGCACCTGCCTGACCAGCACTTCCTGCCCGCTGTAGGTGTCGAAGGCCCGGCTCTCGGCGAATTCGTACTCGTCCGAGGGCGGCAGCGGCAGGCGGTAGCGGTCGGCGAGGACCCGTCCCGCATAGTCGTCCACGATGCCTCCCCCGGCCACCCGGTCGGTCAAATCCGTTCGTCACACGTCCCGTTGTGACCGCATATCCGGCTGCGTACGGTCCGCAACCACTCACGATACGTGCCGGAGGCAACTCGCAGTGAGGGGATGCGAGATCTCAAGACTCCCGTATCCCTCTTGTGTCCCTCAGGACTTCGGTTCGAACGTCCGCGTGAGTGTCTGCCAGGTGTCCCTGCGAAGATCGCTGCCCCAGGCCGAAGCCTTCGCGGTGTACATCAGCGCATGACCGAGCTGGTTGTTGACGACGAACCCGCGGTCGATCGAGCGGTACTTGGTCCCGCCCTCCGTGAACGTGAACTCCCAGTCGGCCGCGTTCCAGCCGCGGTAGCCCACCTTCTCGATGCGGATCCGCTGATACTGCGACCGCGCCATGAACTGCTCTTGGTTCTTCCAGTCCGCGACGGGGTCATCCTTGGGCGTGGACGTCCAGGCGATCAGCAGCTCCTGCCCGTCAGGACCGGCGAACCTGTCCCCGCTCGCGCTCGTGGACTGGTACTTCCACCCCTTCGGCAGCCCGATCGAGTATCCCTGGCCTGCCTTGTACGTCGACGCGGCGATGTCCTTCGAATCCCCGCCACCGCCTCCGTTCGTTCCACTCGGCGCACTCGGGGTCGGGCTCGGGCTCGGCGTGCCCCCCGTGGTCGGGCTTCCGGAGGCTCCGGCAGCGGACTCCGGCTTTTCACCGCTGTCCGTGCCGGTACCGCTGTTCTCGTCCTGCTTGGTGCCGCTTCCGGCGTTCGCCCCGCTGGACGCGGTTGCGTTGCCTCCGCCCTTGTTGCCCTGGGCCCCGGCATCGTCATCGCCGTCCAGCACGACCGCGAGAATCGTCCCGAGTACGGCGAGCGCCACGGCCACCGCGACGATCACCAACGTCCGCCGCGACACCACACCGCTGAGCGGCACCCTCGAGGTGGTGGACGGCGGCGTCCCGCCACCGGCCCCCGAAGTCCCGGCCTCGGAAGTCCCGCTCGCGGCACGGGAGTCCGCTCCGCCAGAGCTCAGCCCGACGGCGGCTTTCTCGCTGTCCTTCGCGGGTGCTTCGGCCTTCTCGCCGGCGGGCGTCTTCTCGCTCGGGGTTGCCGCGCCCTCCCCGGAGGAAACCTTTGATTCGGTCGAGCCTGCAGAGCCGGCGGACTCGGTAGAGCCGGCTGAATCGGCGGAGTTGGCGGGCTCGGCGGAGCTGCCGGATTCGGCCGACTCGGTGGCGCCGGATGACTCGGCAGAGCCTTCGGAGTCGGCGGTGGATCTGTCCTGCTTCCCCCGCACCCCGGCCACGGCCGCCGAGGCCGCCCCCGCCGACGCGGCAGCACTCTTCCGTACGGAACGAAACGCCCCGAGCAACCGCTCGGCCGCCTCCTCGCCCTTCTTGCTCGCCTTGCCCGGCCTGGTCCCGGAACCGCCCCCGGCCCCGCCGCCCGGACTTCCCTTCTTCGAGGGGGCCTCCGGCACGTCCGGCAAGGGCACGACCTTCGTCGCGTCCATAGGCTCCGGCTCGGGCTCGGTCTCCTTGGGCTCGGGCGCGTGGATCACCTCGGTGAGCATCGCCCGCGCACCCGCCTCGTCGAGCCGCTGCTCGGGGTCCTTCACAAGGAGTCCGGAAATGGCCTTCTCCAACGGCCCCGCGTTCTTCGGCTGTTCGAGCGGCTCGGTCATCACCGCGGTGAGCGTCGCGATGGCGGACCCTTTGTCGTACGGCGGCACACCCTCCACCGAGGCGTACAGCAGACCGCCGAGCGACCAGAGGTCGGCCGCGGGCCCCGGCTTGTGGCCGCGCGCCCGCTCGGGCGAGATGTAAGAGGGCGCGCCGACGAGCATGCCGGTCGAGGTGATGGACGGGTCGCCCTCGACCTGCGCGATACCGAAGTCGGTGAGCACGACCCGGCCGTCTTCGGAGATGAGCACGTTCGACGGCTTCACGTCACGGTGCAGGATGCCCTCGCGGTGTGCGGCACGCAGTACGTCGAGGACCGCGAGCCCGACTTCCGCAGCGCGCTTCGGAGTGAGCAGCCCGTCCTCACGGATCGCCTCGGCGAGGGACTTGCCCTCGATGAGCTCCATCACGATCCACGGCCGGTTGTCCTCGTCGACCACGTCGAAGACCGTCACCGCGCCGTTGTTCCGGATCCGAGCGATCGCCTTGGCCTCACGCAGGGTGCGCGTGATCAGCCGCCGCTTCTCGTCCTCGTCGATGCTCGACGGGAACCGCAGCTCCTTGACGGCGACCGTCCGGCCCAGCGTCTCGTCCTTGGCTCGCCACACGGTGCCCATGCCGCCGCGGCCGAGGACTTCTCCCAGCCGGTACCGACCGGCGAGGAGACGTTCACTCTTGTCCTGACGAGATGTCCCGTCCCGCTCCGGCTCCGACATGCGTCCCCTCATGCAACCCGCCCCGACAGAGCCTCCATTGTCCCTCACCCGACGAGCAGTCAGTGCCCAGGGTGGCCACAATCGGAATGCGCCACCCCCAACCCCGGCGAGGGCAGGCTGAGTTACAGCGGCACGATGTCCGGCGCCCCCAGTCGTGCCGCGTCGGCCGTCAGGTCGTCCGGCTGCCGCTGCGACTCACGCTCGGCCTCGACCCGCTTCTCGTAGTGCTGCACCTCACGCTCGATCTGGTCCTCGTCCCAGCCGAGCACCGGCGCCATCAGCTCCGCGGCCTCCCGTGCGCTGCGCGTCCCGCGGTCGAACGTCTCTATCGAGATGCGCGTACGCCGGGTCAGTACGTCGTCCAGGTGCCGCGCCCCCTCGTGCGAGGCGGCGTACACGATCTCGGCGCGCAGATAGTCCTCGGCGGCCGGCAACGGCTCGCCCAGGGAGCTGTCCTCGGCGATGAGGTCGAGCACCTCCTCGGCGAGCGCCCCGTACCGGTTCAACAGGTGTTCCACGCGCACCACATGGAGCCCGGTCCGCGCGGCGATCCGCGCCCGCGCGTTCCACAGCGCCCGGTACCCCTCGGCGCCGATGAGCGGGATGTCCTCGGTGACGCAGTCGGCGACGCGCTGGTCGAGACCGTGCACCGCCTCGTCCACCGCGTCCTTGGCCATTACGCGGTACGTCGTGTACTTGCCACCCGCCACGACCACGAGCCCCGGCACCGGATGCGCCACGGTGTGCTCGCGCGACAGCTTGCTGGTGGCGTCCGACTCCCCCGCCAGCAGCGGCCGCAGCCCCGCGTACACCCCCTGCACGTCGTCACGTGTGAGCGGCACCGCCAGCACCGAGTTGACGTGTTCCAGGAGATAGTCGATGTCCGCGCTGGACGCGGCCGGATGCGCCTTGTCCAGGTCCCAGTCGGTGTCCGTCGTACCCAGGATCCAGTGGCGTCCCCACGGGATCACGAACAGCACGGACTTCTCGGTCCGCAGTATCAGTCCCGTCGTCGAGTGGATCCGGTCCTTCGGGACGACCAAGTGGATGCCCTTGGACGCCCGTACATGGAACTGCCCTCGCTCGCCCACCATCGCCTGGGTGTCGTCCGTCCACACCCCTGTGGCGTTGACGACCTGCTTGGCGTGGATCTCGTACTCCCCGCCCGCCTCCACGTCCTGCACCCTGGCACCGACGACACGCTCGCCCTCGCGCAGGAAGCCGGTCACGCGCGCGCGGTTGGCGACTTTCGCGCCGTACGCCGCCGCCGTGCGCACCAGTGTCGCCACATAGCGGGCATCGTCCATCTGCGCGTCGTAGTACTGCAGGGCCCCGACCAGTGCGTCCTTCTTCAGGCAGGGTGCGACGCGCAGGGCGTGGCGGCGCGTCAGGTGACGGTGCATGGGCAGCCCTCGTCCGTGACCGCGCGCCATCGACATGCCGTCGTAGAGCGCGACGCCCGATCCCGCGTACAGCCGCTCCCAGCCCTGGTGCTGCAGGGGATACAGGAACGGCACCGGTTTCACGAGGTGCGGTGCCAGCCGCTCCAGCAACAGGCCGCGCTCCTTCAACGCCTCCCGCACGAGCGCGAAGTCGAGCATCTCCAGATAGCGCAGCCCGCCGTGTATGAGCTTGCTCGACCGGCTCGACGTGCCTGACGCCCAGTCACGCGCCTCGACCAGGCCGGTGGACAGTCCGCGGGTCGCGGCGTCCAGAGCGGTGCCTGCGCCGACCACGCCGGCGCCCACGACCAGCAGATCCAGCTCGTGCTCGGCCATGGATGCGAGTGACTCGGCGCGCTCCGCCGGTCCCAGTGCCGCTGTCCTCACCGCTGCCTCCCGCTTTCCGTCGAGCCGGCCTCATCTGGTCGGCGAGGCTCGGCCCACATTCCCCGCACCCAAAGTCTGACGGCGTTGCCCGACTTCGGCCACCACCCACCGCCAGCCTGTGGACAACTCTCGGCGACTCGCACGGAATCACCACCGGACAATCCCGCAAATCGGTCATATTTACTCCTAGTCTGACATTGCGCTCGCCCGTTCTGTCCACAGGGCTTGCGCCGTTGTCCCGCCTCGGCTATTGGGAAGGACGGCCCACCGCCATGCCCGCAGATCTCGCCGTCATCGGCCTCGGCCAGCTCGGCCTGCCCCTGGCCCAGGCCGCCGCCACCGCCGGCATCCCCACGCTCGGCTACCAGAGCGGCGACCCCGCACCGCTGTCCGCCGCCGACCTGCGCCGGATGCTCTCCTCAGGCTTCCGCCCGGCCACCGACCCCGCCGAACTCGGCCGCGTCCGCACCGCCGTCATCTGCACACCCACCCCGCGCGGCGCGGACGGCGGGCTCGATCTGACCCAGGTGACCGCCGCCGCGCGGGCCCTGGCCACACATCTGCGTCCGCACACCACGGTCATCCTGGAGTCACCCGTGTACCCGGGGACCACAGAGGAATTCCTACGCCCTCTCCTCGAAGAGGGTTCCGGGCTGCGCGCGGGCCGCGACTTCCACCTCGCGTACTCGCCCAGCCGTGTCGACCCGGGCAACCGCGACCACACCCCCGCCAGCACCCCGAAGGTCATCGGCGGCCTCACCCCCGCCTGCACCGAGTCGGCCGCCGCCTTCTACGGCCGGCTCACCGACAAGGTGGTACGCGCGCGTGGACCACGCGAAGCGGAGACCGTGCAACTCCTGGAGACCAACTACCGGCACGTCAACATCGCCCTGGTCAATGAAATGGCCGTACTCTGCCACGAGTTGGGCGTCGACCTGTGGGACGTCATCCGCTGTGCCGAGACCAAGCCCTTCGGCTTCCAGGCCTTCCGCCCCGGCCCCGGAGTCGGCGGCCACGCCGTCCCCCGGGACCTCGCGGGCCCCAAGACCCGTGCCCTGCGCATGGTCGAACTGGCCCAGCAGGTCAACAACCACATGCCCCAGTACGTCATCCAGCGCGCGGCCACGCTCCTCAACGAACACGGCAAGTCGGCCCGAGGCGCACGCGTGCTGCTCCTCGGCGTGACGTACAAGCCCGACCACGCCGACCAACAGGGCTCCCCCGCTCAGGAGATCGCTCTCCGGCTGATGGAGCTGGGCGCCGCCATCAGCTACGACGACCCGTACGTACCATCCTGGAGCGTTCTGGACCGCCCGGTCCCGCGCGCGGATTCCCTCTACGAGGCCACCGCCGACGCCGACCTGACGATCCTGCTCCAGCACCACCGCACGTACGACCTCCAGGGGTTGTCGGTGAAGGCACAGTTGCTGCTGGATACGCGGGGAGCTACGCCTACGGGGGCGGCGCACAGGTTGTGAAGCGGCGGCCGCTCACCAACCGAGGATCCGCGAGATCCACCTCTGGCGGCACTTCACCATGACCAGCCCAATCGGGCACAGCAAAGGGGCCCGGTCACCCACACGGGCAACCGGGCCCCTCCCTTCGCTCAAGACGAGCGCAGCGTCACGTCACCGCTTGTGCTGCGAGTCCGCCACCGTGACCTCAACCCGCTGGAACTCCTTCAGCTCGCTGTACCCGGTGGTCGCCATCGCCCGCCGCAGCGCACCGAAGAAGTTCATGGAACCGTCGGGGGTGTGCGAGGGACCCGCGAGGATCTCCTCGATCGTGCCGACCGTGCCGAGGTCGACCTTCTTGCCGCGCGGGAGCTCTTCGTTGACGGCTTCCATGCCCCAGTGGTTTCCCTTGCCGGGGCCGTCCGTGGCGCGGGCCAGCGGGGAGCCCATCATGACCGCGTCGGCGCCGCAGGCGATGGCCTTCGGGAGGTCGCCGGACCAGCCGACACCGCCGTCCGCGATCACGTGTACGTACCGTCCGCCGGACTCGTCCATGTAGTCCCGGCGGGCCGCCGCAACGTCCGCCACCGCCGTGGCCATGGGCACCTGAATGCCCAGGACGTTGCGCGTCGTGTGCGCGGCGCCGCCGCCGAAGCCGACCAGGACACCGGCCGCGCCCGTACGCATCAGGTGCAGCGCCGCCGTGTACGTGGCACAGCCGCCGACGATGACGGGGACGTCCAGCTCGTAGATGAACTGCTTCAGGTTCAGCGGCTCGGAGGCGCCCGATACATGCTCGGCCGACACCGTCGTACCGCGGATCACGAAGATGTCGACGCCCGCGTCCACGACGGCCTTGGAGAACTGGGCCGTGCGCTGCGGTGAGAGCGCGGCGGCGGTGACCACGCCCGAGTCGCGCACCTCCTTGATGCGCTGCCCGATCAGCTCCTCCTTGATGGGAGCCGTGTAGATCTCCTGGAGGCGGCGGGTCGCGGTCTCGGCGTCCAGCTCGACGATCTCGTCGAGGAGCGACTGCGGGTCCTCGTACCGCGTCCACAGGCCTTCGAGGTTCAGTACGCCGAGGCCGCCCAGCTCGCCGATGCGAATGGCCGTGGCCGGAGAGACGACCGAGTCCATGGGGGCGGCCAGGAAGGGCAGCTCGAAGCGGTAGGCGTCGATCTGCCAGGCGATCGAGACCTCCTTCGGGTCTCGCGTACGGCGGCTGGGGACGACGGCGATGTCGTCGAAGGCGTATGCCCGGCGGCCGCGCTTGCCGCGCCCGATCTCGATCTCAGTCACGTTCTGTGGCCTTTCCCTCTTCGTTGCAGCGTCTTCCAGTATCCCCGACGCCTATGACAAGGGCGGCCCCGAAGCTCCCGGGGCCGCCCTTGGCCGCGCTGCACGCGCGCGCGGATGCCGATTACGGCGTCGTACGACTACTTGTTGCGGCTGTAGTTCGGCGCCTCGACCGTCATCTGGATGTCGTGCGGGTGGCTCTCCTTGAGGCCCGCCGAGGTGATCCGTACGAACTTGCCGTTCGCCTGCAGCTCCGGAACGGTGCGACCACCGACGTAGAACATCGACTGGCGCAGACCGCCCACCAGCTGGTGGACGACCGAGGAGAGCGGGCCACGGTAGGGCACCTGGCCCTCGATGCCCTCCGGGACGAGCTGCTCGTCGGAGGCGACGCCCTCCTGGAAATAGCGGTCCTTGGAGAACGACTTGCGGTCGCCGCGGGACTGCATGGCCCCCAGGGAGCCCATTCCGCGGTACGACTTGAACTGCTTGCCGTTGATGAACATCAGCTCGCCCGGCGACTCCTCGCAGCCCGCGAGCAGGGAGCCCAGCATGACCGTGTCGGCGCCCGCGACCAGGGCCTTCGCGATGTCGCCGGAGTACTGCAGGCCGCCGTCACCGATGACCGGGACCCCGGCCTCCTTGGCGGCGAGCGACGCTTCGTAGATGGCCGTCACCTGCGGTACGCCGATGCCGGCGACCACCCGCGTCGTACAGATCGAGCCGGGGCCGACGCCGACCTTGATGCCGTCCACGCCGGCGTCGATCAACGAGCGGGCGCCGTCGCGCGTGGCGATGTTGCCGCCGATCACGTCGACGCCCGACGAGTTCGACTTGATCTTGGCGACCATGTCGCCGACGAGCTTGGAGTGGCCGTGCGCGGTGTCGACGACGATGAAGTCGACACCCGCCTCGATGAGGGCCTGGGCGCGCTCGAACGCGTCACCCGCGACGCCCACGGCGGCACCGACGAGCAGGCGCCCCTCGCCGTCCTTCGCCGCGTTCGGGTACTTCTCGGCCTTCACGAAGTCCTTGACCGTGATGAGGCCCTTGAGGACACCGGCGTCGTCGACGAGCGGCAGCTTCTCGATCTTGTGGCGGCGCAGCAGCTGCATCGCGTCGTCACCGGAGATGCCGACCTTGCCGGTGACCAGCGGCATCGGCGTCATCACCTCGCGCACCTGACGCGATCGGTCGGTCTCGAAGGCCATGTCGCGGTTGGTGACGATGCCGAGCAGCTTGCCGCCGCCATCGGTGACCGGGACACCGCTGATACGGAACTTGCCGCACAGCGCGTCCGCCTCGGCGAGCGTCGCGTCCGGGTGCACCGTGATCGGGTCGGCGACCATGCCGGACTCCGAGCGCTTCACCAGGTCGACCTGGTTGGCCTGGTCCTCGATGGAGAGATTGCGGTGCAGCACACCGACACCGCCCTGGCGGGCCATCGCGATCGCCATGCGGGCCTCGGTGACCTTGTCCATCGCGGCGGACAGCAGCGGGATGTTCACCCGCACGTTCTTGGAGACGTACGAGGCGGTGTCGATCTGGTCGGGCGCCATGTCCGACGCGCCCGGCAGCAGCAGCACGTCGTCGTAGGTCAGCCCGAGTGTCGCGAATTTCTCGGGCACTCCGTCGACGTTGGCAGTCATGACACCTTCCCCAAATGGCCTTGATCGGTGCGGATGTCCATGCTAACGGCGAACTGGGGGCTCTGATTCCACACCATGGGCTGCTCCGCCGCTTCGTGGGTTCGTACGGTCCTGGTGGCCTCCTCGTTCACCACCTGCCCGACTCCCGCCGATCCAGGGATCCCGGAAGCCGGCCCTACTGCTCGGCCAGCGCCCTCAGGCGGCTCAGCGCCCGGTGCTGAGCGACCCGGACCGCTCCCGGAGACATCCCCAGCATCTGGCCCGTCTCCTCGGCCGTGAGGCCCACCGCGATCCTCAGGAGCAGCAGCTCACGCTGGTTCTCCGGAAGGTTCGCCAGGAGCTTCTTGGCCCACTCGGCGTCGCTGCTGAGGAGGGCGCGCTCCTCGGGGCCGAGGGAGTCGTCGGGCCGCTCGGGCATCTCGTCCGAGGGCACGGCCGTCGAGCCGGGGTGGCGCATCGCGGCGCGCTGCAGATCGGCGACCTTGTGCGCGGCGATGGCGAAGACGAATGCCTCGAAGGGGCGCCCCGTGTCCTTGTAGCGCGGCAGTGCGAGCAGCACCGCCACGCAGACCTCCTGCGCCAGGTCCTCGACGAAGTGCCGTGCGTCACCAGGCAGCCGGGACAGCCGGGTGCGGCAGTAGCGCAGCGCGAGGGGGTGTACATGGGCGAGCAGATCGTGCGTGGCCTGCTCGTCACCGTCGACAGCACGATGCACGAGCGAACCGATTGCCCCTTGGGCAGTGGCCGCCTCGTCGTCGCGCATCGGTCCATGGTGCCTTGGCGTCGTCTGTTCCGTGGCACCGCGTTCGTTGTTGTGCACCGAAGCGTTATGAGCAGGTGCGCCGGAACTCATCTCCTGCGCCCTCCCCTCCCGCTCGACCGACTCGTCCCCGAGGAACTCCACACCTCAAGGATGCGGCATCGGCGCCGAAACGAGCAGCGGGCACCTGTCGGGCCCTCTCTCCACCCCCGCCCACCACGCGGCAGGCGGGGGTTTTCCTACCCCCGCTGCACTTCACCTAACGGACCAGGCCCCACCGGAAACCGAGCGCCACCGCATGGGCACGGTCCGAGGCGCCGAGCTTCTTGAACAGGCGCCGGGCGTGGGTCTTGACGGTGTCCTCCGAGAGAAACAACTCACGGCCGATCTCCGCGTTCGACCGGCCGTGGCTCATGCCCTCGAGCACCTGGATCTCTCGCGCGGTGAGCGTCGGTGCGGCACCCATCTCCGCGGAGCGGAGCCTGCGCGGGGCGAGCCGCCAGGTCGGGTCGGCGAGTGCCTGCGTCACGGTCGCCCGCAGCTCGGCGCGCGAGGCGTCCTTGTGCAGATAACCGCGGGCACCGGCGGCCACGGCGAGCGCCACACCGTCCAGGTCCTCGGCGACGGTGAGCATGATGATGCGCGCACCGGGATCGGCGGACAACAGTCGCCGGACCGTCTCCACGCCACCCAGACCGGGCATGCGTACGTCCATCAGAATCAGGTCCGAGCGGTCGGCGCCCCAGCGGCGGAGGACTTCCTCGCCGTTGGCCGCCGTCGTCACACGCTCGACGCCGGGCACGGTCGCGACCGCGCGGCGCAACGCCTCTCGGGCAAGCGGGGAGTCGTCGCAGACGAGGACCGATGTCATGACTGTCCTCCGCGGCTCTCACAGCTGCTGCGCGTCACCTTGAGCCTCCAGGCTGGTACGAATCGTCACCTGTGCGGTCGATACTCGCCGACGGATTCTGCCGTCCGACCGAGCGTTTGTTCCTTCAACCGCCTCAGCACACTCAACGACGGTCACTCGAAAGAGTTACGGGGCGGTGGGCCACCTTCGGCACTCTACGTGAGGGCGCGGACACGGTGCAGACACCCGCAAAGGACCCTCAAGGTTTCATCACAAGGCATGCCCCATTCAGACGTTTTTCTTCCCATTCGCTGGTGTCTGTAGCTAGATTCGCAATGAGTCATATTTTCATCTCCTTAGATCGTCTACACGCGATCATGGGCACGCACCCGCCTGAACGGCCACAAGGGGACAACGCAATGGCAGATTTCTCCCGCCTTCCCGGACCCAACGCGGATCTGTGGGACTGGCAGCTCCTCGCGGCCTGCCGCGGAGTCGACAGCTCCCTGTTCTTCCACCCGGAGGGCGAGCGCGGGGCAGCCCGGAGCGCTCGCGAGAACTCGGCCAAAGAGGTCTGCATGAGGTGCCCGGTACGCGCGGAGTGCGCGGCGCACGCGCTGGCGGTGCGCGAGCCGTACGGGGTATGGGGCGGACTCACCGAGGACGAACGTGAAGAGCTCATGGGACGCGCCCGCAACCGGCTGGTATCGGCCTCGGCGCCGAGCGGGGGCGTTCCATCGAACAACTGAACAATTGAAGGAACGTTTCTGCGCAGAGTTCGCCAGGCGATGCTCCGCTGAGGGCTGCGCTCTTCTCAGCGCGCCGCGGCGCGGGCCAACTCGTTCAGCGTGGCCGCCACCGCGGGCACGTGGGCCAGGTCGGGCAGCGTGAGCGCGACGATCTCCCGCCGGAGCGCGGGTTCCACCGTCACCGTGCGTGCCCTCTTGGGGCGTACGGACTCGATGGCGAGCTCCGGCAGGACGGCGACGCCCAGACCCGCACCGACCAGACCGACCACCGCCGGGTAGTCGTCGGTCGCGAAGTCGATACGCGGAGTGAAACCGGCGCTCTCGCAGGCCTCGACGAGCTGGCCGCGGCAGCGGGGGCAGCCCGCGATCCACGGGTCCCCGGCGAGTTCGCCGAGGGCGACCGACTTCGCACGGGCCAGCCGGTGCCCCTCCGGTACGAGCCCGACGAGCCGGTCGCTGAGCAGCGGCCGCACCACCAGGTCGTCCCACTCCTCGGCGCCCGCCGCGCCCTCGTACCGGAAGGCCAGCGCCACATCGCAGTCGCCCTCGCGGAGCATCTTCACCGAGTGCGGCGGCTCGGCCTCCTCCAGGGAGACCCGGGTGCCGGGGTGTGCGGCGCGCAGGGCGGCGAGCGCGGTCGGCACGAGCGTGGAGCTGCCGCTGGGGAACGAGACCAGGCGGACCCGTCCCGCTCGCAGGCCCGCGATCGCGGCGACCTCCTCCTCGGCGGCGGTGAGGCCGGCGATGATGCCCGCGGCATGGCGCACAAGCGCCTCGCCCGCCTGCGTCAGGCGCATTTCGCGGCCCGTGCGGATCAGCAGCGGGGTGCCGACGGAGGCTTCGAGGGCCTTCATCTGCTGACTGACGGCGGGCTGGGTGCAGCCCAGCTCACGCCCCGCCGCCGAGAAGGAACCGGTGGCGGCCACGGCGCGCAGCACACGGAGATGACGGGCTTCGATCACGTTCTGAGCATAAGCGCATCTTGGGTACGTTGCCGAATATTGCACCGCACCTTTGGTCGCCCATCGCCTAGCGTGCCGGCATGAAGCTTCTTTCTCTGAATCTGGGCCGGGCCGAGGCCAGCGAGCACACGGATCAGCCGGAGCGTGTGACCGGGATCGACAAGCGGCCGGTGGCCGGGCCGGTGCGGGTGGCGGCGCCCGGGCCCAAGGGGGTCGGGGCCAGTGGGGTGGCCGGGGACGCCGTGTGTCACACGCGGCATCACGGTGGGGACCACCAGGCCGTGTACGCCTTCGCGCGCGAGGATCTCGACGACTGGGAGCGGGAGCTCGGGCGGACCCTGGTCAGCGGCACGTTCGGCGAGAACCTCACCACGGAGGGGCTCGACGTATCCGGCGCGAAGATCGGGGAGCGCTGGCGGATCGGTTCCGAGGTGGTCCTCGAGGTCACCAGCGGGCGGATTCCGTGCAGTACGTTCCAGGGCCATCTCGGGGAGAAGGGCTGGGTCAGGCGGTTCACGCGGAAGGGGGCGCCCGGAGCGTATCTGCGGGTGATCGAGCCGGGGGAGATACGGGCCGGGGACCCGATCGAGATCGTGCACCGACCGGACCACGAGGTGACCGTCTCCTTCCAGTTCCGCGCGGTCACCACCGAGCGGGAGCTGCTGCCGCGGCTGCTCGCGGCGGGCGATGCGCTGCATCCGGAGGCGATCGAGAGGGCGCGGACCTATATGGCGCAGCAGAGTTGACGGACCGTCACTCCGGTGTGGCGGAATCCGGGAATCCGGTGCTCTCAAGTCGGCGAGCACTCAATAACCTTGGGCCATGACAACGGCTCTGATTACGGGATCGACCGCGGGCATCGGCGCCGCCTTCGCACGGCGCCTGGCCTCCGACGGCCACAACCTCGTGCTGGTGGCGCGTGACAAGAAGCGGCTCGGCGAGCAGGCGACCGAGTTGCACGACCGGCACGGCATCGAGGCGGAGGTGCTGTCGGCGGACCTGGCGACGGACGACGGCATCGAGGCGGTGGCCGGCCGCCTCTCGGACCGTAAGCACCCGGTCGACCTGCTGGTCAACAACGCCGGCTTCGGCAACAAGGGCCGCTATCTGGACGTACCGATGGCCGACGAGCTGAAGATGCTCAAGGTGCACTGCGAGGCGGTGCTCCGGTTGACCTCGGCGGCTGCGGAGTCCATGCGGGACCGGGGTCGTGGGGGCATCGTCAACGTCGCGTCGGTGGCCGCGTTCCTGCCGCGTGGCACCTACGGGGCGTCCAAGGCCTGGGTCGTGCAGTTCACGCAGGGCGCGGCGAGAGATCTGGCCGGGTCCGGGGTCCGGCTGATGGCGCTGTGCCCCGGATTTGTGCGTACGGAGTTCCATGAGCGGGCCGGGATGGGAACGGACAACATCCCCAACTGGATGTGGCTCGACGCCGACAAGCTGGTCACGACGGCACTCGCGGACCTGGCCCGCGGCAAGTCGGTATCCATCCCCGACCCTCGCTACAAAGCCCTCATGGGCATCGTGAAGGTGACCCCGCGTGGTCTGCTCGGCGGGATCAGCTCGAGGACGGGGCGGAAATACGGGCCGCAGTAGCGCCCGGCCGTCGCAGCCGGCGCCTGATCGCCTCAAGCCCTTATTTCAAACCCCTCAATTTCAAGGCACCCATTCAAGTCGCTCATTCAACTAAAACACTCCTGGGCGATTTTCACTAAAATGGGGGATTCAGCCGGAGTCAGGGGGGCTGGAGGCGGCGTCATGACCTTTGTGCAACTCATCGACTGCAAGACGAGTCGGTTCGACGAGGTGAACCAGCTCATGGACACCTGGGTCGAGCGGACCAAGGGGAAGCGGACGGCGACGCACAGTCTGATCGGCCAGGACCGGTCCGACTCGTCGCACATCATCGAGATCGTCGAGTTCCCGTCGTACGAGGAGGCTATGCGGAACTCGAATCTGCCCGAAACGGACGAGGTCTTCCGCGAGATGGTGGCGCTCTGCGAGGAGATGCCGACGTTCACGGACCTGGACGTCGTACGGGACGAACAGCTGTACGCGGCCAATGTCAGCAGGCTCTTCGAGGCGATGGGCACGAAAGGTGAACTGCCTCCGCTCAACGATCTGATCGCGGAGAACTACCACGACCACGATCCCTCCAACGACCAGGACACCATCGGACTCGACGCGATACGGCGCGAGATGGGGATGTGGCGCGGAGCGTTCGACTTCACGTTCACCCTTGACGACCAGATCGCCCAGGGCGACCGCGTCAGTACCCGCTGGACCTGGAACGGCACCCACAAAGGTGACTTCCTGGGGATTCCGTCGACCGGCAGGACGGTCGGCATGACCGGAACGACCATCTTCCGCTGCCGGGAGGACGGCAAGATCGTCGAGGGCTGGTGGCAGTACGACCGGCTGGGGCTGATGGCCCAGCTCGGAGTGCTCGACCCGCTCGAACTCTAGCCGGGAAGCCGAGCAGGCGGCCGGGCATCCGGCTTGGCAGCGCGAAAGGCCCGGTACCCGCGCTTGGGGTACCGGGCCTTTCGCCGGGCGTCGTCAGGGACGTACCGCCCTACTGTCCGAGCTGTCCGTGGCTCAGTGGGAGTGACCGTGGCCGTGGCCCCCGGCCTCCGGCTCCTCCTCGGCCGGCTTCTCGACGACCAGGGTCTCGGTCGTCAGGAGCAGGGAGGCGATGGAGGCGGCGTTCTCCAGGGCGGAGCGGGTGACCTTGACCGGGTCGATGACGCCCTGCTTGACCAGGTCGCCGTATTCGCCGGTCGCGGCGTTGAAGCCCTGGTTCTTGTCGAGCTCGGCCACCTTGGCGGTGATGACGTAGCCCTCGAGGCCCGCGTTCTCCGCGATCCAGCGCAGCGGCTCGACGACGGCCCTGCGGACGACGGCGACACCCGTGGCCTCGTCGCCGGTCTTGCCGAGGGAACCCTCCAGGACCTTCGCGGCGTGGACGAGCGCGGAGCCACCACCGGAGACGATGCCCTCCTCGACCGCGGCACGGGTCGCGGAGATGGCGTCCTCCAGACGGTGCTTCTTCTCCTTGAGCTCGACCTCGGTGGCCGCGCCCACGCGGATCACGCACACGCCGCCGGCCAGCTTCGCGAGGCGCTCCTGGAGCTTCTCGCGGTCCCAGTCGGAGTCCGTGGTCTCGATCTCGGCCTTGATCTGGGCGACGCGGCCCGCGACGTCGTCGGACTTGCCGCCGCCGTCGACGATCGTCGTGTCGTCCTTGGTGACGGTCACGCGCCGGGCGGTGCCCAGCACGTCAAGACCGGCCTGGTCCAGCTTGAGGCCGACCTCCTCGGCGATGACGGTGGCACCGGTGAGGGTGGCCATGTCGCCGAGCATCGCCTTGCGGCGGTCGCCGAAGCCGGGGGCCTTCACGGCCACCGCGTTGAACGTGCCGCGGATCTTGTTCACGACCAGGGTCGACAGGGCCTCGCCCTCGACGTCCTCGGCGATGATCAGCAGCGGCTTGGAGGAGTTGGTCTGGATGACCTTCTCCAGCAGCGGCAGCATGTCCTGGATGGAGGAGATCTTGCCCTGGTGGATCAGGATGTACGGGTCGTCGAGGACGGCCTCCATGCGCTCCTGGTCCGTCACGAAGTACGGCGACAGGTAGCCCTTGTCGAAGGCCATGCCCTCGGTGAAGTCCAGCTCGAGACCGAAGGTGTTGGACTCCTCGACGGTGATGACACCGTCCTTGCCGACCTTGTCCATCGCCTCGGCGATCAGCTCGCCGACCTGCGGGTCCTGGGCGGAAAGCCCGGCGACGGCGGCGATGTCAGCCTTCTCGTCGATCGGACGGGCGGTCGCGAGGAGGTCCTCGGAGATCGCGGCGACGGCCGCGTCGATGCCCTTCTTCAGGGCGGCGGGGGACGCGCCGGCGGCGACGTTCCGCAGGCCCTCGCGCACCAGCGCCTGGGCCAGCACGGTGGCGGTGGTCGTACCGTCACCCGCCACGTCGTTGGTCTTGGTCGCCACCTCCTTCACCAGCTGGACGCCGAGGTTCTCGTACGGGTCCTCGACCTCGACCTCGCGGGCGATGGTGACGCCGTCGTTGGTGATGGTGGGCGCGCCGAACTTCTTGTCGATCACGACGTTGCGGCCCTTGGGGCCGATGGTCACCTTGACCGTGTCGGCCAGCTTGTTGACGCCGCGCTCGAGGGCGCGACGGGCGTCCTCGTCGAACTTCAGGATCTTCGCCATGGAGCTGAGTCAGTCCTTTCGGAAAAAACGAACCGCGCCCCCGGCGCCCGGCTTCTTAGTGGTTGCGGGGGGCCAGGGGCGCAGTTCAAAGCAAACCTGGGTGAATTACTTCTCGATGATCGCGAGCACGTCGCGAGCCGAGAGGACGAGGTACTCCTCGCCGCTGTACTTCACCTCGGTGCCGCCGTACTTGCTGTACAGCACGATGTCGCCGGTCTTCACGTCGAGCGGCAGGCGCTCGCCGTTCTCGAACCGGCCCGGGCCCACGGCGAGGACGACGCCCTCCTGGGGCTTCTCCTTCGCAGTGTCCGGGATGACCAGGCCAGAGGCCGTGGTCTGCTCGGCCTCGACGGCCTGGACCACAATGCGGTCCTCGAGCGGCTTGATGGCAACCTTGGAGCTGGCGGTCGTCACGATCCGACCTCCCCCTTCGGAGATCTCACGGGGTTAACTGTCTGAGGTGGCGACCAGGTCGATCCGTCGTCGCGGGTGCCGGACCTGCCCGTCGCGTTGTTGGCACTCTCCACTGGGGAGTGCCAGACCTGAGACTATGACCGCGATTAGCACTCGGTCAAGCGGAGTGCCAATCGCCTCCGGCGTGTTCGCGGTTATTGGGCACCCTGGGTCGGTGTCGCCGTCCCCTGGGGGCTCCTCCCTCAGACCCCCGTATCGGCCTTGCCGCCTCGTCCTCAAACGCCGGACGGGCTGGATGGCGACAGGTAGTCCTCCAGGCGCGCCACCGTGAAGCCCTGCTCCTGGATGTCGTTCAGCACTCTGGTCGTCGTCTCCGCGAGGGTCGCGCCGTTGCGGCCCTCGGGGCGGAGGATGTCGCCCGCTCGCAGGCGGTCCGGGTCGCGCCACAGGACCACCGCCGTGACTCCGCAGTCCGCTGCTGCTCTGAGCGTGTCGTCGTTGTGGGCGCCGTACGGGGGGCGGAAGAGGCGGGGGCGGATTCCGAAGCGTTGCTTGAGTTTCTCCTGTTGGCCGCAGATCTCGGCTCGCTGGCCGGCGTAGGGGAGGCCGGGCAGGTAGGGGTGGTCCAGGGTGTGGTTCTGGACGCTCGCGCCTACCGCGCGCAGGCGACCGAAGTGCGCGTACCCCGGTCCGACGACGCTGTCCGTGAGGAACATGGTGACCGGCAGCCGAAGTTCGCGGACCATGTCGACGAACCTCGGATCCCGCTCGGCGCTGTCGTCGAAGGTCAGGAAGACCACCTTGTCGCGGGTGGGGACGCGGTCGACGACGGGCGGCAGGCCCGGACCCGCGGGGCGTACGGCGGGGCGGCCGGGTGGCTTCGGCGCCGGGGGGAGCGGGGCGGGCAGGCCCCAGCGGCGGTACGTCGCGGCCGGGAGGCTGTGGGTCCGCAGCGTGGACGTCGCCTTCTTGTCGAGCCGTTCGACCGGGTCGACGGGCCGGGAACAGCCGGTGGCGCCGACGGCGAGCAGTGCGGACGCGAGTACGGCCATGGCGAGAGCGCGACTGAAGCCAGTTCTGCCATCTTGTCGTACGGAACGCATGGTCCCGGATCCTCACAGGCATGAGCCGTACGAGCCCCCCGACACCGCTGCCGGGCGCGCACCATCCACCGACTGGCCCACAATGGAACCGTGGACGATCACGACCCTCTGGCCTCCTTCGCCGCGCTGCTCACCGACCGCGGACGGTTTCTCCTCGACGAGGTGCGGGAGGTCGAACCGGCGCAGGAGCTGGCCGTGGCCACGCGGTTGCGGCGGGAGCATCCCGCCGAGCTCGTGTCCGCGGCGATCGCGCAGGCGCGGTGGCGGCAGCGGGCGGCGGGAAAGTTCGGGGGCGCTGACGCCGGGCGGATGTTCTTTACCGCCAACGGGATCGAGCAGGCGACCCGGGCGACGGTCGCGGCGTACCGGGCGGAGCGTTTCACGGAGCTCGGCGTACGGTCCGTCGCCGATCTCTGCTGCGGCATCGGCGGCGACGCGATCGCCCTCGCCCGCGCGGGGGTACGTGTCCTGGCTGTCGACCGCGATCCGCTGACCTGCGCGGTGGCGCGAGCGAACGCCGACGCGCTCGGACTCGGCGACCTGATCGACGTACGGGAGTCGGATGTCACGGAGGTCGATACATCCTCGCACGACGCGGTCTTTGTCGACCCCGCCAGGCGCGGTGGCAGACAAGGAGGGGCCGCGCGCAGCGGGTCGGTGAGGGGCGGTGGTCGGGTGACGGGCGGGCGTGTTTTCGACCCCGAGGCCTATTCGCCGCCTCTCTCCTGGGCCGTCGAGGCGGCCCTCAAGGCACCTCGTGCCGCGCTGAAGATCGCGCCCGGGATTCCGCACGAGGCGGTTCCGGGCGACGCCGAGGCCGAGTGGGTCTCGGATTCCGGGGACGTGAAGGAGGCCGTGCTGTGGTTCGGCACCGAGCCCGGCCTTGTGCGCGCCACCCTCTTGCCAGGGCCGCGCAGCCTGCGTGGCCGTGGGCTGCCCGATCCTCAAGTCCGGGCGCCGGGGCGGTACTTGTACGAACCAGACGGTGCCGTCATCCGCGCCCATCTGGTCGCGGAGGTCGCCGAGGAGGTCGGCGGCGGACTGCTCGACGAGACGATCGCGTACGTCACCGCGGACGCCGTGACCCCGACCCCGTACGCCACCGCCTACGAGATCACCGACCAGCTCCCCTTCAGCGTAAAGAAGTTGAAGGCGCTGCTCCGAGAGCGCCAAGTCGGCACCCTGACCGTCAAGAAACGCGGCTCGGCGGTCGAGCCGGAGGAACTCCGCCGCAAGGTGAAGCCGCAGGGGCCGAACTCGGCGACAGTGTTCCTGACTCGAGTTCGGGGTGCTCCGACCATGCTGATCGGGCATCCCGTCCAGCGGCGGAAGCCCCCTGGCTAGCCGTCCAGTTGCGCCAGTGTCGCGTTCGACGGCCCCCTGCGGGAACGCTCGGCGCGTGCCACATCCTCCGCTGCTCCCAGGACCCGTACCGCGTTCTGCCAGGTCAGCTTGGCGAGGTCGGGCTTTGACCAGCCGCGGCTGAGGAGTTCGGCGATGAGGTTCGGGTAGCCCGAGACGTCGTGCAGGCCGTCGGGGGTGAAGGCCGTGCCGTCGTAGTCGCCGCCGATGCCGATGTGGTCGATTCCGGCGGCCTCGCGCATGTGGTCCAGGTGGTCGGCGACCGTCGCGGCCGTGGCGACCGGGCGGGGGTGCGAGTCCTCGAAGGCGCGGTGGACCTTCATCGCCTCCGACGTGGTGTCCAGGGAGTGGAAGCCGTGCTCGCGCATGTTCTCGTCCGCCGCCGCCGTCCAGTCGACGGCCGCCTGGAGGACGAACTTCGGCACGAACGTCACCATCGCCACGCCGCCGTTGGCCGGCAGGCGCTCCAGTACGTCGTCGGGAATGTTGCGGGGGTGGTCGCACACCGCGCGCGAGGAGGAGTGGGAGAAGATCACGGGCGCGACGGTCGTATCGAGGGCGTCGCGCATCGTCGTCGGCGCGACGTGCGAGAGGTCCACGAGCATGCCCTCGCGGTTCATCTCCCGGACCACCTCGCGGCCGAAGGCCGACAGGCCGCCCACGCTCGGCTCGTCCGTCGCGGAGTCCGCCCAGGGGATGTTGTCGTTGTGGGTGAGCGTCATATAGCGGACGCCCAGCGCGTACAGCGCCCGTAGCGTCGCCAGGGAGCTCGCGATCGAGTGGCCGCCCTCCGCGCCCATCAGCGAGGCGATACGGCCCTCGCCGCGCGCCGCCTCCATGTCGGCGGCCGTCAGCGCGGCCCTCAGGTCCGCGGGATGGCGCGCGATCAACTGCCGTACGCAGTCGATCTGTTCGAGCGTGGCGGACACGGGCTCCGGCAGGTCCGAGCGGACGTACACCGACCAGAACTGGGCGCCCACGCCGCCCGCGCGCAGCCGTGGCAGATCCGTGTGCAGGTGCGCGCTCTGGTCGGTGGCGAGGTCGCGGGCGTCGTGGTCGTAGCGGACCTGTTGGCGCAGGGCCCAGGGGAGGTCGTTGTGCCCGTCGGCGACCGGGAACTGGCGCAGCAGTTCCCGGGCTTCGTCCAGGGAGGTCAGCGGCGCCACGCCCTCAGCTCCCCGAACCGAAGCCGAAGCCCGACGCACCTTCGGCCTTGGCGCGCAGGCGCTTGCCCTTCTCCGCCGCCTGGTCGTTCAGCTCCTGCTGGAACTCCCGCATACGGCCCCGGAGTTCCTCGTCGTGGGCGCCGAGGATACGGGCCGCGAGCAGTCCGGCATTGCGTGCGCCGGCGACCGACACGGTGGCGACCGGCACCCCGGCCGGCATCTGCACGATCGACAGCAGCGAGTCCATGCCGTCCAGGTGCTTGAGCGGCACGGGCACGCCGATCACGGGCAGCGGGGTCACGGAGGCGAGCATGCCCGGCAGATGAGCGGCTCCGCCCGCACCCGCGATGATCACCTTGATGCCGCGGTCCGCCGCCTCCTCGCCGTACGCGATCATCTCGCGCGGCATCCGGTGCGCGGAGACGACATCGACCTCGTACGCGATCTCGAACTCGTCCAGGGCCTGGGCCGCCGCTTCCATGACGGGCCAGTCGGAGTCCGAGCCCATGACGATGCCGACGACGGGACCCGTCGAAGAATCTGCAGACTCAGCCGAAGTGCTCATTCGGTGATCGTCCCTCTCAGGTATGCGGCTGCGTGACGGGCGCGGTCGAGGACGTCGGCCAGGTCGTCGCCGTAGGTGTTGACGTGGCCGACCTTGCGGCCCACCTTCACGTCCTTGCCGTACATATGGATCTTGAGCTGTGGGTCACGGGCCATGCAGTGCAGGTACGCGGAGTACATGTCGGGGTAGTCGCCGCCGAGGACGTTCACCATGACCGTCCACTCGGCGCGCGGGCGCGGGTCGCCGAGGGGCAGGTCGAGGACCGCGCGGACGTGGTTGGCGAACTGGGAGGTGATCGCGCCGTCCTGGGACCAGTGGCCGGAGTTGTGGGGGCGCATGGCCAGCTCGTTGACCAGGATGCGGCCGTCGCGGGTCTCGAAGAGCTCGACGGCGAGGTGGCCTATGACGTCGAGTTCCTTGGCGATGTTCAGGGCGAGCTGCTCGGCCTGGAGCGCCCGCTCCGCGGGCAGGTCCGGGGCCGGGGCGATCACCGTGTCGCAGACGCCGTTGACCTGCCGCGATTCCACGACGGGGTATGCGACCGCCTGGCCGTGGGGCGAGCGGACCACGTTCGCGGCGAGTTCCCGTACGAAGTCGACCCTTTCCTCGGCGAGGACCGGGACGCCGGCGCGGAAGGGATCCTCGGCCTCCGCCGCGGACCCCACGACCCACACGCCCTTGCCGTCGTAGCCGCCGCGGACGGTCTTGAGGACGACGGGAAAGCCGTCACCTTCCCCCGCGAACGCGGCCACGTCCTCGGGATCGCTCACGATCCGGTGCCGTGGACACGGCACCCCGATCGCGTCGAGTCTCGCGCGCATCACGCCCTTGTCCTGGGCGTGCACGAGAGCGTCGGGGCCGGGGCGTACGGGAATGCCGTCCGCCTCCAGGGCCCGCAAATGCTCGGTGGGCACATGCTCGTGATCGAAGGTGATCACATCGCAGCCCCGCGCGAAGTCACGCAGCGTGTCGAGATCGCGATAGTCGCCGACGACGACATCGCTGACGACCTGCGCCGCCGAGTCCTGGGGAGTGTCACTGAGGAGCTTGAATCTGATGCCGAGCGGGATGCCAGCCTCGTGCGTCATACGAGCGAGCTGGCCCCCGCCGACCATGCCGACTACCGGGAACGTCACGCACCCAGGGTAACGGGCGCACCGGGGCGCCCAAGCAGCCCGCATGATCATCGAAACATCCGCATGTTCATCACGTACCGGCCACATCTGCGGCTCTGCCCAGGACTGGACCGGGAGAGCTGGATAACATGGCGGAGTCGACGGAAGTTGACGAAGTTGGCATATCCGACGAGACGGGGGCTGGGCGACACCATGGGCAAAGGTGGTTCACGCGGGGCACATGCCGCGCCGCGCAGCGCGGTACGCCAGCGCATCGACCGTCTTACACGGGAGGTCGCCAAGTTCGGGGCAGTCGGCGGCATGGGACTGCTGGTCAACCTTCTCGTCTTCAACCTCGTACGCAGCACCACGGACCTGCAGGTCGTGCGAGCCAGTGTGATCGCCACGGTGGTGGCGATCGTCTCCAACTACATAGGGTTCCGCTACTTCACCTACCGCGACCGCGACAAGAGCGGCCGCACCAAGGAACTCTCGCTCTTCCTGCTGTTCAGCGCCATCGGCCTGGTCATCGAGAACGGCATTCTGTTCGCCGCCACCTACGGCCTCGGCCTCGACAGCCCCCTGCAGAGCAACGTCTTCAAGTTCCTCGGCATCGGTATCGCGACCCTGTTCCGCTTCTGGTCCTACCGCACCTGGGTGTTCCGCACGCTCCCGGCACGCGAGGCCGTGGCCAGTGCCGAATCGTTCCTGACGGAGGACCGCCCGACCCGCCAGTTCCAGCGCGTGCGCTGAACACCAACCCCGGCGCTATCGCACTGTCTGCTCCGGCTCCTGGCCCGCCGACGCCCGCTTCTTCGGCGTACGCGACAGGAACAGGCCGAAGACAGGCGGCTGGGCCTGGAGCATTTCGAGCCGACCGCCGTCCGCCTCCGCCAGGTCACGGGCCACGGCGAGGCCGATGCCGGTGGAGTTCTGGCCGCTGATGGCCCGCTCGAAGATCCGGGCGCCGAGCTCGGCGGGGACGCCCTCGCCCTCGTCGGTCACCTCGACCACGGCCTGGTTTCCGGTGACGCGGGTGCGCAGGGCGACCGTGCCGCCGCCGTGCATGAGCGAGTTCTCGATCAGGGCGGCCAGCACCTGGGCCACCGCTCCTGGGGTGCCCACCGCCTGCAGATGCCGCTTGCCCGAGCTGACGATGGCGCGGCCCGCGCTGCGGTAGGCGGGGCGCCATTCCGCGAGCTGCTGGTTGATGACCTCGTCCAGGTCGAAGGTGACGGCGGAGCCGGTGCGCGGGTCGCGGGAGTTGGTGAGCAGCCGTTGCACCACGTCCGTGAGGCGCTCCACCTGACCGAGCGCGATGGTCGCCTCCTCCTTCACCGTGTCCGGGTCGTCGGTGAGGGTGATCTCCTCCAGGCGCATGGACAAGGCAGTGAGGGGCGTACGGAGCTGGTGGGAGGCGTCGGCGGCCAGCCGGCGTTCGGCCGTGAGCATCCGGGCGATGCGCTCGGCGGAACTGTCCAGCACATCGGCGACGCGGTCCAGCTCCGGCACTCCGTACCGCTTGTGGCGCGGTCGCGGGTCCCCGGAGCCGAGCCGCTCGGCGGTCTCCGCGAGGTCGGTCAGCGGGGAGGCGAGCCGGTTGGCCTGGCGTACGGCGAGCAGTACGGCGGCGATCACCGCGAGCAGGGCGACCGCGCCGATGATCAGGAACGTACGGCCGACTTCGCGGGTGACCGAGGACCGCGGCTCCTCGACCGTGACCGTCTCGCCCTCCTCGCCCCTGGCCTCCTTCGACTGGATGACGCGACCGCTGGGCTTGGTGCCGATCTCGATCGGATCCCGCCCCGGAATCTCGACACGCGCATACCGCTCGTCCGTGACCTGATCCTCGAGAATCTCGGCACTGATCTGCTCATCCCCGAGAATCCGACTGTCGACGATGCTGGCCAGCCGCAGCGCCTCCAGATCCACGCGTTCCTGCGCACTGGCACTGATGGTCCGGGTCTCGACGATGACGAGCGAAACCCCGAACACGGCAATCACAACAAGGACCACGGCGAGGGTGGACTGAATGAGACGGCGACGCACGGGGCCCTCCGAGCAGCTGGTTTACGAGGTCCAGTGTGCCGTGCCCCGAAGGGGCGCGGGGCTGCGTCAATCCGCGGCTCCGCATTCCCGGAGGGGGTTCAGCTCTTCTCGAAGCGGAACCCCACCCCGCGTACCGTTGCGATGTATCGCGGATTGGCCGCGTCATCGCCGAGCTTCTTGCGCAACCACGAGATATGCATATCGAGGGTCTTGGTAGACGACCACCACGTCGTGTCCCACACCTCACGCATCAACTGGTCACGCGTGACGACCCGCCCCGCATCCCGAACCAGCACCCGAAGAAGATCGAACTCCTTGGCCGTCAGCTGGAGTTCCTCGTCCCCCATCCACGCCCGGTGCGACTCGACATCGATGCGGACCCCGTGCGTGGCGGGCGCCTGCTGCGGCTCCGTGGCCCCGCGCCGAAGCAGCGCCCGGACCCGGGCGAGCAGCTCGGCAAGACGGAACGGCTTGGTGACGTAGTCGTCGGCGCCCGCGTCGAGGCCCACAACTGTGTCCACCTCGTCGGCGCGCGCGGTCAGAATGAGGATCGGGATGGTGTGGCCTTCGGCACGCAGCCGACGGGCCACCTCCAGTCCGTCCATACCGGGCAGCCCGAGGTCGAGCACGACCAGATCGACGCCACCCTGGATGCCGGCGTCGAGCGCGGTGGGTCCGTCCTCACGTACCTCGACCTCGTAACCCTCCCGGCGCAGAGCACGGGCCAGCGGCTCCGAAATGGACGCGTCGTCCTCGGCGAGCAGTACTCGGGTCATGGGGTGATGGTAGTCCGCAGTGGACAACCACCGTGAGGGAAGATCGAGATCTCGGTAAAAGCCCGCACTCCCACCCACCCGCACTCTCCCACCTGCGGGAGGGGAGTGGGCCGGGTGCGTCGTATGCCCGTCGCGGAGGTTCTGTCTCAGGCCACCCGCGCCCTGTGGCAGCCGAAGGGCCGCACGCCCACCCTGCGACGGGCTGACGCACCGGCCCACGGCCCCGGCCCACCCACGCACCCCAGGGGCGCGGGCCGTATCAATGTGCGGCTCCGCCGCGATGGGGGCCCCGCTCATGGGGGTCCCCCCGCTCGAGCGAAGCCGAGAGTGGGGGAGCGAGCAACCACAACCCACCCGCAGATACGAACCGCGCCCCCAGCGGAGCGCTACCGCAGGCGACGTCGCGGCATAAACGTGAACACCGCGCCGCCCAACAGAATCGTCGTGCCCGCCAGCAGCCCCAGTGCCCGCAGCAGCCCGCTGTCGTCGGACCCCGTGTCCGCGAGGCCACCGCCCGAGGACGCGGGCCCCGCACCCGACGTACCCGCTCCACCGGCGGAGCCACCCGCGGCTCCGCCCGGCTGAGACGAGGTATCCAGCGTCAGCGAAACCTCACTCTTGGCCGGCGTACACGTAGTCGTCGTACCCAGCGCCTCCACCGTCAGCACACCCGGCGAAAGCGTCGACTCACCGTCCGCCCCCGGCTTGTAGGTGCCCGTCAGGTTGGGAATCTCGATCGGATCGCCCGACTTGATCGGCTCCGGGTTCGTCGGGCCCTCCACACGCACAGTGCCCTTGTCCGCGCCGCCCAGCGCAACCTCCATCGACGGCTTCACGGAGTCCGCCGGGATGTCCGCGGGACTGTCCATGACCGACTTCTTGAACTGCACCGTCAGCCCGAAGTTCCCGCCGTCCTTCTTGGCGTCGATCTGCACGGGAGAGGTCGCGCTCTTGTCCCCGATCGGCGTCTTGCACTCGTACGGAATCTCGACCTCCTTGCCCGTGAACTCGGTCTGCCCGCCACCGGACCCACCGGAGTCCGAACCACCGGAGTCGCCGCTGTCACCCCCGGTCGCGCTCTCAGAGGGATCCGAGGGAGACGACGGAGGCGTACTGCCGGTCGGCAGCTCCGTCGGAACCTCCGTGGGCACCGGGGGCACCCCCGTCGGCAGCCCACCCGTCGTGCCCCCGGAGTCTCCCCCGCTCACCTTGATCGTCGCGGCCGACTTCACCGCCTCCGTCGGCGTGCACTTGGTGTCCGCGGACACGGGCTTGTTGACGTTGACGTTGTACGCGTCCGGGGTCAGCGTGACCTCCCCGGCTGCCGTCAGCTTCAGCGTGCCCTTCATGTCGGAGAGCTTCATGTCGCTGTTCTTCGGGATGGGGGGGTTCTGCCGGGGCCCCTCCATGGCGATGTCGCCGGTCTGCGCGCCGCCCGCCTTGAGGGTGCCGGTCGGCTGGACGGTGTCCTTCTCCAGGTCGATGATGTCGGGGTTCTTGGAGGCGGCCTTCACGAACTTCCAGGTGATCTGCACCTCGTCCCCGACCTTCGCCTCGGCGGGCGCGGTGATCTCCACCTGGGTCGTTCCCTGCACCGGATCCATCCCGGAGATCGCAGGCGGTACGCACTCGGTCTTGTACGACACCTCGGCCGCCTGGGCGGGCACTGCGGCCACACCGAGCAGGATGCCCGCGCCACCGAGCATCAGCGCGACTCCGGCCGCGCTCGCTCTAGGACGCTTCCGCACCCCAAGGCCGCCGTCTCCGGGCCGGACTCTCCGTAGCGTGCTCACGGGTTTCCCTTTCTGGTGGGGGTCGTCGGGCTGTTCTCTTGCGGTGCGGAGAGCTGACCGGCCTCGGCCCCCGGATCGGCGTCCGGGGTGAACCACGGCAAGGTCGGGTTCGTACGGGTGTCGCTGTCGGCGTCTGCGTGGGGGGACGACGCCGTGGACGAAAGGCTCAACTTCGGCATGCGTACGGTTACTTCGGGCAGCCGCAGGCTCCGGCGCGGACCGGCGTGCCCGCCACCGCCACCGCTCCTCGGGCGGGAGCCCCAGCGCCCGGCCGGCCTGGACCTGCCCTGCGGACGTACGCGGTCCACCACGGCCATCCCGATCCGGAACACGGCGGCCGGTACGACGATGAAGAGCAGGATCCAGAAGAGCGTCACGCCCCAGGGGCGGCCCACGCCCCAGGGCTGTTCGGCGAGCACCTTGCCGCCGTACTTCACCGAGACCGTGTAGTCGCCGTGCGCGCCGGCCGACAGCTCGACGGGCAGTTCGATCTGTGCCTTCTTGCCGGGCTCGATGGTGCCGCGCCACTGCTGTTCCTCCCATTGCGGGGCGAACACGCCGTGCGAGGTGCCGACTTGGAAGACCGGATCCTTGACGGGCAAGGAGCCGACGTTGCCGACGGTGAAGACGAAGTCGCGGGACGGCGGCGCGCCGAACCAGGTCAGCGGACCGCTCGATCCGTCGAGCCGGGTGTCGGTGAGCACCGAAAGCCGCCCACTGGTGTCCTCCTTCGGCAGGGGCTCGACCTCGTGGCCTGCCACCAGGAACGCCGCGTCCGCGTCCGCCTTCTGACCGGTCACGGTCGCCACATGCACCACGCACGGGCACGGCTGCGGCGGCTCGACGACCGGCAGTTTCTTGCTGAACGCGCCCTTCTCGTCCGTGGTGACGGCCCGGCCGTCCGAGTTGGCGCAGGAGTTGGTACCGCCGATCACGCCCCGGTCGGGGGAGGACTGACCGCAGATCAGCATCATGAGGAGGGCGTCCGGCCGCCATCCGGAGCCGGTCACCGTGATCGAACCGCCCGTTCCCGCTTGGGATTTGGACAGCTTGACCTCCGGTTTCCCGTCCGCGCCCGTAGCCGCCCCGCCCAGGGGGAGCAGGAGCAGCGCGAGCACCGCCACCACCAACGCCGGAATCCGCACCTTCCCGCTCACGTCACCGCTCCCGTCAACTCGACTTCCGTACGCGGCTGTTCAGGACCACCGGATCCACCGGGTCCACCAGGCCCACCGGGCTCGCCGGACTCCGCGGTGCGCCTTCGACGTCGTACGAACCAAACGGCACCGCCCGCACACAGCACGAGCCCGCCCGCCAGGCCCGCGACCGCTCCCCACGGCACGAACCGCGCCGCCGTGCCCGCCTCGTCGTGCGCCCCGTCCGCCGCCGTGACCGTGAGTCTCACGTCGACCGAGTCGAACGCGGGCCGGTCGTGCCAGGGCTCGCGGAGGGTGACGCGGCGGCCGGGGAGCAGTTCGACGGGGAGGGTGCGCGGGGCGCGGTCGAACACCTCGCCGAACAGTCCGTCGGCGCGTACGGCGAGCTTCGGGGTCAGCACGGTGTTGCCGCGGTTGACCAGGTCGTACGAGATACGGCCGTCCCCAACGGCCACGTCCTCGACCGTGAGCGCGGACAGGGTCGGGCCGCCGACCCGCAGCTGGACGCGTACGGCCGCGGACCGGCCGCCGCCGCTCGCGACGATCGCGCCGGGGTGATCGCCGGGGATGGCGCCCTCGGGGACGCCGATGGTGAACGGAACGTCGGCGCGCGTCCGCGCGGGCACCTTCACGGTCTTCTCGGCGAAGGTGATCCACGAGCCGGTGTCCGTCGGCTTCGCCCGCAGTGAGAAGCCGCCACCCTCCATGCTGTTGTCGGCGTCCGCGCCCCGCAGCCGTACGGTGAGCGGCTCCTCGCCCGGGTTGATCACCGACACCGTGTCCTGCAGGACCGCACCGGGCGCGCCCTCCGCGTAGAAGTACGGCCGCCCGTCCCGGCCGCCCGCCGACGGCACGACGGACCAGCCCTCGTCGGCCACGGCGGTGGGTGCGATGCCGGGCAGGCCGAGCAGAAGTGCTGCGGCGAGAGCGAGGACACAGAGGCCACGGGCGGCGGACTGCACGGATGTCACAGGCGGCTCCAGACCAGAAGGTGCGGCGTACGGCCAGCGCAGCGAGATGGGGGTCCCCCCGGCCGAAGGCTGGGGGAGGCCAGTCCTGCGCGTACGCGAAAAAACGAAAGGTCAGCGCGGCGCCTGGTTCCTTCGGGTCAGCCACAGCACCCCGGCCGCTCCGGCGAGGAGCACCGTGCCGCCGAGCGTGCCGAGGGCGATCGCGGAGTCCTCGGGGCCGGTCTGCGGGAGCTCGGCGCCGGAGTCCGCGCCGCTCTCGGTGCCGCCCTCGGGGGAGGTCTCCGACGAACCGCCGCCGCCACCCGCCGCCGTGACGTCGAGGCTCAGCGCGGGTCCCGGATTGTTGCCGGGCTCGCAGGTGGTCGTCGTACCGAGCGCCTTGATGGTGAGCACGCCCGGCGTGAAGGTGACCTTGCCACTCTTGGACGGCGTGTACGTACCGCTCAAGTCGCTGATTTTGATCGGGGTGTTGGCGGGGATGGCCTCGGCGTTGGCCGGGCCCTTCACCGTGAGCGTCCCGCTCTCGGCGCCGCCCAGCTTGATGGTGGCGCTCGGGCTCATCGCGCCCTTGCCCAGTTCCACCGGGCTGGACGAGACCCCCTTCTGCCAGGACATGGTGATCTTGTAGCCGCCGCCGCTCTCGGCACTCTTGATGTCGATGGGCGAGACGGCGGACTTGTCACCGATCGGCGTCTTGCAGTTGTACTCGACGTCGACGACCTCGGCCCATGCTGCGGGGGCGGCCATCAGCACCGCCGAGCCGGCCAGGGCCGCGGCGAACGCGAGCGCGGCGGTTCGTTTCTGGTACGTCCGGTATGACACGGTCCCCTCATTCCTGACGGCACATCAGATCGGCCGTCAAGGTACGCCCGGGGCCTTGTGGAGGGAAGACAAAGGACGCGCCGGATCTCGATCGATCCGCCGCGTACGAAGAAGGGTTCGAACCTGCGGTAACCCTCGGTGGGAGTTACCCGCGTGCTAAGCGGGCGCCCCGAGCTCCGCCCATACCGTCTTGCCCGCCACCCCTGGAGCCCGGAGGACCCCCCAATCCAGGCACAGCCGCTGCACGATGAACATCCCGTGGCCGCCGGGGCGCCCGGCGCGGTGCGGGGTGCGCGGGGCGGGCTGGCCGGTGCCCCGGTCGGAGACCTCGACGCGCAGCACCTTGCTGTCGCAGGCGATCCACAGCTCGTCCGGGCCCTCGGCGTGCAGGCAGGCGTTGGTGACGAGCTCGGAGACGACCAGCAGTACATCCTCGGCGGCGGCCCGCCGGTCGGCGGTCGCGGCGGGCAGCCAGCCCCACGCGTACAGCGCCTGGCGCGCGAAGTCGCGGGCGAGGGGGACGACCCCGCTCGCGCCGTCGAGGTTGAGCCGACGGGCCTGACGGGCGGCCGGGCGCGCGGACCCGTCGTCTCTGGCCTCCCCCGAAGCGCCGCAGACGCCCGCTTCCGGGCCGCGGTCGCCCGGCGGGTAAGGCCGGGTGGTGCTCATCAGCGCTTCACCTCACCGATTCACCAGTTCACGATTCAAGACATTTCAGAAAGCTCAGGACCCTCAGAATCCGGGACTGCCGCGGCTTACCGTTGGCCTTGTTGACATATTCAGAATGTCTCCTGCCCGGCCGATCCGTCAGAACACCCACTGATTCGGCCTGAGCACTGTGACACTGGTAACGCGCCGATCACACAGAGACAACTGAGTCATAACTTCGCACACCGCAGCCGGGCGGTTACTCACCCGGGCGCCGATCCAGCATGTCCTGCCGAGTGCGCTTACTCACACAGCGCGCGTCGACTGTGTCATGCATCACTGTGCGATCACTCACGCAGGGCCGCGTCGAGCGTGTCATGCACAGTGAAGACGGCCGCCGCACCGGTGATCTCGAACACCCGGGCCACCACCGGAAGCATCCCGGCCAGATGCACCCCACCGCCCGCTTCCTCAGCTTTCAGCCGGGCGCCGAGCAGCACGTTCAGCCCGGTGGAGTCGCAGAACTCGAGCCGCGAACAGTCCACTACGAGCCGCGCGAACCCACGCTCGAGGCAGTCCTCGAGCGGCTCTCGCAGCAGATCGGCGGTGTGGTGATCCAACTCACCCGCCGGGGTCACGACGGCGCTGGGGCCCTCTTCCCGCACCTCGACCAGAAGCCGGCCCGATTGTGCGCTGCCGACCGTCCCGCGGTCCATGCCGTCTCTCTCTTCCGACCGTCGTGGCTGTTGATTGACGCTCCTGAACACTACGCCTTTCCTACGACCACGACTCCTGCCGTGCGGTTCCTTCCCTACGACCTCTCTACGACTTGCCATCCCCGAACAACCGCCCAAAGCTGGACATTTCCCCTGCTAGCGCACTTGCGGTGGGCCGACAAAAGCGGGTAGGGCTAGTAGGGACACGAATCAACACGGCCGGCTTTGGAGGCGCCGCACACCGCAGTGCACGTATTGGCATCGGCGGCCATATGCCGAGAACGATGGAGGACATCATGTCACCCCGGCTCGACGCATCGCAGACCCCTCAGGCGACGTCGACACCCTCTCCAGAACAGGCGGATCTCGTCGAGGAGGACCTCGACGGACTCGCCGGCCTTCCGGAGATCCCGCCGTACGACGAGGTGGGGCCGGTGGACGCACGGGCCCTGTCCAAGACCCTCTTCGAGCGGCTGGAGTCCCTTGAGGAAGGCACGCACGAGTATTCATACGTACGCAACACCCTGGTCGAACTGAACCTCGCTCTGGTGAAGTTCGCCGCCTCCCGGTTCCGCTCCCGCAGTGAGCCGATGGAGGACATCATCCAGGTCGGCACGATCGGCCTCATCAAGGCGATCGACCGCTTCGAACTCAGCCGTGGCGTGGAGTTCCCGACCTTCGCGATGCCGACCATCGTCGGCGAGATCAAGCGCTTCTTCCGCGACACCAGCTGGTCGGTGCGCGTACCCCGCCGACTCCAGGAACTCCGCCTGGACCTGGCCAAGGCCGGCGACGAGCTGGCCCAGCAACTGGACCGCGCTCCGACAGTGGGAGAGCTGGCGGAACGCCTGGGCCTGTCCAACGACGAGGTCGTCGAGGGCATGGCCGCGTCCAACGCCTACACGGCATCTTCACTCGACGCCCAGCCCGAGGAGGACGACTCCGAGGGCGCCCTGGCCGACCGCATCGGCTACGAGGACCACGGCCTGGAAGGCATCGAGTACGTCGAGTCCCTGAAGCCCCTGATCGCCGAACTTCCTTCCCGCGACCGGAAGATCCTCTCCCTCCGCTTCGTCGCCAACATGACCCAGTCCGAGATAGGCGACGAGCTGGGCATCTCGCAGATGCACGTTTCGCGACTGCTGTCGCGAACGCTGGTGCGCCTGCGGAGGGGCCTGACGGTCGAGGAGTGACGCGGGCTGCCGCCGACGGTGGCCTGAACCATGACGGTGACTGAGCAACCCGGCCTGGGAAGGGCCGGGTTGCTTGGTTACGTGGAGGGTCGGGAGCCGGCTCGTTGGCTCACCTCATACGCGGCTTGGAGCCGGGCCCCTTCCACGCCGCCACACCCCGGTGACCAGCGGCACACCCGGCCGGTACGCCAGATGCACATGGCTCGGGGCGTCCAGGAGAACAAGATCGGCGTACGCCCCCGGCGTGAGACGGCCGACGTCCTCCCGCCGCAGCGCCCTCGCTCCACCCGCCGTGGCCGACCAGACCGCCTCGTCCGGCGCCATCCCCATGTCCCGTACCGCGAGCGCGATGCAGAACGGTACGGAGGAGGTGAAGGACGAGCCCGGGTTGCAGTCGGTGGACAGGGCGACCGTGACGCCGGCGTCGAGGAGGCGGCGGGCGTTCGGCCACTCGGCGCGGGTGGAGAACTCGGCGCCGGGGAGGAGCGTGGCAACCGTCCGGCTGTTCGCCAGGGCGTCGACGTCCGCGTCGGTGAGGTGGGTGCAGTGGTCGGCGCCGGCGGCGTCCAGTTCGACTGCGAGCTGGACACCGGGGCCGTATGACAGCTGGTTGGCGTGGATGCGCGGGTGCAGGCCCGCCGCCCTGCCCGCCGTGAGAATCGCGCGGGCCTGGTCACCGTCGAAGGCGCCCTTCTCGCAGAAGACGTCGATCCAACGGGCGTAGGGGGCACAGGCGTTGAGCATGTCGCCGGTGACGAGGGCTACGTACGCCGCCGGGTCGTCGGCGTAGTCGGGGGACACGATGTGTGCACCCATGTACGTGACCTCGTCGGTGTGCCGGGAGGCGATGCGCAGGGCGCGGGACTCGTCCTCGACGGTCAGGCCGTAGCCGGACTTGGTCTCCATGGTGGTGGTGCCCTGGCGGAGGGCCTCGGCGAGGTAACGCGTGAGGTTGCGCTCCAGTTCCTCGTCGCCCGCCGCACGCGTCGCGGCGACCGTCGTACGGATACCGCCCGCGCTGTAGGGCCGTCCCGACATGCGGGCGTTGAACTCCTGCGTGCGGTCGCCCGCGAAGACCAGGTGCGAGTGGGAGTCGACAAAGCCCGGGATCACCGCCCGGCCACCCGCGTCGACCCGATTGTCAGTGGCGGGTGCTTTGCTTGATTCACCGGTCCATGCGATGCGGTCGCCGTCGATGACGACGGCCGCGTCCTGGATCAGACCAAGGGGGGAACCGTCGCCGAGGGAGGGGTCATTGGTGACCAGCGTGGCGATGTTCGTGATGACGGTGGTGGTCGGGCTGCTCGTCGGGCTGCTCATGTCGTCCTCGCGGGGGCGCGGTTCGGCGGTCGTCGTCAGGCGCGCAGGGCTTCGACTGCCTGCGCGAGGGCTTGCGGTACATCCGGTACGAGCGTGTGCGCCCCGTCTCGTACGACGTGACGGCCGCCCACGATCGTGTGCCGTACGTCCGCCGCTGTCGCGGCGAATACGGCCGTCTCGGTGCCGAGCCGTGGCAGCGGCCCCGCTGTCCTGACCGAGTCGAGCGCGATCGTCGTGAGGTCCGCGAGCGCGCCGGTCTCGATGGTGCCCGTGTCGTCCCAGCCGAGGGCCGCGTGGCCGTCGGCCGAGGCCGCCCGAAGGAGGGCAGCCGCCGTCCAGTGACCGCGCGTACGGGTGCGCAGGCGCTCGTTCAGTTCCATCGCGCGCGCCTCTTCGAGCAGGTCGATGACGGCGTGGCTGTCGGAGCCGAGGGAGAGCGGTGAGCCGGCCTTCTGCAGGGCGACGGCGGGTCCGATGCCGTCGGCCAGGTCGCGTTCGGTGGTCGGGCACATGCACGTGCCGGTCGTGGAGTCGCCGAGCAGCGCGATGTCCTCATCGGTGAGGTGTGTGTTGTGGACGCCCGTCGTGCGCGGGCCGAGCACACCGTGGTCGGCGAGCAGCCGGGTGGGTGTGCAGCCGTGCACGGCCCGGCAGGCGTCGTTCTCCGCCGTCTGCTCGGACAGGTGCACATGGAGCGGGGCCCGCCGCTCCTCGGCCCATCGCACCACCGTGGACAACTCCCGTGCGGGCACGGCCCGTACGGAGTGGATGGCCGCACCGATCCGCAGGTGATCCCGGTCCTTGAGAACTGAACAGCGTTCCGCCCAGGCGTCGGCGTTCCCGTCGGAGAAACGGAGCTGGTGGGTGTTGGGTGGCTGTCCGAAGCCGGAAGAAAGGTAGGCGGTGTCGAGGAGGGTGATGCGGATACCGGCTTCGGCGGCAGCGTCGGTGAGCGCCTCGCCCATCGCGTTGGGGTCGGCGTAGCGGGTGCCGCCGGGGGCGTGGTGAACGTAGTGGAACTCGCCGACGCAGGTGATGCCGGCGAGCGCCATCTCGGCGTACACCGCGCGGGCGAGGGCGTGGTAGGTCTCCGGGGTCAGCCGGTCGGCTGTGGCGTACATGACCTCGCGCCAGGTCCAGAAGGTCCCGGAGCCGACCTGGACGGTGCCGCGCAGGGCTCGGTGAAAGCAGTGCGAGTGGGCGTTCGCCAGGCCCGGCAGAGTCAGTCCGCGCAGGATCTCGGAGCCGGGCGGTGGGCTGTCGATGCCCGTACGGACGGCGGCGATCCGGCCGTCGGCGACGTCGACGGCCACGCCCGGCTCGACGAACGAGTCGAGCCAGGCGTGCTCCAGCCAGTACGTCTGCGGGTGGGAGTGGGTCACCTGCGGGCCAGCCCTTCCAATACGTCGGCCAGTGCGAGTACCCCGGCCACGCAGTCGTCCTCGGCCGCGTACTCGGCCGGGGAGTGCGAGACACCGGTGGGGTTGCGCACGAACAGCATGGCGGTGGGGATGGTCCCGGAGAGGATTCCGGCGTCGTGTCCGGCGCCCGTGCCGAGGACGGGGACCTTGAGGTCCGTGTCGGTTCCCAGAATGCGGGCGACTTCGTTGCGCAGGGCGTGGTCGAACTCGACGACGGGGGTGAACGACTCGCGGACGACGTCGAGTTCGACGCCGTGGGCGCCCGCGTAGTCGCGGGCCGCCTGCTCGATGCCGCTGACGACGGTGTCGAGGCTCGCCTGGTCTGCGGCGCGGGAGTCGAGCCAGCCGCGGACGAGGGAGGGGATGGCGTTCACGCCGTTCGGCTCGACGGAGATTTTGCCGAAGGTGGCGACGGCGCCGGCGAGTTGGGCTTCCCGGCGGGCCGCGAGCACGGTCTCCGCGTACGACAGCATGGGGTCGCGGCGGTCCGCGAGCCGAGTGGTCCCCGCGTGGTTGGCTTCACCCCGGAAGTCGAACCGCCACCGCCCGTGCGGCCAGATGGCACTGGCGATACCGACCCGGTCGCCGGACAGGTCAAGGGCGCGCCCCTGCTCGACATGCAGCTCGACGAACGCGCCGATACGGGCCAGGCGCTCCGGATCCGCCCCGATGGCGTCCGGATCGAACCCAGCGGCCTCCATCGCCTCCGGCAGGCTGACGCCGTCGGCATCCCTGAGCCGATGCGCCTGCTCGACGGTGAGCTCTCCGGCCGCGAGCCGCGACCCCACACAGGCCAGTCCGAAGCGGGCCCCTTCCTCGTCACCGAAGTTCACGATGGCCAGGGGCTTGCTCAACTGCGCGTTCCTGCTCCGCAGTTCATCCAGCGCGGCGAAGGAGGACACGACGCCGAGGGGACCGTCGAAGGCGCCGCCATCGGGCACCGAGTCGAGGTGCGACCCGGTGACGACAGCGTCCCCGGCAGCGGGATCCCCGAGCCAGGCCCACTGATTCCCGTTCCGGTCCACCTCGTACGCCAGCCCCCGCGCCCGCGCCTGCTCCTCGAACCAGGCCCGACACTCGGCATCGGCGCCGGTCCAGGCGAACCGGCGGTACCCGCCGGAGTCGGGGTGCCGCCCGATGGGCTCCAACTGCCGCCACATCTCATGAAAGGAGGGAGACGCCGAACGTGGCTGGGCCTTCGGGCCCAGTCCCGCACCAGCCAGCCCGTCGTGGGGGTCGGTCTGAGGGCGGAGCCCCCAGTGGGGCCCAGGGGCAGCGCCCCCAGTTTCGGGAAGGGGTGGGGTGGGGGAAGAATCCTGCCCCCCACCGGACGGCAGGCTCACTCGCCCTCCCGCATGGGCACCCGCACACCGCGCTCGTCGGCCACCGACTCCGCGATGTCGTACCCGGCATCCACATGCCGGATGACCCCCATCCCGGGGTCATTCGTCAGAACCCGGCGAATCTTCTCCCCGGCCAGCTTCGTACCGTCGGCCACGGACACCTGCCCGGCATGGATGGACCGCCCCATCCCCACACCACCCCCGTGGTGAAGGGAAACCCAGGACGCACCCGACGCCACGTTCACCATGGCATTCAGCAGCGGCCAGTCGGCAATCGCGTCGGAGCCGTCGAGCATCGCCTCGGTCTCGCGGTACGGGGAGGCCACCGACCCGCAGTCGAGGTGGTCGCGGCCGATGGCGAGCGGGGCCTGCAACTCCCCGCTCGCGACCATGTCGTTGAACCGCTCCCCCGCCCGGTCCCGCTCCCCGTACCCGAGCCAGCAGATTCGCGCCGGAAGCCCCTGGAAGTGCACCCGCTCACCGGCCATCTTGATCCAGCGGTGGAGGGATTCGTTCTCGGGGAAGAGGTCGAGGATCGCCTTGTCCGTCTTGGCGATGTCCGAGGCCTCACCGGACAGCGCGGCCCACCGGAAGGGTCCCTTGCCCTCGCAGAACAGCGGCCGGATGTAGGCGGGCACGAAGCCCGGAAAGGCGAATGCCCGCTCGTAGCCGACGAGTTGGGCCTCACCACGAATGGAGTTGCCGTAGTCGAAGACCTCGGCACCGGCGTCCATGAAGCCGACCATCGCTTCCACGTGCCGGGCCATGGACTCGCGGGCACGGGTGGTGAAGCCCGCCGGGTCCTTGGCCGCGTACGAGGCCATGTCGTCGAAGTCCACGCCGAGCGGCAGGTAGGACAGCGGATCGTGGGCCGAGGTCTGGTCGGTCACGATGTCCACGGGGGCGCCCTCGGCGAGCATGCGCGGCAGCAGCTCAGCGGCGTTGCCGAGCAGCCCGATCGACAGCGGGCGCCGGGCGTCGCGCGCCTCCACGGCCAGTTGGAGGGCGTGCTCGAGCGAGTCGGCGCGTACGTCCAGGAACCGGTGCTCGATACGGCGCTCGATCGCCCGCGGGTCACAGTCGATACAGATGGCGACGCCGTCGTTCATCGTCACGGCGAGCGGCTGGGCGCCGCCCATGCCACCGAGCCCGGCGGTGAGCGTGATCGTCCCGGCGAGCGAACCCCCGAACCGCTTCGCGGCGACCGCCGCGAACGTCTCGTAGGTGCCCTGCAGGATGCCCTGCGTACCGATGTAGATCCACGAACCGGCCGTCATCTGGCCGTACATGGTGAGTCCGAGCTGCTCCAGGCGCCGGAACTCCTCCCAGTTCGCCCAGTCGCCCACCAGGTTCGAGTTGGCGAGCAGCACGCGCGGCGCCCACTCGTGGGTCTGCATGACGCCGACCGGGCGGCCGGACTGGACGAGCATCGTCTCGTCCTGCTTGAGGGTGCGCAGCGTACGGACCATGGCGTCGAAGGAGCGCCAGTCGCGGGCGGCCTTGCCCGTGCCGCCGTAGACGACGAGCTTGTCGGGGTGCTCGGCGACCTCGGGGTCGAGGTTGTTCTGCAGCATCCGCAGGGCGGCTTCCTGCTGCCATCCCAGGGCGCTCAGTTCCGTACCGCGGGGCGCTCGTACCGGGCGGGGTCCTGACATGGGCTGCCTCCTGGCGGGCTGGTGGTGCTCCGGCGTTGCAGTCGGTCTCGGCAATCGGTCTGCGCAATCCGTCACCGCGATCGGTCTGCGCAATCCGTCACCGCGATCGGTCACCGCAGTCGCTCATTGCAGAGATATTCACATCCTGACTTCATGAATAGAACTAGTCAATACACCCCCTGCGTCGGCGCCGGCGCCGTACAGGTGTTTGGCTGAATCCATGACGGCACACACAGGGGACACGCACCCATCGGGCGAGGCGCAGGACGCGGCGGATGCGGCGACGAACGGGGTCGCGCGACGCGACGACGCCGTCCGCGCGGCCGTGGAACAGGGGCTCGTGGGCCCCGCCACCCCCATCATCGGACTCCTCGACATCACCGGCATCCGCAGCTCGGCGGCGGCACTGCACGCGGCCTTCGAAGCGGTGGTCGCACCGGGTACGCCGGTGCTGCACGCGTTCGCGGTGAAGGCGACTCCGCTCGTACCGGTGCTGCGGCTGCTGCACGATGAGGGCCTCGGCGCGGAGGTGGCGAGCGCCGGCGAACTGGCCCTCGCCCGTGCGGCCGGGGTGCCCCCGTCCCGTACGGTCCTCGACTCCCCGGCCAAGACCCCGGCGGAGCTACGGGAGGCGCTGGCACTCGGCATCGCGGTCAACGCGGACAACCCGCAGGAGCTGGCCCGTATCGACGGCCTGGTCCAGTCGGCGTCGACCCGATCGCCCATCGGACTGCGGGTGAATCCGCAGGTCGGCGGAGGTTCGATCGAGGCGCTGTCCACGGCGACGGCGACCTCGAAGTTCGGGGTGGCGCTGCGGGACGAGGGGGCGCGCGAGTGGGTCGTACAGGCGTATCTGGACCGGCCGTGGCTGACCCGGCTGCATGCGCACTCCGGTTCGCAGGGGATGCCGCTGGAGTTGCTGGCCCACGGGGCGGCACAGACGTACAAGCTCGCCGAGGAGATCAACGAGCGCGCGGGACGGCGGCAGATCGACACGCTCGACATCGGCGGCGGACTGCCGGTGAACTACGCCTCGGACACCCAGAGCCCGACCTACGCGGAGTACGCACGGCTGCTGGTCCGGACCGTACCGGAGCTGTTCGACGGGCGGTACGGACTGGTCACGGAGTTCGGGCGGTCACTGCTCGCCAAGCACGGGGTCGTGCTGGCACGGGTCGAGTACGCGAAGAGCGCCGGAGGACGCGCGATCGCGGTGACGCACGCGGGCGTGCAGGTGGCGACCCGCACGGTGTATGCGCCGGCGACGTGGCCGCTGCGGGTGGGGGCGTACGACGCGAAGGGGTACCCCAAGGCCGGGGCCGTGGTCGTACAGGACGTGGCGGGTCCCGCGTGCTTCGCGGGTGACCTGCTCGCCGAGGGGCGCGCACTGCCGTTGCTCGAACAGGGCGACTACGTGGCGGCTCTGGACACGGGGGCGTACAACTTCGCGCACCACTACGCGTACAACTCGCTTCCGCGGCCGGGGATTTATGGGTTCGGGCCGGACAAGGAAGGCGGGATGCGGTTCGCGACCGTTCGGACGCCGCAGACGCTGGAGGAGATTGCGGCGGAGTCGGGCGGAGGTCATGCGGGACTCTTGTCGGCGCTGTAGCGACACCGCACCGTTCCTATGGACTGAGCGGGAGTGAGTCCTGTTGCCAGGATTCATGCTCAGCCGCGTGTCCCGAACGGTGTTGGGCACGCTGGTCGCCCGCTTTCGCTCCACTGCCGGGCGGCACGCATCGGGTGCGTGGTCCGGGCGGGTGGGGGCGGGTTTCCTCACGCCGTCGGGTCTCCGGTCGGGCCTGGACAATCCGATGCCCCACACGATCGCTCTGGTCGGGTGGGGCGGTGTCGTCCGTCGCCGGATCGGATGCCCAAGGGCGCGCCGTCCGATCGCCACGGCAGCCGCATCGTGGCGAGTCGTCTTCCGGGTGGGGGTGGTCAGGGGCTGTTGCCAGTGCTGGGCGCCCCAGCGGGAGGTGTAGGCGGGGTCGACCGCGACGATCGCGATGCCTTGCTCGGCGGCCATCGACGTCAGGCGGGCCTTGAGTTTCGCGGTGGGGAAGCGGGCGAGCAGACGCCGGAAGCGTGTGTTGCGGCCGTGCCGTTCCCGGCTTTTGCCGTCGGTGAAGTCGAGGTCCTCGATCGCGATCGCCGCCGCCCCGCAGTGGCGGGTGTGGTGCAGCAGCCGGGTGAGCGCGTGGCGGATCTGGGCGTCCCGATGCGCGGTGTTGCCCGACAGGTCGTAGAAGAAGCGCTGCGGCTCGCCCACCGGGTTGCCGTGCACGTCCAGGCGCCAGGCGGCGAGGTGGGCGTCGTTCATGTCGACGGCGACCACGCCCTGGGCAAGGGCCGCTGCAAGGGGCAGGACGGGGGCGGCGGCGCGCTGCCAGGAGGCGGTGACATACCAGCGGCCGCGCTGCACATCGTGGTCGATACGGTAGGCCACCGCCCGGTTGGCGGTGATCCGGTCCAGCCACTCCGCACCCCGGTGCTGGAACCGCACGGTGGCATCGAGCACGTACCGGCCGTGCGGTGCGTTGGCCAAGTGGCCGAGCGGCGCGGGCAGTTTGACCGAGACCTGTCCGGTGTCGGTGATGCGGATCGTCTCGTTGCCGAAGCGTTTGCCGGATTCGCCGTCCGCGGCCAGGAACATCCGGGCCGCCCGCCACCGCTTGCGCCACGCCTCCTCACTCAGTCCCGCCTCGTCGAGGTGATGGCGCAGGTGAGCGAGCTGCTTGCCGCCGCGCACCACATGCACCCGGCCCGCCGCCCAGTCCGCCTCCACCCGCACCAGCTGCGCCTTCAAAGCGTGCAGGCGGCGGGACTTGGCATGCCACTCCGCCCGGCTGCCATAGCCGCGCACCAGCCCGGCCCGCTTGTCCGCCTTGGCCCCCAGCGGACGCGTCAGCCTGGCCTCAATCTGCGCGATCTGTCTGCGCAGCCAGGCCATGTGGGCGGTCTGCCCGCGCCGCGCCAGCGCCCACTGGTCATGCGTCGCCTTGGTGATACTCCCCGCCCACCGCGCCGAACACGCCCCGGTCAACTCCCGCTTACGCACCGCCCACGCACCGGCATCATGCGCCGGCCCCTGTCGGCACCGCACCGTGAGATCACCCGCGGCCAGCGACCCGAGGAGCACACCCACCCCGGCCAGCACCACCGCATCCCGCTCCGACACCCACCCCCGGTCCCGCCGCGAAGATCCCGACACCGCACCCAACGAGCACCACCGGCAAAGGCCACCCGTTCGACACAAGAATCCCCGTTCCTCCTCGCAAAAGGCCCAGCACGCACCCACACACAGAACGACCCGCACACTTGAACGCAGCACACCGGCAGCAGCTCCCAACCCCCCACCGCGCGAATGACACGGCGCACTCCGGCGCGCAGCAGTGCGCCGTGCTTCAACGCGGCAGCACATGCGCGCCGGTTGACGCCGTAGTCTCACAGACCGGACCCGGCACCCGGAGCCGTCCACCCACGTCAGGCCACCGGCGACCATCAGGCCACCAACGTGCCCTGGTAGAAGGTCAGTTGACCCATCTTAGTCAGCCGGCGCATGTTCCGCTGGAAAATGCCAGAATCCTCACTCCTCACGCACACGGTGCGTAGCTTCGTGGTCACTCAGCCGTACCCGAGGGCGGGAGGGAGCCCAGGTGCCCGGAATCGACGAGTGTCTGCTGGAGGCCATGAGGCTGCCCGGTGCCCTGGGCGCCGCGGTGGTCGACTGGACCAGCGGCCTGGCGCTGGGCACGGTCGGGGATGCCCCGGGCGGTGACCACGAGGCGACCGCGGCGGAGGCGGCGGAGCTGGCGCGGCTCGCGGCGGAGCACCGGGCATTCGCGCCGGAGGCGGGGCCGGACGAGGCAGCGCAGGACCCGCCTGTCGAGGACCTGATCATCAGCAACGTCGACACGTACCACGTCCTGCGGTTCGTGGCGACGAGCTTCGACAGCAGCGTCTTCCTGCACCTGTGGCTGGCCCGCTCCGACGGCAACCTCGCGCTGGCACGCATACGGCTCGGCGAGATGGCCGGACGGCTGGTGCTGGGATGACCGTGGTCAGCACACCTCCGCCCCGACTGCCCTTGCGGCGCCGCTCGTTCGGCCCTGGTGTCTCCCCCATGCTGCGCCGGCTCGGCGAAGAGCGCGCCACGGGCGTACTGCTGCGCGAGCGCGGTGCGCTCCATCTCGCCGACGGCCAGGTCACATACGCCGAGAGCCCCGAGAGCCCGGGGCTCGACGTGCTGCTCACCACCGGCCGTGTTCTGGACTCCGGGGTGTGGCGGGAGGCGGTCGCCCGGGCCGGGGAGGATCGGCGGGTCGGGCGGTTCCTGGTCGACAGCGGCCGGGTCACGGAGGGCGTGCTGGAGCTGTGCCTCGTGGCAGCGCTGTTCGACGCGGCGTACTTCGTTCTCGGGCCGTCCAGCGCCCCGGCGCGCTTTCGGTACGGGGGCGCGCACTGGCTCGGGCCGGTGCGCCCCGTGCCGGTGGCCGCGCTGGAGCGCGAGACCCTGCGCCGCCGCGAGCTGCTGCACCGCATCTGGCCCGATCCGGCGACGGACACCGCCCCGCTGGTACGGACCGACCGTGCCGCCGAGCCGCCGGTCCCGACCCGCCAGGAAGCGGTACTGGGCAAGGTCAACGGGGTTCGCACGGCCGCCGACATCGCGCTCGCCCTGGGCCGGCCCGCGTTCCACACCCTGGTCGAACTGCGCAGGCTCGCCACGGCGGGCATCGTGGCGGCTTCCCCGCCCCTCCGGCCACCCCGTCCGCCCCGGTCGGCCCGACCGCCGCGGCCACCCCGGACGGACGCGGCGCCCGAGCAGCCGCCGCCCGCCCTCGACCCCGCGTCGGTCCTGCTCACCCAACCCTCGGCCGACCCCGACGTCGCTCTGTTGCGCCGCCTGAGAGACGCCCTGGAGGCCCTGTGATCCGCGCGCTTCGACAGCGTGCCGAGAGGAGACTGCTCATGGCGGCGGAGGCCGAAGTCCTCGACGAACTCCACCGGTTGCGGGCCCGTGTACCCCAGCTGACCGGCGCGCTCGCGGCCAGCGTCGACGGCCTGGTCATCGCCCAGGACACGCCCGGCGTGGAACCGGAGGGCCTGGCCGCGCTGACCGCCGCCGCACTGGGCGTCGCCGTGCGGCTGACGGACGCCACCGGCCAGGGCGGCCTCCGCGAGCTGCTCGTACGCGGCACGAACGGCTACGTGGCGACGTACTCGGCCGGCTCCTCGGCCGTACTGACGCTGCTGGCGCAGGACCGCGTCAACGTCGGGCGCCTGCACCTGGAGGGGCGCCGCGCCGGGACGCGTATCGGCGAGCTGGTCGACGCAGCGACGGCCCGCGCGGCACCGCCTCCGCGTACCGCGGGATCCACCTCCGGATCCAAGGACCCGTCGCAGGCCGCCTCCACGACCACGGACAAGTCCGCGCTTCCGACACGCCCTGCAAAGCCCACGCGGCACAGGACCACACGGACTGCACAGGCCGCGCGGACTGCACAGACCACACAGAGCGCCCAGTCCAACGGGCGGAGCACAAGCCGAACCACCAACCGATCGACCAGCAACACCCCTACCACCAACGAGAGTTGAGAGGACAGCACACCATGGCCAACACCGAAACCACGTTGAAGGAAGCCCTCGCCTCCATCGAGGGCGCGACCGGAGCCGCGCTCGTCGACTACACCAGCGGCATGGCGCTGGGCACGATGGGCGGCAGCAAGAGCTTCGACCTCAATGTCGCGGCCGCCGGCAACACCGACGTCGTACGCGCCAAGCTCCGCACCATGGAACACCTCGGCCTGAAGGGCGAAATCGAGGACATCCTGATCACCCTGTCCGACCAGTACCACCTGATCCGCCTGCTCACCGGCCGCGGCGGCAACGGCCTGTTCCTCTACTTGGTCCTCGACGCCAAGCGGGCCAACCTGGCGATGGCACGCCATCAGTTGAAGAAGATCGAGGCGGATCTGGAGGTCTGACGGAACCTCAGGTGAACCTCTGAGAATCGAACCCGCACGCATCCCGGACACACGACCGGGCAGAACTCCCCCGGACGGATCACCGACCGGGGGAGGTTCTCTTGTCCACCACCGAAACCACCACGGGCGCGCAGTCGCCCGCCGAGGAACCGGGGCTCAAGCGCGCCATCGGCCCCAAACTGCTGATCCTCTTCGTGATCGGCGACATTCTCGGGACGGGTATCTACGCCACGACCGGCGCCGTCGCGGGAAAGGTCGGCGGGGCGTTGTGGCTGCCGTTCGTCATCGGCTTCGTCGTGGCGATCCTGACGGCGGCGTCGTACGTCGAACTCGTCGGCAAGTACCCGAAGGCGGCCGGAGCGGCCCTCTACACACAGAAGGCCTTCAAGGTCCCCTTCCTCACCTTCATCGTCGCCTTCATGGTGATGGCCTCGGGCCTGTCGTCCGCGAGTGCGGCGGCCCGTGCCTTCAGCGGCGACTATCTCTCCGAGCTGACGGGAGACGCACTCCCGCCGACGCTCATCGCGATCTGCTTCATTCTGCTCCTCGCCGGCCTGAACCTGCGGGGCGTCTCGGAGTCGGTGAAGACGAACGTGGTCCTCACCCTCGTCGAGCTGACGGGCCTGCTGATCATCCTCGCGATCGGCGCGTACGCCGTGCTGACGGGTGACGGGGAGCCGTCCCGGCTGGGCGAGTTCGAGGCAAGCGGCACCGGATACGCCCTGATCACCGGGGTGTTGGGGGCCACGGCGCTTGGCTTCTTCGCGTTCGTGGGATTCGAGGACTCGGTCAACATGGCGGAGGAGACGAAGGATCCCGTACGGACCTTCCCGCGGGCGATCTTCATCGGGGTGGCGGTGACCGGCACGATCTATGTGCTGGTGGCGCTCGTATCGTCACTCCTGGTCGACTACAAGGTGCTGGAGGGGTCGAGCGGCCCGCTGCTGGAGGTCGTGAAGGCAGGCGGTGTCGACTTCCCACACAAACTCTTCGCGCTCATCGCGCTGTTCGCAGTCACCAACTCCGCGCTGATCAACATCATGATGGCCTCGCGCCTGTGCTACGGCATGGCCAACGAACGCATCCTCCCGCGCGGCATGGGCCGCGTCCTGCGCCGCCGCCGCACCCCCGTGGTCGGCATCGTCTTCGTCACCGTGCTCGCGATCGGCCTGGTCTCCACGGGCGAGATCGAGGGCCTGGGCGACACGACGGCATTCCTCCTCCTGTGCGTCTTCGCCGTTGTCAACATCACTGTCCTGGTCCTCCGGCGCGACCCGGTGGACCACGCCCATTTCCGCACCCCGACGTTCCTTCCGATCCTGGGCGCGATCACCGCCCTGATCCTGGCCAGCCCCCTGGCCGACCGCCCGGCGGACGTGTACATCCGCGCGGCGGTACTGCTCGCGATCGGCGTGGGCCTGTGGGCGGTGAACAAGGTGGTGCTCCGGGTACGGGGCGAGGAGTAGGAGGGCTGGAGGCGGCCCCGGCCGGCGCAGTCTTTGAGCCGGGCCCGTCCTCATGGCCCGCAGCCGCCAACGGCGAGCAAGTCCCACAAGAAGCCGCATGGGACAGCCGAGTTGAAACGGGCGGTGCGCGAGGGGGAGACACCGTCCGGCCGAAGGCCGGGGCGGGCGGCCACCCAGCGGCAGCCGCCCCGCTACACCAGGACTCCACCCCGACGCCGCGCCCCACCGGGCGCGGCGTCGCCCGCCGCGATACCCGTGGTCCGGTAGGCCTTGATCCGCTTGCCCGCCGGGGCACCCGCCCGACGGCTCAGCCAGTCGACGCGGACCCACAACAACTCCTCGGAGCCGCGCTCGAGGCCGCCCAGCCATGCGGCCTTCAGCCGCAGCCCGACCCCCACCCCGGCGAGCAGCATGCCCCCGGCCGCGGGCACCGCGAACGCGCTGCCCAGCGCGGCCAGGAAGGCGAGGAGCAGCCACCAGCGATGCCCCCGGCGCCAGTTGCGCGCGGTCACGGCACGGTCCTGGAGGACATCGTGCTTGCCCGCACGGGCGGCACCGCCGGCCAGGGCGACGTACCGCTTCCTGCGCAGCAGCGTCACCACGGCCGCCGTGACGAGGAACAGTGCCGCCCCCGCGATCACGCCGATGCGGCGCCCGGTCACACCCGGCACCAGCACGCCGATGCCCGCCGCGAACACGCCCAGCCACCACAGCGGCACGGCGCCGGCCCGTACGACGACGGCCACCCGAGCCAGTCCCTGACCTCCGCGCGTCACCTTCCCGCCTCCTCGTCCGCAGCCTCGTCCGAAGGTCTGAAACCTCCGAAAGCCTCCGAAGCTTCTGAAGCCTGTCGGCCGCGCAGGTTAGCGACCGAAGGTGAGACGAGTCTTAACAAGCCGACTACTCAACGAACAAGCCCCGCGCAGCCGCCCGCCCGTCGAACTCCTCCAGCCGCGCCTGCGCGTCCGGAAGGTCGTCGCACATGGCCTCCAGCAGCACCCGCCCGAGCAGCATCGGCGCACAGGCCGTGTCGAAGGCGAGTCCCGTACCGACCGCGGCGGGCAGCAGCAGATCCGACTCCTTCGCCACCGGCGCGAACGCCGAGTCCGCGACGGTCACCACGGTCAGCCCGGCCCCCTTCGCATACGCCAGGGTGTCCACGACCTCGCGCGGATGGCGCGGCAGCGCGAAGCACAGCAGAGCCGTGGCCCCGGCCCGTACCGCCGAGTCGATCCGGTCGTGGACCATCGTGCCGCCCTCGTGCAGCAGCCGGACGTCCGGATGGACCTTGGCCGCGAAGTACGCGAAGCCGTACGCCTGGGAGGCCGCCGCCCGCAGCCCGAGCACCGGCAGCGGACGCGACGCCGCGAGCAGCCGCCCCGCCCGCTCCACCGGCCGCGGATCGGCCAGTACGGAGGCCAGATGCCGCAGGTTCTCGATCTCGGCCTCGACGGCCTGCTGGTACTCGTTGTACGAGGCGGTGTCCGGGACCGGCCCTGTGGGCGCGACCTCCCGCAGGTGCTTGCGCAGTGCCGGGTAGCCGTCGAAGCCGAGCGCGACGGCGAAGCGGGTGACGGAGGGCTGGCTGACACCGGCGAGTTCCGCGAGTTCGACGCTCGACAGGAAGGGCACGTCGGCCGCCCGCCGCACCATGCTGTGCGCGATACGCCGCTGTGTCGGCGTCAGGCGGTGCCCCTCGAAGAGGGCCTGCAGGCGTGCGGCAGAACTGTCCGTCACCGTCATGTCCCTGTCCACGCCCGCGTCTCCGTCCACGCCCGTCATCGTGCCCGTATCCCTGTCCACGCTCATGCCGTGCTCCCCCTCCAGATGTCCGTGAACCGGTCGAGCAGTACGGCTGCCGCCGTCACATCGTCCGTGAGCGGCCGGTCGGTCTGGTCCGCGTCGAGCACCGACTCGGCGAGTTCCAGCGCCCGGCCCACGGGCAGCTCCGGGTCCGGCCGCAGCTCACGCTGACGCAGGGCCCGTACGGCGGCGACGAGTTCGCAGCCGACGACGAGACGGTACGCGTCGCAGACGCGCAACGTCTGACGTGCGGCGAGCGAGGCGAAGCTCGCCTGCTCCTCGACGCCCCGGGAGAGTACAGCGTGGCCGAGCGAGGCGGGCGCGGAGAAGGCCCGCAGATCACCGAGGGCGGCCCCGGCGGCGTACTCCAGGATCATCACGCCGGAGGACGCGGCCTCGTGGTCGGCGAGGAAGGGACGCAGCCGGGTGTAGGCGGGTTCGTTCAAGGTCGAAAGGCGGGACGTCGACAGTCGCGCGACCTGGGTGAGGGAGAGCCTGAAGTGGTCGAGGGCCAGGGCGAGTCCGGCCTGGTAGAAGCCGCCGTGGTGGTAGGCGGCCATGTCCTCGGCGCTGATCAGCGGGTTCTCGGCGGCGGCGTTGATCTCGACCGTGAGCACCTCTTCGAGGGCGTCGGCGGCGTCGAGCGCGGGGCCGTGGATCTGGGGCAGGCAGCGGAATCCGTACGGGTCCTGAAGGCGCCCGAGCGGCGGTGTCGGGTGGTCGGCGGCACCGATCAACTCCCGCATACGGCGCGCCACTTCGGCCGTCCCGCGATGCCGGCGTGCGGCGTGCACGGGCGCCGCGTACGCCTCGTGCGAGCCGTCCACCGCCAGCAGGGACAGCGCGGCGACGACCTGCGTGGCCCCGATCAGCCCGCGGAGCTCGTGCAGGGCGAGCGCGGATTGGCCGAGGGTGAGGGCGTTGCTGCTGATCAGGGCGAGCGCGTCGTTGTTGTCGAGGGGCTGCGCCTCGGGCGCACCCGCCCCCGGCCCGCCCGCTCCCGGCGTACGCCACCCGGGCTCCGCCTCCCGCCAAGGGTGCTCTCCCGCGAGCGCAAGCCCCACCTGGGCGAGGGCCGCGATGTCCCCGGTGCCCACCGAGCCGAACTCGTTCACGACCGGATACGCCCCGGTCTCCAGCGCCTCGCACAGTGCCGTGACGATGGTGGGCCGCAGGCCCGCGCCGCCCGCGAGCAGCTGGTTCGCCCGTACGGCCAGCATCGCCCGTACCTGCCGCGCGGGCAGCTCCGCGCCGATCGCCCCGGCGTGGCTGCGCAGCAGCCGCAGACCGTGGCCGGCGGCCGCCTCGGTCGGCACGTCCTCGTTCCGGTTGGCGCCGACTCCGGTTGAGCGGCCGTACACGCGCCCGGTCGCGGCGATCCGCCGGGCCGCGTCCCAGGACTCCTCGACACGCTTCATCGCCTCTGTGCCGGGGACGGGCCGGGCGGCTCCGTCAGCGAGGCGCACGATGTCCGCGACGCCGGTGCCGTACCCGTCGAGGACGACCAGACCGGGCGTGAGGGCCCCGGAGTCCGGGGCGGTGGCACCTGGCACGTCCACGATCCGAGACGACATCACGTGCGAACTCCTCCCAAACTCGGACATCTGATCTTGCCTGGCGGTCATCCGTAACCCGCGTTTTACTCCAGGGCGTTGACAACCTATTCAGACACCAAGAACTCTGCATGACGATATGCACGCCGGGCAAGGGACACCTCATGATCCAGTTCGATGCGGTCCACAAGCGCTTCCCGAACGGAACCACGGCGGTTCACGACCTCTCCCTGGAGATGCCCGAAGGCGGCGTGACCGTCCTCGTGGGCTCTTCAGGTTGCGGCAAGACGACCACCCTGCGGATGGTCAACCGAATGGTCGAGCCGACCTCCGGGACCATCCGCGTCGGCGGCCGTGACGTGCTGGAACAGGACGCCGCTCAGCTGCGCCGCGCCATCGGTTACGTCATCCAGCAGTCGGGCCTCTTCCCGCACCGCACGGTGCTCGACAACATCGCGACGGTGCCGCTGCTCCTCGGCTGGGGCCGCAGAAAGGCGCGGGCGCGGGCCGCGGAGCTCCTGGAGACGGTCGGCCTGACGGCCGAGGCCGGGAAGCGCTACCCGCACCAGCTCTCCGGCGGCCAGCAGCAGCGCGTCGGCGTCGCCCGCGCGCTCGCCGCCGACCCGCCCGTCCTCCTGATGGACGAGCCGTTCGGTGCGGTCGACCCGGTCGTCCGCACCCAGCTCCAGGACGAACTGCTCCGGCTCCAGAAGGAGTTGAGCAAGACGATCGTCTTCGTCACGCACGACGTCGACGAGGCGGTCCGGCTCGGCGACCGCATCGCGATCTTCCGCACCGGCGGCCACCTCGTCCAGTGCGCGGCACCAGCGGAGCTGCTGGCGCGCCCGGCGGACGAGTTCGTCGCGGACTTCCTGGGTGCCGAGCGAGGGCTGAAGCTTCTGTCGCTGACGACGCTCGCGGACGTACCGCAGGCGGCGGCGCCCGAGGGCGGTACCTGGGAGCTCGTTCTCGACGATGCCCGCAAGCCCCAGCACTGGCGCACTCAGGACGCGGAACTCCCCGTACGCCCCCTCAGGGACACCGACTCCCTGCTTGCCGCGCTCAACGAGTCCATCGCCTCCCCGACCGGTTTCGTGGCGCGTGTCGACGCGGACGGCGCCCTCACCGGCGTCACCTCCCGCGAGGAGATCCACGAGCACGCGGGCGAGGCACACAGCACCCACAGCACAGCGGGCGCCGCCATATGACCATCGACTGGTCGTGGATAGGCGACCACACCGACGACCTCACCACCCTCACCCTCTCCCACCTCCAGGCCGCCCTCTCCGCCGTCTTCTTCGGGGTGCTGATCTCCCTCCCCCTGGCCGTGGTCGCCCACCGGATCCGTCCCCTGCGCGGTCTCCTCCTCGGCCTCTCCAACGTCCTGTTCACGATTCCGTCGATCGCGGTCTTCGTGCTCCTGCTGCCGGTGAGCGGGCTCACCCGTACCACCACGGTCATCGGCCTGACGATCTACACCCTCGTCGTCCTGCTCAGGAACACGGTCGAGGGCCTCGACTCGGTACCGGCGAGGACCAAAGAGGCCGCGAAGGCCATGGGCACCCGCCCCTTCCGCACGCTTGTCACCGTCGAACTCCCCCTCGCGCTACCGGTGATCATGGCGGGCGTCCGCATCGCGACGGTCATGTCGATCTCGCTCGTCTCCGTGGCGACCTATATCGGCGACGGCGGCCTCGGCCAGCTCTTCACCGACGGCTTCCAGCGCAACTTCCCCACGCCGGTGATCGTCGGCGTGGTCCTGACCCTGCTGCTGGCGCTGGTCGCGGACGCACTGCTGGTCGCCCTCCAGTACGTACTCACGCCATGGACCCACCGGAAGCAAAAGGCGGCCTGAGCCCATGTACGAACTCTTCAAGAACCTCGGCTGGTGGCTGGTCAGCGGCGAGCAGTGGTCCGGCCCCGACGGCATCGGACACCGCCTCGCCGAACACCTCCAGTACTCGCTCCTCGCCACCCTGGTGGCAGCCGCGATCGCTCTCCCGCTGGGCCTGCTCATCGGGCACACCGGACGCGGCGCGTTCCTCGCGATCAACCTCGCGTCCTTCGGCCGCGCGCTCCCGACCGTCGGCCTGGTCGTGTTGGTCTTCCTCGCGAGCGGTTTGTCGATGTGGCCGGTGTACGTCGCGCTGGTCGCCCTCGCCGTCCCGGCGATCGTGACGAACACGTACGCGGGCATGAACGCCGTCGACCCGGACGTGAAGGACGCCGCGCGCGGCCAGGGCATGCGCTGGCACCAGGTCCTGTTCCAGGTCGAACTGCCCCTCGCGCTCCCCTTGATCATGACGGGCCTGCGCCTCGCACTGATCCAGGTGGTGGCGACGGCCACGATCGCCGCGTACGTCTCCTTCGGCGGCCTGGGCCGCTACGTGTTCGACGGGCTCGCCCAACGCGACCTCGTTCAGGTGCTCGGCGGCGCGGTGCTGGTCGCCGTGGTCGCCGTCGCCCTGGACCTCGCCCTCTCCGCGCTCCAGCGCGCCCTCTCCCTCCCCCACTCTCGGCTTCGCTCGAGCGGGGGGACCCCCATACGCCCGGCCTAGGAGCCTCGCAATGCCTCCCATGAATCGTCGTACCCTCCTCGGCGCGCTCGCAGGAGCAGCCGTCTCCGTCCCCGTCCTGTCCGCCTGCAGCAGCGGCATCACCTCGCTCGACGGCGAGGGCGGCGCCGGCAGCGGTGGCGGATCCAGCAAGAGCGGCATCACCATCGGCACCGCCAACTTCACCGAGAACCAGGTCCTCGGGTACCTCTACGCAGCCGTACTCGACGCCGCGGGCGTCGAGACGACCGTCCGCCCCAATCTCGGCACCCGCGAGATCCTCATCCCCGCCATCAAGGGCGGCGACATCGACCTGCTCCCCGAGTACCAGGGCGCGCTCCTCCACTACGTCGACCCCAAGTCGCAGGCCACCGAGGAGGGCGAGATGCAGAACGCCCTCGCGATGGCCCTGCCCGCCGGGCTCCAGGTGCTGCCGTACGGCACGGCCGAGGACTCCGACGCGTTCGCCGTCACGCGGGAGACCGCCGAAAAGTACGGCCTCGCCTCTCTCGCCGACCTGAAGAAGCAGAACGGCAAGCTCGTCATCGGCGCCGCGCCCGAGGTGAAGAAGCGCGAGGTCGGCGTGGTGGGCCTGGAGGAGGTGTACGGCGTCGAGTTCAAGGAGTTCAAGTCCCTTGATTCCTCTGGGCCGTTGGTGAAGGGCGCCCTCAAGAAGGGCGACGTGGACGTGGCGAACCTCTTCACCACCGACACCGACATCCAGGAGAACCAGTGGGTCGTCCTCACCGACCCCAAAAACCTGATCCCCGGCCAGCACGTGGTCCCCCTGATCGCCGACCGCAGGGCCGACTCGACCGTCCGCAAGGCCCTCGCCGAACTCGGCAACGTCCTCACCACCGCGGATCTCACCGAGCTCAACCGTCAGGTCGACAAGGACAAGAAAGACCCCGAGGACGTGGCCAACGCCTACGCCGAGAAGAAGGGCCTGACGAAATAGCAGCCGGGGGCACGGCCCAGCGCAGACAGGGGGGCTAACCCCAGTGCCAAGCCGGTCAAGGCTCCTTACGGTAAGCACATGACCGGTATGGATGCCCGCGACGCCGAACTCAAAAAGGAACTCGACGCCACCCTGCACGCACGCAGGGAACTGGGCGACGAGTACGACTCGGCGCTGGTCGACTCCTTCCTGGAGAAGATCGAGCAGCGCATGGACGGCGCGATCGAGCGCCGGGTACGACGACAGGTCGCGGAACAGCAGATGGTGGTGGCCCGGGGCTCACGTTCCCCGCAGGCCAACGATTCCTGGGGCGAGCGCTTCGGCTTCGGAATCGTCTCGCTGGTCCTCGCGATCCCCCTGTCCGCGATCGGCGGGGGCGTCGCGGACCTGCCCGGCCTCCTCATCGCCTGGACGGGCATCGTGGGGGTCAACGTGGTCCAGGTCGCCCGCCACACGCCGCTGTTCGGCCGCGGCAAGAAGAAGTCGGACTCGGACTGGGAGGAGTAAGCCCCGTCCCCGTCTTCAAACGACGACAACCGCAACCATCAATTGAGGAACCCCAGCAGCGAGCAACCAGGTCCGCGAGAGTGGCGGCGGTTTAGCCGCAGCAAGGGGAGCGCAACCAGGTCCGCGAGAGCGGCGGCGGTCTAGCCGCAAAGAGGGGCTATTCGCGGGGACCGCCGCACCCCCGTGAACGGGGGGCGGGACGACGGCGGTCCCCGCGAAGGACGCGGGCCGGGTCAGGGCCGGGCTTACGCGTCCGTGGCGTCCATGGAGGTCCGGGAGCCGCTCCGGAGGTCCTTGGCGCCGTTCGGCGTCGGCTCGAGCGGGGAGCCGCTCCCGCCCTTGCCGACATCCACAACAGTGCCGGACCCGTGTTAAGCCGGTGCTGCGCGGACGTGACGCGCTCGTACCACTTCCGCGAAGTTCCGCACGGGTCGCGCGTGCCGGAAGTTCCCCTCCGGCACGCACAGTTCACCGGAATTCCTACTGCAGGTTGCTCTTCGCCAGGAAGGACAACAGGTCCTGGCGGCTGACGACACCGGTCGGCTTGCCCTCGACCAGCACGATGGCCGCGTCGGCCGCCCCGAGTACGGACATCAGGTCGGCCACCGGCTCACCGGAGCCGACCTGCGGCAGCGGCGCCGACATGTGCTTCTCCAGCGGATCTTCGAGGGAGGCCGCCTTGCTGAACAGGGCGCCCAGCAGCTCCCGCTCGACGACCGAGCCGACGACCTCGGCAGCCATCACGTCCGGGTGACCGGCGCCCGGCTTGACGACCGGCATCTGCGAGACGCCGTACTCGCGCAGCACCTCGATCGCCTCCCCGACCGTCTCGTCCGGGTGCATATGGACGAGGGAGGGGATGGACCTGCCCGCCTTGTCGCTGAGCACATCGCCGACACGCGCGCTCGGCCCGCTGTCCTCCAGGAAGCCGTAGTCGGCCATCCATTCATCATTGAAGATCTTGCTGAGGTACCCGCGCCCACTGTCCGGCAGCAGCACGACCACCACATCGTCCGGCCCGAGCCGCGAGGCCACCTTCAGCGCCGCCACGACGGCCATCCCGCAGGACCCGCCGACGAGCAACCCCTCTTCCTTCGCGAGCCGTCGCGTCATCTGGAAGGAGTCCTTGTCGGAGACGGCGACGATCTCGTCCGCGACGGTCCGGTCGTAGGCGGTGGGCCAGAAGTCCTCGCCGACGCCCTCCACGAGGTACGGCCGCCCGGATCCGCCGGAGTACACGGACCCCTCCGGGTCGGCGCCGATGACCTGGACCCTTCCGTCACTCGCGTCCTTCAGATACCGCCCCGTACCGGAGATGGTGCCGCCCGTCCCGACCCCGGTGACGAAGTGCGTGATCCGCCCCTCCGTCTGCTCCCACAGCTCGGGGCCGGTGGAGTGGTAGTGCGAGAGGGGGTTGTTCGGGTTGGAGTACTGGTCGGGCTTCCAGGCTCCGGGGGTCTCCCGCACCAGCCGGTCGGAGACGTTGTAGTACGAGTCCGGGTGCTCGGGGTCCACGGCGGTCGGGCATACGACGACCTCGGCGCCGTACGCGCGCAGCACATTGATCTTGTCGGTGGACACCTTGTCGGGGCACACGAAGATGCACTTGTACCCCTTCTGCTGAGCCACGATGGCGAGCCCGACGCCCGTGTTGCCGCTGGTCGGCTCGACGATCGTGCCCCCGGGTTTCAGGGCTCCGCTCTCCTCCGCGGCCTCGATCATGCGTAGGGCGATGCGGTCCTTCACGGAGCCGCCGGGGTTGAAGTACTCGACCTTCGCGAGGACGGTCGCCTGGATGCCGGCGGTCACGCTGTTGAGCCTCACCAGCGGGGTGTTGCCGACGAGACTGATCATCGAGTCGTGGAATTGCACCGTTGTCTCCGGAGCTGAAAAGAAATGGTCGGGGTGGTTTCCGTCAGCCTAAGCCCCGTACCGGGCGTTCACGCTGTGTTGAGATTGGCCGGCAGTCTCGGCGGGGCAAGCACTGTGTGTACGGGTTTGAAGGAGGTGGCGGCTTCGCATGTCGAGTTTGTCGAGGGCGAGGGTGGCACGGCGGATCGCGGCGGGCGCGGCGTATGGCGGCGGTGGGATCGGGCTGCTGGGCGTGGCGACGATCGGCCTCGTGCTGGCCGAGGTGCAGTTGGCGAAGCGGCAGGTGGGGAACGGCCACAGTCCGTATCCGCCCAGCGCGGACGGACTGTACGGGCTTGTGTACGCCGGTGTCGATGCCCCCTTGCGGCTGACCATGCTCGGTGATTCCACGGCTGCGGGGCAGGGTGTGCACCGGGCTCGCCAGACGCCGGGTGCGTTGCTTGCCTCGGGGCTCGCCGCGGTGGCCGAGCGGCCTGTGGAGTTGCGGAACGTGGCGTTGCCGGGCGCCCAGTCGGACGACCTGGACCGCCAGGTGATCCTGGCTCTCGGGGACCCGGATCGGGTCCCCGACGTATGCGTGATCATGGTCGGCGCGAACGATGTCACGCAGCGTATGCCTGCGACGCGCTCGGTCCGCCACCTGTCGGCGGCGGTCCGTCGTCTCCGTACGGCCGGTGCCGAGGTCGTGGTCGGCACGTGTCCCGATCTCGGCACCATCGAGCCGGTGCAGCAGCCGCTGCGGTGGCTGGCTCGGCGGGCCTCCCGGCAACTGGCTGCGGCGCAGACGATCGGCGCTGTGGAGCAGGGCGGGCGGACGGTGTCTCTGGGGGACCTGTTGGGTCCGGAGTTCGCGGCCAATCCCCGGGAGTTGTTCGGTCCCGACAACTACCACCCCTCCGCCGAGGGTTACGCGACGGCCGCGATGGCGGTACTCCCCACGGTGTGCGCCGCGCTGGGGTTGTGGCCGGCGGAGGAGGAGCGCCCGGACGCGTCCCGTCGCGAGGGCTTCCTGCCGGTGGCCCGCGCCGCCGCGGAAGCGGCCTCCGAGGCCGGTACGGAGGTCGCGGCGGCCGTACCCACGGGTCCGCGCGGCCCCTGGGCCCTCTTGAAGCGCCGTCGCCGTCGCCGTGTTCCGGCTACGGACCCGGCTCCGGCTCCCTCCGGGGGTTGAGGGGGCTCGTTGTCGGGTGCGGGTGCGGGTGCGGGTGCGGACACATCATGGCCGGTGAGCATGGTGGCCGGCGGCTCCGGAACGCTCCCTCAGGGGCGCGGGGAACTGCGCGACAAGCCACGACGGCCCGCGGCCGACATGCGACCTGTCACCCTCACCCGCTGGGGCCTGGGGCGGCAGCCCCAGTTTCGGGTAGGAGCGGGCTCGGGGAAACGAACCCCTCCCGCGCCGGCCCCCACCCACCGGCACCCGAGGGCTCGCCCAAGCGAGCGCTTAGTAAAAAGCGGCCGGAGTCACACAGCAATCCCCGTGACCTTGACGGTACGTGCGGGTAACTTCCCTCACAGCCCTGCCAAGTCACACTCGTACGCGATACGCCAATGGAGCCGTAATGCCCGAAGCCGTGATCGTCTCAGCCGCCCGCTCACCGATCGGCCGCGCCTTCAAGGGCTCGCTGAAGGACCTGCGCCCGGACGACCTGACCGCCACGATCATCGAGGCCGCACTGTCCAAGGTGCCGGCGCTGGACCCGAAGGACATCGACGACCTGATGCTCGGCTGCGGCCTCCCCGGCGGCGAGCAGGGCCACAACCTGGGCCGCATCGTCGCCGTACAGATGGGCATGGACCACCTCCCGGGCTGCACCATCACCCGTTACTGTTCCTCCTCGCTGCAGACCAGCCGCATGGCCCTGCACGCCATCAAGGCGGGCGAGGGCGACGTGTTCATCTCGGCAGGCGTGGAGATGGTCAGCCGGAGCGTGAAGGGCTCGAGCGACGGGATGCCCGACACGCACAATCCCCTCTTCGCCGACGCCGAGGCCCGTACCGCCGAAGTCGCGCAGAGCGAGGGCGCCGACTGGCACGACCCGCGGGAGGACAGCCTCCTCCCCGACCCGTACATCGCGATGGGCCAGACCGCCGAGAACCTGGCCCGGCTGAAGGGCGTCACCCGCCAGGACATGGACGAGTTCGGCGTCCGTTCGCAGAACCTCGCCGAGGAAGCCATCAAGAACGGCTTCTGGGAGCGCGAGATCACACCGGTCACCACCCCGGACGGCACGGTCGTCAGCAAGGACGACGGCCCCCGCGCAGGCGTCACGATGGAGGGCGTCCAGGGCCTGAAGCCGGTCTTCCGCCCGGACGGGCTCGTCACCGCGGGCAACTGCTGCCCGCTGAACGACGGCGCCGCCGCCCTGGTCATCATGAGCGACACCAAGGCCCGTGAGCTGGGCCTGACCCCGCTCGCCCGCATCGTCTCCACGGGTGTGACGGGCCTCTCCCCGGAGATCATGGGGTACGGCCCGGTGGAGGCCAGCAAGCAGGCGCTCGTCCGTGCCGGGCTGACCATCGACGACATCGACCTGGTCGAGATCAACGAGGCCTTCGCCGCACAGGTGATCCCGAGCTACCGCGACCTGAACATCCCGCTCGACAAGCTGAACGTCAACGGCGGCGCGATCGCGGTCGGCCACCCCTTCGGCATGACCGGCGCCCGTATCACCGCCACGCTCATCAATTCCCTTCAGTTCCACGACAAGCAGTTCGGTCTGGAGACGATGTGCGTCGGCGGCGGCCAGGGCATGGCGATGGTCATCGAGCGCCTCAGCTGAAGCCGTACGGGTAACAGCAGATGAACCCGGCGTGACCGAAGCGGCCCAGAACCCAGCAACCCCCGGGGCTCTGGGCCGTTTTGTGATCCAATCTCCCCCAGGATGTGACCTATCTCCCCTTGGGAAAAGATTCACGCAGGTCAGAGCCGTTCCTCTGGGGAACTCCGGGCTGAATGCCCTGTCCTTTTCGTGACGTTACGCACTGACAGGTGGATAGTCCGCCCTTCAAGCTGATGTAGGAAGTCGGGGGTCGACTTTGAAACCGGGAGTACGTCAGTGAGCGCCATCCCTCTTGCCCTACTGCTCACCGCGGCCGCCGCCCTGGCGGTGGGCGTCGCCACCCTGCGCGCCGTGCTCAGGCTGCGCCGGGAGCTCGCGTCCCTGCACACGGAGCTCACCGCGAGCCGTGCGGCGGACCCGCGTGCCGTGGTGCCCGCTGCCCGCTCGGCCGCCGACACGGACGAGATACGCGCTGCCGTCGCCGAGGCGCTCGCGGAGGAGCGGGAGCGGGAGCTTGCCGAGGCGCGGGCGTTCTGGGCCGCCCAGGAGGCGCGTGACGCCTCTGACGCGCCCACGCTGCTCGGCCTGCCGGACAGCGAACTGTTCCTGCCCCGGCAGTCGGACTTCGCGGGCCTGGACCACCTGGAATCGGTGACGGAACCCGGCGCCGACGCCGAGGAGCTCGCCGCGGACTCCCCCGAGCTGGCCGCGGCCCGCCGCCGCCACCCCTCGCACCCCGACTTCGTACCGGTCCAGTCGCCGGTCGTGAACGATCACGAGCGTACGGTCGCCTGCCTGGAGGACCTGGCGGAGTCCCGTACGGAACTGACCGACGTGCGCCCCGGCCCGCTGGGCACGCTCGACGTCTACGTCTTCGCCGACGGCACCACGCTCTGCATGACCCCGGGCCACCGCCAGACCGCCGAGCAGCTGGCCGCCGCCCTCCAGGAGGGCGAGACCCCGGTCCTCCTCGGCGGCTCGGGCATCTCGGGCGCGTACGCCCTGACCTTCGCCTGCGGCGGGGAGAACGTCTACATCCTGGCGGACCGGGTCATAGCGTCGCTGTAAGGGCCCCTGAGCCCCGCGAGACCCACACGCGCCGGGAGCGGACGAGCTACACCCCGGCGCGTTTCTGCGCCTCCTCGACGAGCCGCATCGCCTCCGCGAGCTCACCCTCGGTTCTCAGTACGACGGCCAGATCGTGTCCGGCGACCATGACCTGGTCGGCCGCGGCGAACATCCCCGCGTCGGGCATCTCCCGCGCCGGCCCCTGAGCGTCCTCGAGCAGCTGGGCTCGCAGTGCCAACTCCCTGGCCAGGCCCAGCGCTTCGGCCGCCGCGCCTCTCTGGAGCCGGCTCTGCGGAGCGGCCCGCAGCCGGTCGGCGAAATGGTCCACGGCATGGGTGAGGGGGGTCGCATCGAGCACGCCGCGAGACTACGCGCCTTAACCGGACTGTTGCCAACAAGCCAACGCTCAGGCACCGTGACTTGAAGGACCGGCTTACATCCCATGCGTCCGGAGGCGCCGATGTCCCAAGTCTTCTCCGAGGAGACCCACCGCAACATGCTCGCCCGCATCCCCCATTGCACCGGTCGTGAAGTGTCCGACTGGCTGCGCACCGTCGACGAAGGCCCCGCTCTCTTCCGCTTCGAGGAGAAGGTCAGCTGGCTGCGTGCCGAGCACGACCTCGCGTACGGCCACGCCAAAGCGATCATTCACGAGTACGACCTGAGGAGGGCCGCGCGCAAACTGCTCTGAGGCGCGCACCAGGGAGAACAACGACGAAGGGCCCGTGAACCGGAGGTTCACGGGCCCTTCGGCCGCTACCGCCCGGTGGTGGTCCGGACAGCACGGCCCTGCTAGTCGTCGCCGCTGAAGATGGCGACCAGGCGCAGCATCTCGATGTAGATCCACACGAGGGTCATGGTCAGGCCGAACGCGGCCAGCCAGGACTCCTGGCGCGGAGCGCCGTACGCGACGCCGTCCTCGATCTGCTTGAAGTCCAGCGTCAGGAAGAACGCGCCCAGGACGAGCGCCAGGATGCCGACAATGGCACCGAGTGCACCCATGCTCCGCAGCCCGCCGTCCGGCGCGATGCCGAACACCACGAGCAGCAGGTTGACCGCCATGATGAGCACGAAGCCGATGGCGATGGTCATGCCGATGCGCGCGTACCTGGCGGTGACACGGATCCAGCCCGCTCGGTAGACGAGCAGGGTGGCGCCGGCGATCGCCATGGTGCCGAGCACCGCCTGGAAGGGCGCGCCCGACCAGCGGCTGTTGAACATCTCACTGATCACGCCGAGGAAGACGCCCTCGAAGGCGGCGTACGACAGGATCAGCGCGGGCGAGGCCTTGCGCTTGAACACCTGGACCAGAGCCAGGACCATCGCGATGAGCGCGGCGCCGATGGCCAGGCCCCAGCTGCTCGGCGAGACCGGCAGCACGGCCCAGGCGAGCACCGCGCCGACGACGACCGTGCCGAGCGTCATGGCCGAACGGGCGACCACGTCGTCCATCGTCATGCGGTCGGCGGCGGGCGGGGCCTGTGGCGGGGCTCCGTGCTGGACGTCCTGCGGGGCGTACGGGGTCTGTGCGTAAGGATTCTGCGCGTACGGGTTGCCGCCCTGTGGGGCGTACGGGGAGCCCTGTGCGTACGGGTTCCCCTGCGTGCCGACAGCGGGGCCCCCGGCCTGCGGCTGGGCGTTGAAGCCCGCGTAGCCGTTGTCGCGGCTGAACCCCCGTCGCGAGAAGACCGGGTTGCTGCTCCTCATTTCACTCCTCCATGGCCACCCTGCGTGGCTCTGGCTCAAGAGTAATGGGTAGGCAAAGGAATGCCTCTAGTGCTTGGGGAGGATCTTTCCTCTGTTGTGACCGGGAACGCCAGTGTTCAATCCAGCATTCCCGGCACCGTTACAACACAGGTACGAGCTCTTCCGGTTCCCCCGATCGTGGTGCTCCCTGCGGTTCACTCCAGCGGAAAGCCCGTGTAGCACTCGGCGAGGTCCTGTTCGGCCGAGCGGGCGACGGTGATCCGGTCGAGGCGGGCGAGCTGGATGCGGTCCTCGAAGGGGGTCGCGTCGGGCGTGCGGTGCAGCAGGGTCGTCATCGCGTACGAGAAGCGCTCGGCCTGCCAGACGCGGCGCAGACAGGTCTCGGAGTACGCGTCGAGGCGCTCGGCCGACCCGGTCTCCTCGAGATGGACGAGCGCCCGCGCGAAGGTGACGACGTCGCCGACGGCGAGGTTCAGGCCCTTTGCTCCGGTTGGCGGCACGATATGGGCGGCGTCCCCGGCGAGGAAGAGCCGTCCGTGGCGCATGGGCTCGTGGACGTAAGAGCGCATCGGCGTCACGGACTTCTGCGTGATCGGGCCCCTTTCCAGCTTCCAGTCGTCGGCCGTCTCGAAGCGGCGCTCCAGCTCGTCCCAGATCGCCCTGTCGGTCCATTCCTCGGCGTCCGTGCCCTCGGGCACCTGGAGGTAGAGGCGGGAGACCTGCGGGGAACGCATGCTCAGCAGGGCGAAGCCGCGGTCGTGGTGGGCGTAGACGAGTTCGTCGTGCGAGGGCGGGACGTCGGCGAGGATGCCGAGCCAGCTGAAGGGGTACGTCCGCTCGAAGACCTGTGTGAGCTCCTCGGGGATCGCCTTGCGGGCCACACCCCAGAAGCCGTCGCAGCCGACGACGTAGTCGCACTCCAGGACGTCCTCGCGCCCTCCGTGCCTGAAGCGCACGCGCGGGCTTTCACTGTCCGCGCCCTCCACGGCCAGCGCCTCCGCCTCGAAGAGCAGCGGGCCGCCCTCCTTGAGCTGGAGAGCGATGAGGTCCTTGCAGACCTCGGTCTGCGCGTACACCATCACCGACCGGCCGCCGGTGAGCCCGGGGAAGTCGACACGGTGGCGCCTCTTCGCGAAGCGCAGCTCGATCCCGTCGTGCCGCAGCCCCTCGCGGTCCATGCGCTCGCCGGCGCCGGCCGCGCGCAGCACGTCGACCGTGCCCTGCTCCAGGATTCCGGCCCGCTGCCGATGCTCGACGTACGCGCGGTCGCGGCTCTCCAGGACGACCGAGTCGATCCCCGCGTTGTGCAGCAGCCGCGCCAGCAGAAGTCCGGCCGGTCCGGCCCCGATGATCCCGACGGTGGTACGCATCGGCACGCCCCTTCGCGCTGTTGGTGCGGTGGTGTAGTCTGAGTGTATTGTTCGCATGGTGAAATTTACTTCACTAACGTTCCAGCGTGAGTCTCCGATGACATAGGCCCGCTGTCAACGGGTGCGCGGTGTGAAGTCTTCAATGCACGATGCAGGGAAGTCGCGGGCCCTCGGGAGGGTCGGTGGTGCCCGGAGCCGGACTTGAACCGGCACGCCCGCGTAGGGGCAGCGAGGTTTAAGCTCGCCGTGTCTGCATTCCACCATCCGGGCAGGCCATGGGCTCCGCATTTTGAGCTTCCGAGCCTATCGGGGCGCATCCCCCGAACAGCGGACGGGCGGCCCGATGTTGTCTTATTTTATTGACGTCTGAGGGTGCATCAGACCACCGTACGGGCCATCGGCACTTGCCACGAGCCCTTCCACAGAGCCGTCGCGGCACATGCGGAATGACGTGAATTCACCGCCCGAACGAGGGTCGTCCGACGAACCGTCACCGATGACCCTGTCAGGGGTACGTGTCATCCCCAGGTATGACTCAGATCCGAACGGTCCGACCGAAGTCGCCCTTCGGAACCAGAACAGGGGGTGACTACACGGCGGTGATGGGCCACGACGATGGAAGTCACGTTCCCCACTCGTCGTCGTACTGACAGGAGCACTGTCCCGTGACCACCACCACTCCCATCGCCGGGCGCGCCACCGCCGTGGCCGCGCGCGCCTCGGATCTGTCGAAGGTCTACGGACAGGGCGAGACCCAGGTGGTCGCCCTGGACCGGGTCTCTGTTGACTTCCGACAGGCCGAGTTCACCGCGATCATGGGCCCTTCCGGGTCCGGCAAGTCCACGCTGATGCACTGTGTGGCGGGCCTGGACACGTTCTCGTCCGGCTCCGTGCGGATCGGTGACACCGAGCTCGGCTCCCTCAAGGACAAGCAGCTGACGAAGCTTCGGCGGGACAAGATCGGGTTCATCTTTCAGGCCTTCAATCTGCTGCCGACGTTGACGGCCCTGGAGAACATCACCCTTCCGATGGACATCGCGGGCCGCAAGGCCGACAAGGAGTGGCTGAACTCGGTGATCGGGATGGTGGGCCTGGGCGACCGTCTCTCCCACCGGCCCGCCCAGCTCTCCGGCGGCCAGCAGCAGCGCGTCGCCGTGGCGCGGGCGCTCGCCTCCAAGCCGGACATCATCTTCGGTGACGAACCGACCGGAAACCTCGACTCGCGCGCGGGCGCCGAGGTGCTGGGCTTTCTGCGCAACTCCGTACGGGAGTTGGGGCAGACGGTGGTGATGGTGACCCACGACCCGGTGGCCGCAGCGTACGCGGACCGCGTGGTGTTCCTCGCGGACGGACGGATCGTCGACGAGATGTACGGGCCGACCGCGGACAACGTGCTCGACTTCATGAAGCAGTTCGACGCGAAGGGCCGCACCAGCTGATGTTCCGCACCGCCCTGCGCAACGTACTCGCGCACAAGGCCCGGCTCCTGATGACCGTGCTCGCCGTGATGCTCGGCGTCGCGTTCGTCTCCGGCACCCTGGTCTTCGCCGACACCCTCTCCAACGCCTTCCGCAACCAGTCGGCCAAGAGCTACGACAACGTCGCCGTCGCCATCACCTCGTACGCCGACCCCGACGACGCAAAGGAAGAGCCCGGCCTCTCCCGCAAGACCCTCGACAAGATCTCCGCCGTGGACGGCGTCGCCGGCGCGTACGGCCGCGTCGAGGGCTTCGCCGGGGTCGCCGACCCCGACGGAAAGCTGATCGGCGTCGGCTGGTCCAACAAGGGCTCCAACTTCGCCCCCGGCAAGGACGGCAAGGACACCGCCTACACGTTCACCGATGGCTCGGGCCCGGTGAAGGACGATCAGATCGCCCTGGACAAGGAGTCCGCGGCCAAGGGTGAGTACCAGGTCGGCGACCGAGTGCGCGTCGCGACCAACGGGCCGGTGAAGGAGTTCACCCTCAGCGGCGTGTTCACCACCGAGGACGGTGCCGTGAACGCCGGCGGCAGCCTCGTCCTCTTCGACACCGCGGTCGCCCAGAAGCAGTACCTCAAGCCGGGCTACTTCGAGAGCGTCACCGTCACCGCCGCCTCCGGCGCGGACGACGCGAGGATCCTGGACGCGGTCAAGCCGCTGCTGCCCAAGTCCGCCGAGGCCCAGACCGGCCAGGCACTCGCGGACGAGCAGGCCAAGGAGATCGAGCAGGGGCTGGGCAGCCTCAAGCAGGTCCTGCTCGGCTTCGCGGGCATCGCGCTGTTCGTCGGGATCTTCCTGATCTCCAACACCTTCACGATGCTGGTCGCCCAGCGCACGAAGGAGATCGCCCTGATGCGCGCCGTCGGTGCGTCGCGCAAGCAGATCACCCGCTCGGTGCTCGCCGAGGCCGCGGTGGTGGGCCTGGTCGCCTCGGTGATCGGCTTCGTCCTCGGCATCGGGCTGGCGGTCGGTCTCCGGTCCGGAATGGCCGCGTTCGAGATGAAGATTCCGGACGGCCCGCTGATCCTGTCCGCCACGCCGATGATCGCCGCTATCGGCGTCGGTGTGCTGATCACGATGTTCGCCGCCTGGCTGCCCGGCCGCCGGGCCGCGAAGATCCCTCCGGTGGCGGCCATGAACAGCGTCCACGCGGTGGCCACCACCAAGTCGCTGGTGCTGCGCAACTCCATCGGTGCGGCCATCACCGCCCTCGGCGCGGCCGGGATCGTGCTGGGTGCCTCGTCCGGCGGCAACGACGGCCGGATGTACATCGGGGCGGGCGCGTTCTTCGCGCTGATCGGTGTGATCATCTTGATCCCGCTGCTGTCCCGGCCCGTGATCGCGCTCGTCCGTCCGCTGCTCGTCGGCCCCTTCGGGGTGTCCGGCAAGCTGGCCGGCCAGAACGCGGTCCGCAATCCGCGCCGTACCGGAGCCACCGCATCGGCGCTGGCGATCGGACTGACGCTGGTGACCGGCCTGTCGGTGCTCGGCATCACGGTCGGCACGGCCATCGACAAGATGACCACGGACAACATCAAGGCCGACTACATGGTCTCGATGGCGAACGGCGGGGACCTCGACCAGTCCGCACTGACGGCGCTGGAGAAGGCCAAGGGTGTCTCCGCGGTCTCGCCGCAGCAGGACGCCTACTTCGAGGTCGGCAACGAGGACGAGGACTACGTGTCCGCCTCGGCGGTCACGCCGGGCGACATCGAGCGGGTCCTCAACGTCGACGTCGTCAGCGGCAACGCCGACTCACTCGCCAAGGGCCAGATCGCGGTCGCCGAGAAGACGGCCAAGAGCAGGGGATGGAAGCCCGGTGACACCGTCCCCGTCACCTTCGGCGACGAGAAGAAGGCCACGCTGACGGTCGGCGCCGTCTACAAGGACAGCGAGTTCCTCTCGCCCGTCCTCGTCGACACGAAGGTCGTGAACCCGCACGAGGCGCAGCCGTCCATCCGGCAGATCTTCGTGAAGGTCGACGGCGGCCAGACCTCGGCCAACGAGAAGGTCCTCATCGACGCGCTGGGCGACAACCCCGCGATCACGGTCATGGACCGGCAGGACATCCGCAACGAGTTCGGCGGCGCCATCAACACACTGCTGAACATCATGTACGGCCTGCTGGCGATGGCCCTGATCATCGCGGTGCTGGGCGTCGTCAACACCCTCGCGATGTCGGTCTTCGAAAGGCAGCAGGAGATCGGCATGCTGCGGGCGATCGGTCTCGACCGGCGCCGGGTGAAGCGGATGGTCCGGCTGGAGGCCGTGGTCATCTCGGTGTTCGGCGCGGTGGTCGGCATCGGTCTCGGCTCGTTCCTCGGCTGGGCGATCGGCGAGACCTTCGCGGACCAGATCCAGGGCTACGCGCTGGTCCTGCCCTGGGACCGGATCGGGATCTTCCTGGTGCTGGCCGGTCTGGTGGGCGTACTGGCCGCGCTGTGGCCGGCCCGCAATGCCGCGAGGCTGAACATGCTGAACGCGATCAAGGCCGAGTGACCACGCTCTGACCCACCGAAGGGCCGGGCTTCCCCATCACGGGGGAGCCCGGCCCTTCCGCTTGTGTCCGGTTCAACGGCGCTCGCGCTCACTCCACTCGCGGGCCCGCAGTGGCATCCCGGAGCGACCCCCTTCCGGCGTCTTCACTGCCAGCACCTGGTTCACACCGATGCGGTTGCGTTCGAAGGCGACAGCGGATGCGGCCATGTAGAGGCGCCAGATGCGGGCGCGGCCGGGGCTGGTGAGGCGGACCGCGAGCGGCCAGCCGGCCTCCAGGTTGGCGACCCAGTGGCGCAGGGTGAGCGCGTAGTGCTCGCGGATCGATTCGACGTCGCGCACCTCGAAGCCGGCGCGCTCGAGTTGCGTGACGGTGCTGCCGATGGGCGCGAGCTCGCCGTCCGGGAAGACGTACGCGTCGATGAACTCGTCGACCTCGTACGCCGATTCGTCGCGCCGCGGACGACGGCCGATCTGGTGGTTCAGGAGCCGCCCGCCCGGCTTGAGCAGGGCGAACAAGGTTCGCGCGTACTCCAAGTACCGTTCGCTGCCGACGTGTTCGGCCATGCCGACGGAGGAGATCGCGTCGTACGGACCGTCGGCGACGTCTCGGTAGTCCTGGACGCGGATCTCGACGCGGTCGGTGAGCCCTTCGTCGGCGACGCGCTTGCGGGCGTACGCGGCCTGCTCGTGCGACAGCGTGACGCCGACGACGCTCACGTCGTGCTCGCGGGCGGCGTGGACGGCCATCGAACCCCAGCCGCAGCCGACGTCGAGCAGCCGCCCGCCCGGCTTCAAGTCCAGCTTGCGGGCGATGAGTTCAAGCTTGTCGCGCTGGGCGTCCTCGAGGGTGGCGTCCGGGGCGGGCCAGTACGCGCACGAGTAGACCATGGACGGCCCGAGGACGATTTCGTAGAAGTCGTTGCCGACGTCGTAGTGGTGGCTGATGGCGCGTCTGTCGGTGCGCTTGGTGTGCAGATGGGAGCGCCGGCGCACCTCCTCGCGGGGCGGGGCGGGCGGCAGCGGGGGCCATGCCATCATCACGAGCCCACGCACGGCGGCCCGTGCCTCGGGATCCCGCAGCGTCTCGCCCAGGCTTCTGGCGTCCTCGCCGCGATCCCAGACGAGCCCCGACATCAGGTCGAGGGCGGTGTAGAAGTCACCGTCCACGGTCAGATCACCGGCGACCCAGGCCCGGGCGAGCCCCAGCTCCCCCGGCTTCCACAGCAGTCGGCGAACCGCACGGCGATTGCGTACGACGAGGGCGGGGGCACCAGGCGGACCCGCTTCCGAACCGTCCCAGGCGCGCAGACGCACCGGGAGCGGGACCCCCAGCAGCTGTTCGAGGAGAGTCTTGAGCCGCAGTGCGGCGTCCTGCATGGCGCACACCTCCGTGACGATGGATCCCGAAAGTCCAACACCACGTAAACACTGCGGGGGCCGGAGCGCAGTCCCGCAAAAGCGTTACATCTGCGCAAAATGGGCGGCGGGGGCGAGAAAACGCCGAAGGAGCCCCCCGCACCACGGATGGCGAGGAGCCCCTTCGGGTCGAGCAGTGACCGGAGGTCAGGAGGCCTTGGCCTTCTCCTCCGACTTGGCGCGGGTCGGCGGGAGCTGGGCCTCGGCGGACTGGGCCACCTTGGGCGCCGGCTTGGCCGCCTCGTAGAACTCCTCGCGCGGCGTCTCGATGGCGCCGAGCGAGACGACCTCGCGCTTGAGGAACACCGCAAGCGTCCAGTCGGCGAAGACCCGGATCTTGCGGTTCCACGTCGGCATCGCAAAGCCGTGGTAGCTGCGGTGCATGTACCAGGCGAGCCGGCCCTTGAGCTTGATCTTCATCTTGCCCATGACGATCATCGCGACGCCCTTGTGGAGGCCGAGACCGGCCACCGCACCCTTGTTGGCGTGCGCGTACTCCTTCTGCGGGAAGCCCCGCATACCGGAGATCACGTTGTCGCCGAGGACCCGCGCCTGACGCAGCGCGTGCTGGGCGTTCGGCGGGCACCAGGCGTTCTCGACGCCGGCCTTGCGGGCGGCGACATCCGGCACCTGGGCGTTGTCGCCGGCGGCCCAGATGTAGTCGGTGCCCTGGACCTGGAGGGTCGCCTGGGTGTCGACGTGACCGCGCGGGCCGAGCGGCAGACCGAAGCGGGAGAGCACGGGGTTCGGCTTGACGCCGGCAGTCCAGACGATCGTGCTGGAGTCGACCTCGAGGCCGTTCTTCAGCACGACGTGGCCGTCGACGCAGGAGTCCATGGAGGTCGACAGGTACACCTCGACCCCGCGGGACTCCAGGTGCTCCTTGCCGTACGCGCCGAGCTTCGGGCCGACCTCGGGGAGGATCTTGTCCGCGGCGTCGACGAGGATGAACCGCATGTCCTCTCGGGACACGTTGGTGTAGTACTTGGCCGCGTCGCGGGCCATGTCCTCGACCTCGCCGATGGTCTCGGCACCGGCGAAGCCGCCACCGACGAAGACGAAGGTGAGCGCCTTGCGGCGGACCTCGTCGTCGGTCGTGGAGTCCGCCTTGTCGAGCTGCTCAAGCACGTGGTTGCGCAGGCCGATGGCCTCCTCGATGCCCTTCATACCGATGCCCTGCTCGGCGAGGCCGGGGATCGGGAAGGTGCGGGAGACCGCGCCCATCGCGATGACGAGGTAGTCGAAAGGCAGCTCGTACGCCTCACCCACGAGGGGGGCGATCGTGGCGACCTTGCGGTCCTGGTCGATGGTGGTGACCCGGCCGGTCAGAACTTCCGCCTTGGGCAGCACGCGTCGCAGGGGGACGACGACATGCCGAGGCGAAATGCTGCCGGCGGCGGCTTCGGGGAGGAAGGGCTGGTAGGTCATGTACGACCGGGGGTCGACGACCGTGACGGTCGCCTCGCCGTAGCGCATCTTCTTCAGAATGCGCCGAGCTGCGTACAGGCCTACGTACCCACCGCCTACTACGAGGATCCTGGGACGCTCCGTGGTGCTCATGCCATCGAGTATCCACCCGTCCCAGGGGGGTAGCTCGTGCGCCCCTTCACAAGCTCGGTCGCACCCTCTGCTACACTGCCCGGCCCACATTCTCCGAACCCTGCCCGTACGGCGGAACCATGGGGGCCTTTGGGGGGTTGTCAACACCGCGTGAGCTGCCCTTTGGGCTCACGACCGGGCTGAACCAGTCGCCCGTTCCCGCGCCTCGCGGCACCCCGGAAACGAACTCGCACATCCGCTCCGGAACCCCGTACGACTCCCGTCCCGCCTCAGACGTCAAAAACCTCCCTCAGCAGGGTCGATTTCCTTGTGAAGAACTTCACGAAGTTTCTCCGCGGGACGTTTCCGAGAGGTCTTCCGGGCCCCCTCAGGCGCGCTCATACGTTACCGGAACCGCTCAGGCGTTACTACCCGTGGGTAGCTTAAGAGGCCTACTCAAGATCCTCTGCGGCCTTCCAAGCGATCCCGTCAAGGATGTCGTGCTCGCTCACGACGACCTCCTCCGCCCCGATCCGCTCCATGATCGAGAGGAGAACGAGAGCGCCGGTACCGATGACGTCCACGCGGCCCGGGTGCATGGAGGGGATCGCGGCGCGCTCGGCGTGGGTGGAGGTCAGGAGGGACTCGGTGATTTCGCGGACGCGGGCGTACGGGACCCGGGAGTGGTGGATGGCGGCCGGGTCGTACGCCGGGAGGTTCTGCGCGATCGCCGACACCGTGGTGACGGAACCCGCGAGCCCGACCAGCGTGCGGGCCTCGCGCAGGGGGACGCTCTGCCCGACGAGGTCGAGGGCCGCCTCGATGTCGGCGCGAATGGCGCTGATCCGATCGGGAGTCGGCGGATCGGCGACCACTGAGTCGTGCAGGAGGTGGCGTTCCGTCATGCGTACGCAGCCGATGTCGACCGAGCGTGTGCCGCGTACGTGGTCGTCGCCGACGACGAACTCGGTGGAGCCGCCTCCGATGTCCACGACCAGGTAGGGCTTGGCGAGGTCCGCCCGGCCGCTCAGCTCCTTGGTGGCGCCCGTGAAGGAGAACTCCGCCTCCTCGTCACCGGTGATGACCTCGGGCTCCACGCCCAGGATGTCCAGGACGCCCCGCACGAAGTCGTCGCGGTTCTCGGCGTCCCGGGAGGCGGAGGTCGCCACGAAGCGGACGCGCTCCGCTCCGTGTTCCTTGATGATCGCCGCGTACTCCTTGCAGGCGGCGAACGTCCGCTCCAGCGCCTCGGGCGCGAGGCGGCCCGTACGGTCGACGCCCTGGCCGAGCCGGACGATGGTCATCCGCCGGTCCAGGTCGACGAGTTCACCCGTCGCCGGGTCGGCATCGGCGACGAGGAGGCGGATGGAGTTCGTACCGCAGTCGACGGCGGCGACGCGTGTCACTTCTTGCCACCTTCCCCTTCCTCAGTACTGAAGAACTCTCCTCCGTTGGCGCCGGCCTTCACGATGTCCTCCTGGGACTGCGACGGTGTCACGCACGGCCCCTTCCACCACCACTCGGGCAGCATCGCGAGCGCCTCGTCGCCCAGCGGGTTCACTCCGGGGCCCGCGGCCAGGGAGTGGGCCACGAGCACGTGCAGGCACTTCACCCGGTCCGGCATGCCGCCCGCGCTGGGGAAGCCCTCCAGGACCTCGATGGCGTCGCGGCGGGCGAGGTAGTCCTCGTGGGCGGCGCGGTACGCGGCGGCCAGGTCGGGGTCGGCGGCCAGCCGCTCCGTCATCTCCTTCATTACGCCGTTCGCCTCGAGGGTGCCGATCGCGGAGGCGGCCCGAGGGCACGTCAGGTAGTACGTCGTCGGGAACGGCGTACCGTCCGGCAGTCGCGGCGCCGTCTCGACCACGTCGGGCTGACCGCACGGGCAACGGTGCGCGATCGCGCGCAGACCTCGTGGCGGGCGCCCGAGTTGCTGCTTGAAGGCCTCGACGTCCGCGTCGGTGGGCTCGGTTCGCGGCGTGGGAGGCAGATCAAACAGCGTCAGCGCGGAGCGCTGCCCCTGAGGGGTGGTGGTCGGGCGGCGGGCGGGAGTGTCCATAGCCGTCTTTCTCATCGCATTCAGCATTCACTGGTCGGCGCGGTCGGCCTTGTCGACCCCGTCCCAGACATTGGCGTACCAGGGGCGGGCGGCCACCCCTTGCGTCGTACGCGACTTCTTCGCCGCGTTCGGATCGATCACGATGTAGCCGGTTTCGCCCGGCTTCACGTAGTGCAGGCGCTCGCGGATTCGCTGCTCGGCGTACGCGTCGTCCTGCCAGCGTGCCTTGAGGTCGCGCAGCTGCTCGACCTTCTCACGGGCCTGCTCCCGCTCCCGCTCGAGTTCGGCGATCTCGGCGCGCTGGGAGACGTACTGCCGGGTCGGATACGCGAGGGCGACGACCAGGGTGCACAGGACGAGGGCGAGGAGCGCGGCCCTCCCGGTCAGCCGGGAGCGGCGGGCCTGGCGCCTGGTCTGGGAGCGGTAGACGCGCGCCGCCGTCTGCTCGCCGAGCAGTCGCAGCCTGGTCGCGGTGGAGAACCGGTCCCGGTCCTTCCCGGCCATGTCACCCGCCTCCCCTTCATACACGCGTACGTCCCCGCACACGGTACGGGACCGCGTACGGGGACGTGGGCAAGGAGGTGCCTGTGCAGGTCAGCCCTTGAAACGGGGGAAGGCCGAACGGCCCGCGTACACCGCAGCGTCGTCGAGGATCTCCTCGATGCGCAGCAGCTGGTTGTACTTGGCGACGCGGTCCGAGCGGGCCGGGGCGCCGGTCTTGATCTGGCCACAGTTGGTGGCGACGGCGAGGTCGGCGATGGTGACGTCCTCGGTCTCGCCCGAGCGGTGGGACATCATGCACTTGAAGCCGTTGCGCTGGGCCAGCTCCACGGCGTCCAGGGTCTCGGTCAGCGAGCCGATCTGGTTGACCTTGACCAGCAGGGCGTTGGCGGAGCCCTCCTCGATACCGCGGGCGAGGCGCTCCGGGTTGGTGACGAAGAGGTCGTCGCCGACGATCTGGACCTTGTCACCGATCTTGTCGGTGATGACCTTCCAGCCAGCCCAGTCGTCCTCGAACAGCGGGTCCTCGATGGAGACGAGCGGGTACGAGGCGACGAGCTCCTCGTAGTACTCCGTCATCTCGGCGGCCGAGCGCGACTTGCCCTCGAAGAGGTACGAGCCGTCCTTGTAGAACTCGGAGGCGGCGACGTCGAGCGCCAGGGCGACCTGCTCGCCGGGCTGGTAGCCGGCCTCCTTGATGGCCTCGATGATGAGGTCGAGGGCGGCGCGGTTGGACTCCAGGTTCGGGGCGAAGCCGCCCTCGTCGCCGAGGCCGGTGGACAGGCCCTTGGTCTTCAGCACCTTCTTGAGGGTGTGGTAGACCTCGGCGCCCCAGCGCAGCGCCTCGGAGAAGGACTCCGCGCCGATGGGGGCGATCATGAACTCCTGGATGTCCACGTTCGAGTCGGCGTGCGAGCCGCCGTTCAGGATGTTCATCATCGGTACGGGCAGCAGGTGCGCGTTCGGCCCGCCCAGGTAACGGAACAGCGGGAGGTCGCTGGCCTCGGAGGCGGCGTGCGCGACGGCGAGGGAGACGCCGAGGATGGCGTTGGCTCCGAGCGAGCCCTTGTTGTCGGTGGCGTCCAGGTCGATCATGGCCTGGTCGATCAGTCGCTGCTCGGTGGCGTCGTAACCGACGAGCTCCGGGCCGAGCTGCTCGATGACGGCGAGGACGGCCTTCTCGACACCCTTGCCGAGGTAGCGGTTGGCGTCTCCGTCGCGGAGTTCGACAGCCTCGAAGGCGCCCGTGGAGGCGCCGGACGGAACGGCGGCACGACCCGTGCTGCCGTCGTCGAGGCCGACCTCGACCTCGACCGTGGGATTGCCTCGGGAGTCCAGGATTTCCCGGGCTACGACGACGTCGATGGACGGCACGAGCATCTCCTTCTGGGATGTGACGCGATTACGCGGGCCGCTGGGCCCGCACAGCGCGAAGCCGCGGCGGCTCCGCGATGACGAGCCTAACCGGCTCCGGGCGCTCAGCCAGCCGTCCACCCCTCTTATGGGCCGAACCGAAGGCGAATTGTTTCCGAACTGAACAAAAAGTCCCGCCCCGGTGCGTACGGGGGAAGACGCACCGGGGCGGGACTGCTGGGGGCTCAGCTTCGGCCGCTCTGGGGGCCGGGCTTCAGCTGAGCCGGGGCTCAGTTCAGCTGAGGTGCAGCTGCTGGCCCGGGTAGATGACGTCCGCGTTGTCGACGATGTCGTCGTTCAGCTTGAACAGCTTCTGCCAGCCGCCCTTGACGTCGTTCTCCGTGGCGATCTCGCTGAGGGTGTCACCCTTGACGACCTTGTACTCGCCGTCGCCCTTCTTGACCTTCTTGCCGGTCGGGGTGGTGACGGTCTTCTTGGCAGCCGGACGGTCCGCGGAGCGGGAAGCGCGCTCCTCCTGGGCCGGGGCGCTCTGCTGCTGGGACTGCTGGGTGTTCTCCTGCGCGGCACCGGAGCCCGAGGAGCCGCCGCCGGTGTACGCGGCGCTCGACAGACCCTTGCCGCAGACCGGCCAGGCACCCTTGCCCTGACCCGCGAGGACCTTCTCGGCGATCTCGATCTGCTGGGCCTTGCTGGCCTGGTCGGCGGTGGCGGCGTACTTCGTGCCGCCGTAGCCGGCCCAGGTGGAGGCGGAGAACTGCAGGCCGCCGTAGTAGCCGTTGCCGGTGTTGATGGACCAGTTGCCGCCCGACTCGCACTGGGCGACGGCGTCCCACTCGGAGGCGGTGGCAGCGGAAGCCGTACCCGACACCATCAGCGGGGCGGCGATGGCGGCACCGGTGACACCGGCGAGCGTGGCTATGCGGGTGGCCTTGGACGGGCGACGGTGCTTGCCCTTGCCGGAAAGCAGCATGAAGAGATCCCCTCACCGACGCCTACGAGGTGAGCTGTCGGGTTCGGGCCTGGTGAGTTGCCCGGCCGTGCGGATCGCTCCGCACGACTTCACCCCAAGCCGCACCTGGTCTCGACGACCGGGCCCGGCACTTACCTTGGGTCCCCCGCTCCTGCCTACGGCGCTTACGCGACGACTGTTCCCGTACGGCCGTTGGCAGGATTCGGCGTGACGTCCGTCGGGGCCCGCTGTGGCGAGCGGTCACGACCGTAAACATGCGATCCGCCGAATTTCAAAGACGATCAGGGCCTTTGAGATCCATGTCTCACTTTCACCAAACCGGACATCCGGCACGAACTGCCGCTACTTTTGGCCCGGTTCGGCACCTTGCACACCACTCACTCTGCGCCGAGTTCAAGGCGCTGACCGGGGAGGATGAGGTCCGGATCGGCGCCGACAGTGTGCTTGTTCGCGGAGTACAACTCGGACCATCCGCCTTGGAGGTCAAGGGAGTCGGCGATTGCCGAGAGGCTGTCTCCGGAACGGACGGTGTACGAGCCGTCCGAAGCGTCCGCCGCATCGCGTGAGGCGCTGCCCGCGCGCGAGGCATGCCGGCCGGCGGAGTCGTCCACACGGGGGGCATCGGCACCCTCTTCGGCGCTGCCGCCACGGTGACGGCCGGTGCCGTGATCTGTGTTCGTACTCTCACTCCCGCCGGTCGAAGAGTCGGCGTTCTCACCCGAGTTGCCTGATTCGCCCTCATTCGTCGCACCCGTGGATGGACTGGGCGAGCTGTCGGGGCTCGGTGATTCGGCGGTGGAATCGCTGCCGGAGTCCTGCGAACCGTCGGTGGACGACCCGGACGTACCGGACGATCCCGAATCAGCGGATGTACCGGACGAGTCGGAACTGTCGGAACTGTCGGACGATTCATCCTTTGCGGAGTGGTCACTTGACGTCCGCCCCGAATCGGAGCCCGATCCCGAGTCCGCCTCGGTGGGCGGAGTGGAGGTCGGTGTGGGCGAATCCTGCGCCAGGCCCGTGTCAACGTCGGCCGAGTCGGAGTTCTGCGTCAGGCCCGCGACCAGTCCACAGGTCGCCCAGGGGCTCGTACCCTTGTCCGCGAGGATCTTCTCGGCGACGGCTATCTGCTGCGAGCGACTGGCCAGGTCGGCCCTCATCGCGTAGTCGAGACCGCCGTACTGCTCCCACTCCTCCTGGGCTATCTGGAGGCCGCCGTACTCCCCGTTGCCGGAGTTGGCGCTCCACGAGCCGCCGCTCTCGCACTCGGCGACCGCGTCCCAGGTCGCACCACTGGCGGCACTCGCGCTGCTCGCCGCGAGGAGGGGGATCGCGATGGCCGATCCGGTCACCCCTGCCGCCACAAAGAGAGCCGGCGCCTGACGGGGGCGACGGTGTCGACCGTTCCCGGAGAGCATGCGATTGCCTTTCACGCGACAGTGTGTGACGTGGGTGTGACCCATGGGACTGATGAGGTTCGCTTTCGCGTGAACCTAGTGGGACCCGATCACTTGTCACCAGTAGATGTAGCGCAGATCACGTGAAGATCACGGACTTGAGGGTACGTCAGCTTTGAGCTGGGGGTTCGTCAGTCTTGAGTCCGGGCTTCGCCGGCACTGAAACCGGGCGAAGAGAGGGTGAAGCTGACGGGCAACGTCCGCAGGCCGCGCATGATGAGTCCCCCACGCCACCGCAAATCTGTTGAATTCACTGCTAGTTGCAGATCGGGGAGGCGGGTGAGGAGCGTCGCGAGTGCGGTCCGGCCTTCCAGCCGGGCGAGGGGTGCGCCCAGGCAGTAGTGGATGCCGTGCCCATAACCGAGGTGCTGGTTGTCGCGTCTGCCGAGGTCGAGGGTGTCGGAGTCGTCGAACCGCTCGGGGTCACGGTCGGCGGCGGCGAGTACGACGAGTACGGGGTCGCCGACCGCGATGTGCTGCCCGCCGATGGTGACCGCCTCCGTCGCGAACCGCCAGGTGGCCAGCTCCACGGGGCCGTCGTACCGGAGCAGTTCCTCGACGCCGGTTTCGAGGAGGTCCGTTTCTCCGGCTGCCAGGGACTTCTGCAGCCGATACCGCTGCTCGGGGTGCGTGAGCAGCGCATACATGCCGTTGCCCACCAAATTGACCGTGGTCTCGAAACCGGCGAACAGGAGGATGAAGGCCATGGCTGCGGCCTCGTTCTCGGTGAGGTGCTCGCCGTGATCGGAGGCGCGGATGAGTCCGGAGATGAGGTCTTCGCCGGGGGTGGCTTCGTCGGGGAGCGCTGCACGCTTGCGGTGGATGAGCTCGGCGAGATAGCCGCGCATCTTCTTCACGGACCGGGCGACGCCGCCGCGCGGCCCTCCCCCGTGCCGGATCATCATCCCGGCCCAGTCCCGGAAGTCGTCCTGGTCCTCGCGGGGGACGCCGAGCAGATCGCAGATCGCGTAGATGGGGAGCGGGAAGGCGAACTCGTGAATGAGATCGGCGCTGCCCCTGTCCGCGAACCGATCGATGAGCTGGTCGGCCAGCTCCTGTACGCGCGGCGCGAATTCGGCCACGCGGCGCGGGGTGAACGCCTTGGCCACGAGCCGCCGGAGCCGTGTGTGATCCGGCGGATCGATATTGAGCAGATGAGTCATCAACTCGGCCTTGCGCTCACCGGGGATACCGGTCTTGCCCTTGGCGTGGGCGGGTTCGTCGTGGTGAGCGGGGTTCTTGCTGAGCCGCTGATCAGCGAGGGCCTGCTTGGCATCCGCGTACCTGGTGACCAGCCAGGCCTCGACTCCACTCGGGAGTCGGGTCTTGTGCACGGGGGCATGCTCACGGAGCCAGGCGTACGCCGGGTAGGGGTCGGTGGCGAACTCCCAGGTGAAGAGTTCGGGGGGCGGGCCGGCGAGGGCGGCGCTCCGAGCAGGCGGCTGGTCGTGCATACCTTTGACCGTAGCCGCCCGCCCTGGCCGACGTGTCTCCACGGTGGAGCTACCCCAGTCGCAGCAGCCCCGGCCACACAGCCGCGTCAGCCCTCCGTCGCCCGTATCGCATCCCGATAGGCCCGCGCGGCAGCCCGCAGCGCCGCCTCCGGGTCCACCCCGTCCGCCTCGGCGCGTGCCGCCATCGCCAGCAGTTCGTAACCGACGCCCTCGCCCTGCGGTATCGGCACCTCAAGTCCCGCTGTGCGTACTCGGGATGCCAGCTTCGCTGCCAGGGCCAGGCCGGGCTGGCCCAGTGGGACACCCTCCGTCACGGACGTGCGCTGCTTCTCCGCCGCCTTGGTGCGCAGCCAGTGGGCCTTGACCTCTTCGGGGGTCGTGGCGGTTTCGTCGCCGAAGACGTGGGGGTGGCGGTGGATGAGCTTGGTGACGATGCCGCCTGCGACGTCGTCTATGGAGAAGGGTTCCGACCCATCCTCCGGGCGGCCTTCCTCCGCTATCCGGGCATGGAAGACGACCTGGAGCAGGACATCGCCCAGTTCCTCCCGCAGCTCGTGACGGTCACCCTCCTCGATCGCCTCGACGAGTTCGTACGCCTCCTCGATGCCGTATTTCGCGAGTCCCTTGTGGGTCTGCTGGGAGGACCAGGGGCATTCGGCTCGGATGCGGTCCATGACCTGGACGAGGTCGAGGAGGCGGGCGCCGGGGAGGTCGTACGAGGCGGGGAGCAGTTCCAGGTCGGGCATCTGGACGCGGCCGGAGCCGGCCAGGCGGGCGAGTCCGTCGGTCAGTTGGGGCTCGCCCTCGCCCGTGGCGACCACGGTCACCGTGTGGCCGCCGGCGCAGGCGTCGACGAGTTCCTCGGCGGTCGAGGCCGCCTCGTCGACCTTGACGCCGGCCTCGCGCAGATACGGCAGCTGGGGGTGGGCGCCGTCCGCGCACAGGACGCGGTCGGCGTCGTGCAGCGCCTGCCAGGCGGGCCAGGACAGGAGTCCGGGCGCGACGCGGTGGCTGGTGGTGAGCAGGACGATGCGCCCCGGGCTGGATGCGTTCACCCCTCGAACGTAACCCACGCCACCGACAACAAGGTCGGACAGCAGACGCGGAATACGCAGAAGGCGCCGACAGCGGTTACGCCGTCTCCTGGCTGCCCGCCTGCGTCACCTGGCGCAGCCACGGCAGCTTGGCCTCGACGCGGCTGTTCTTCTCGGGGTCCCAGGTGCCGTAGCGCGGGTTCAGGTCGACGTCGAGTTTCTTGGAGGCGTCGGACAGGGCCTTCCAGAACGCGGGCCCGCTGGTGTCGGTGCCCAGCTGGGCGGCGACCTTCTGGGCCTCGAGCTGGAGGCGGAGGTTCTCGTCGATCCGCTCCGGCGGGATGCCGTACGTCTGCAACCAGTCCCTCTCCAGCGCCTCGACACCGCCCGGCTTGTCCTCGAGCTCGGCCCGGACCCGCGTGACCTCCTTGCGGGAGACGGTCACGCCCGCGTCCTGGGCGGCGCGGTGCAGCACACGGTCGAGGACCATGTTGTTGAGGATCTCGCGGGTGAGGCCGCCGGACTGGGCGATGGCCTGCCCGTACTGGGCGTCGTCCGCGATGGCGGCCCGCTGCGCGGAACGCACCTCGCTCACCCTGTTCTCCAGCTGGGAGACCGTGATCCGGTCGTCGCCGACGACGGCCGCGGCACCGGGATGCGCCTCGTCTCCGCAGGCGGTGAGGAGAGGGGCCGCGGTGACGAGCGTGGCGGCGAGGAGGAGCGCGGTGCGACGGCGGCGGTGCAAGGAGACCTCCAGTGGGAGCTTGTGCGGCGGTGCACAAAGTCTTGCGGTGATCGATGGTAGGCAGGGGACCGGCTCTCGGCCACCCATTCGACCCAACGATTCGCCAAGAGTTCCGTACTGCCCCGAAGTCCCTGCGACGTCACTAACCGCGCACTTGGCCCAGCCATTGCAGCGTCCGCCGGATCTCCACGGCCATCGGGCGGCCCGGCCCCTGGAGGCGCTCCACGTCGAGGAGCAGCCGGGCCAGCGTTTCGTGGGCGGCTCCCCGGTCGCCGAGGGCGAGGAGGAGGTGGCCGATGCGGCGGCGTACGTCGTAGGAGAGCTCGGGGTCGCCGGCCACGTACTGGTTCTCGTAGTACGGCAGCAGGGACCGGTACTCCGCGAGCGCGGCGGCTGGTTCGCCGAGCTGTTCGAGGCACTGGGCGGCTTCGTAGCGGAAGCGCAGGGACTGCGGGTCGGCCTGGCCCGCCTCCTTGGCGCGCTCGTCGGCGAGGCGGCGCAGCTCGGGCAGGGCTCGGCGGAACTGGCCGTCGTCCATCAGCGTGGCCGCGTACTGCTTGCGCAGGGTGCGGACGACGGGCGAGTGCTCGCCGTGCTGCTCGGCCGCGGCCGGGAGGATCGAGCCGAGGATGTCGACGGCCTGCGTGATACGGCCCTCCCCGAGGAGCTGCTTGACCTCGTCGACGGCGCGCGCGACATCGGGTTTCTCCACGGCCGGGGTGGCCTGCGGCTGGGCCGCGGGGGTGCGGGCCCGGTCGGGCCAGGGAGCGTGCGGGCGCAGGAAGGGGCGCGCCGGGTCGAGCGGGCCGCCGCTCGGGATTCCGCGCGCGGGGAGCATCGGGAGCAGTTGCTCGTAGGTGTCCTGCGCGGAGGCCGGGCGGTGCTGCGGGTCCTTGGAGAGCAGGCGCAGGACGAGCGCTTCGAGCGGCTCGGGGACTTCGGGGCGCAGTTGGCGTACCGGAACGGGCGGTTCGTAGAGGTGCCGGTGGAGCACGCCGAGGGCGGTGGAGCCCGAGAACGGCACATCGCCGCTGAGCAGTTCGTGCAGCAGCACGCCCAGCGCGTACAGGTCGGTGTACGGGCCGACCGCGCCGCCCATCGCCTGCTCGGGCGCCATATAGGCGGGGCTGCCGATGGGTGAGCCGGTGTGGGTGAGGCGGGTCGTGTCCGTGTCCATGACGGAGGCGACACCGAGGTCGAGGACGGTGACCGTGCCGTCCTGCTTGACCATCACATTGCGGGGCTTCAGGTCGCGGTGCACGATCGGCACGGCGTGCACCGCGGACAGTACGGCGCACAGCTGGGCGGCGACCGCGACGGCCCACTGCCAGGGGTACGGAGTGTGCTCGGTGAGGTGGCCGGAGAGGTCGACTCCGTCGACGTACTGCATGACGAGGAACAGCTCCTCGCCCTCGGTGCCCGCGTCGTGCACCGTGACCAGGCCAGGGTGGTCGACCTGGGCGGTGACGCGGCACTCGCGTACGAAACGGCGGCGGAGCTCGTCGGCCTCCTGGCCCGCGACCTTGTCGGGGCGCAGCAGCTTGACCGCGACGCGCCGGTCCAGGCGCTGGTCGTATGCCGTCCACACCTGGCCCATGCCGCCCTGGCCGATGAGCGTGGACAGTTCGTAGCGTCCGGTGATCACGCGTCCCGACGCCACGGTCACCTGTCGTCCTCCTGCTTGCGGAGGTAGTCACTCAGCTCGTCGAGCTCGGCGCGCACCTGGTCGATCCGGACGGGCGCGGGGCGCTGCGGGGGCGGCGGGGCGGGTGCCGACTGGGGCGGGGGAGGCTGCGGGACGGGTGTGCCGGCGTACGGCTGCGGGGCGGGCGGCTGGGGGGCGGGCGGTGCCTGCTGGAAGCCGTAGAGGGTCGTCTGTTGGGGCGGCGCGTTGCCCATGACCATGGGCTGTCCGTAGTGGTGGATGTCCACGATCAGGAAGTAGATGGCGCAGGCCACGCCGCTCAGCATCATGAGGACCAGGCCCAGGGTGCCGTTCGGGCTGCTGAAGTCGTCGGTGTTGTCGGTGCTCATGAGCGCGATGGCGAAGGTCCAGATTGCGAGCGAGGCTCCGAAGGCCCACCACTCGCGCTGTCGGCGCGTCACCAGGGCGGCCCGCAGCGTCGCCGGCCAGCCGAGGAACCCGCAGGTCATGAGAGGCAGTGCCACGAGGATGACGCGCAGCGTAACCACCGCCCCCGTCGAGGGTCGACGCGGCGGTGGCGGCGCGTAGCCGTGGCCGTGCATGGATGCTCCTGAAGACCTGATACCAGCAGACGTACGAGTGTGGAGACGAGCGTATAGGCCGACAAGGACAACGGTCCCTGCTTGTACCGAACCGTTGTAACGCCGAGCGCCTACGGGGCTACTCAGTTTGCGTGGAACCGTTCCGGCGCTGTTGTCGGGTTCCCTCCCGAGGGGAGCTTCTGCCCGGGGCAACCGGCCAACACCCTTTCCATGGCGGCCTTCTCGGCCTCCGTGACCCACAGCCCGTACTTCTTCTTCACGGCTACCTGCCCTGCCACATACGTGCAGCGGTACGCCTTGTTGGGCGGGAGCCAGGTCGCCGTGTCACCGTCGCTCTTGCTGCGGTTGGTGCTCGCATCCACGGCCAGGAGGTTGAGCGGATCGTTGGCCAGGGCTATTCGCTTGCTGGGGTCCCACTGCTGGGCGCCCTTCTGCCAGGCGTCCGACAGGGCGACGACGTGGTCTATGTCGACCTGACTGCGTCCGCGTACGAACGTCACGTCCTTGTTGGTGTACGGGTCCGGGTCGAGCGTCCCCGAGCTGACCTCGCAGTCGTCGTCGCCGAACTTCACCTCCTTCAGATCCCGTTTGAGTATGTCGTCGCGGGTCCCACAGCCGTTCGAGTCGGTATCGGCCCAGGGGCTGCCGAACCTGTCGCGGTCGTATCCCGTCCTGGGCGCCCTCCCCTTGACGGTCAGTGAGTCGACGGCGGCCAGGGCGGCACCGCCGGCCGATTCCCCGGAACGGCCCGAAGCCGTAGGCCCCGTCGGTTCGTCCGGTCCCGCCGAACCCGTGCCGTCCACGGTGCAGCCCGTCACGGCGAGCAGCATGACCGCGACACCGGCCCCCTTGGTCCAGAGCGTCACGCGCGCTCTCCTCCCCTTGCCTCCCGGGTCCGCCCTGGTCGGGCGGTCCCGCTGTGTTCCTCACGGTAGCGAGCGAGGGGTCCGGGCATAACGGCCGCGTGCTGTCGGGGATGCTGTTCCGGTCGCGGCCGGACCAGCGCAAAGGAGTACCGAATGGCCCCCGCACCACCCGCGCCCCGCACACTCAGCGGCGTCCTGATCGCCGAAAGCCTGTGCGTCGGCAGCGAGTTGAGCGGCGTTCCGCTCCGCGTCACGTCAATTCAGCGCATCGCGGTCGGCGACGCCACCGCCGATCAGCCCCGGCACTGGACCCTGCTGCACTTCCGGGCCCCTGACGACGCGGCCGGGCAACTCGCCGAGGCACTGGCGAGTTGCCTGGCGCCGACCGGCGGTTGGTACGTCGACTACAGCACCACGACCGAGACGTACGTCGTCTTCGCCGACCGCGTCTTCCGCTACGCACGCGGCGACGCGGCGACGCGCGCCGAAGTGGAGGCGTACGCCCGCTCGGTGGGCGTACCGGAAACCCAGCTGGACTGGGGGGACTGAGGCCGACGCCCCGGCCTCGGCCCCGACCGGCCGCGCCCGCCCCTCACGAGCCCAGGATCGAAGCCAGGAACTCCCCCGTCCACCCCAGCAACTCTCGCCCGACCAGCGGCATTCCGCCCACCTTCGCTGTCTTCGGGCGCGGAACCAGGACCTGGTGGACGGCGGGCTTGATGACGACCCCCGGGTACAGACGCTTGACCCGCAGCTCCTGGGACTCCCTCAACTCCACCGGTGCGAAGCGGATGTTGTTCCCCTGGAGCACGATCTCGGCGACTCCGCATGCTCGCGCGAGCATGCGGAGTCCGGCGACCAGGAGCAGGTTCTCCACCGGCTCGGGCAACTTGCCGTAGCGGTCGACGAGTTCCTCGCGTACGGACTTGATGTCGTCCTCGGAGTTCACCGAGGCGATCGCCCGGTACGCCTGGAGGCGCAGCCGCTCGCCGGGCGCGTAGTCGTGCGGGACGTGTGCGTCGACCGGGAGCTCGATCTTGACCTCCAGCGGCGGCTCCTCCTCCACACCGCCTTCCAGCGACGCCCGGTAGTCCGCGACTGCCTCGCCCACCATGCGTACGTACAGGTCGAAGCCGACGCCCGCGATGTGGCCCGACTGCTCGCCGCCCAGGAGGTTTCCGGCGCCTCGGATCTCCAGGTCCTTCATGGCCACGTACATGCCCGCGCCCATCTCCGTGTGCTGGGCGATGGTGGCGAGGCGTTCGTGGGCCGTCTCGGTCAGCGGCTTCTCCGGGGGGTACAGGAAGTACGAGTAACCACGCTCGCGGCCACGCCCCACCCGGCCCCGCAGCTGGTGCAGTTGCGAGAGGCCGAAGTTGTCGCCGCGCTCCACGATCAGTGTGTTCGCGTTGGAGATGTCGATGCCGGATTCCACGATCGTGGTCGACACGAGCACGTCGAACTTCTTCTCCCAGAAGTCGACGACGACCTGTTCCAGGGCCTGTTCCGACATCTGGCCGTGGGCCGTGGCGATGCGCGCCTCCGGGACGATCTGCCTGAGCCTCGCCGCCGCGCGGTCGATGGACTCGACGCGGTTGTGGATGTAGAAGACCTGCCCCTCGCGCAGCAGTTCGCGTCGGATCGCCGCGCCGATCTGCTTCTCCTCGTACGGCCCGACGAAGGTCAGGACCGGATGCCGCTCCTCCGGAGGCGTCGTGATCGTCGACATCTCGCGGATGCCCGTCACCGCCATCTCCAGGGTCCGGGGGATCGGAGTGGCCGACATCGTCAGCACATCCACATTGGCCCGCAGCTTCTTCAGCTGTTCCTTGTGCTCGACCCCGAACCGCTGCTCCTCGTCGACGATCACGAGCCCGAGGTCCTTGAACTTCGTCTCGGCGGAGAACAGCCGATGCGTGCCGATGACGACGTCCACCGAGCCGTCCCGCAGACCCTCCAGGACCGCCTTCGCCTCCGTGTCCGACTGGAAGCGCGACAACGCCCGGACATTCACCGGGAACTGGGAGTAACGCTCGCCGAACGTCCCGAAGTGCTGCTGCACCAGCAAGGTGGTCGGCACGAGCACCGCCACCTGCTTGCCGTCCTGCACGGCCTTGAAGGCCGCCCGTACCGCGATCTCCGTCTTGCCGTATCCGACGTCTCCGCAGATCAGCCGGTCCATCGGGACCGTCTTCTCCATGTCCTCCTTGACCTCGGCGATGGTCGTCAGCTGGTCGGGCGTCTCCACGTACGGGAAGGCGTCCTCCAGCTCCCGCTGCCACGGGGTGTCCGCGCCGAACGCGTGCCCCGGTGCCGCCATCCGCGCGCTGTAGAGCCTGATCAGGTCGGCCGCGATCTCCTTGACGGCCTTCTTCGCGCGCGCCTTCGTCTTCGTCCAGTCCGCGCCGCCCAGGCGATGCAGTGTGGGGGCCTCGCCGCCCACGTACTTGGTGATCTGCTCCAGTTGGTCGGTCGGGATGTAGAGCCGGTCGCCGGGCTGGCCGCGCTTGGCGGGGGCGTACTCGACGACCAGATACTCGCGGGTCGCGCTCTGCACGGTCCGCTGCACCATCTCGATGTAGCGGCCGACTCCGTGCTGCTCGTGGACGATGTAGTCGCCCGTCTCCAGGGTGAGCGGGTCGATGGTCTTGCGGCGGCGGGCGGGCATACGCGCGCCCTCCTTGCCGGCCGCCCTCTGACCCGTGAGGTCGGTCTCGGTGAGGACGGCGAGCTTCAGTGCCGTATCGACGAAGCCGTACTCGATCGAACCGCACGCCACCTGCACGACGGACGGCGCCAGCCCACCGAGGTCCGACTCCAGGCGGGCCGCGATGCCCTCGCCGCCGAGGACCTCGACGGTACGGGCGGCCGGGCCGTGCCCCTCGGTGACGAACACCGCGCGCCAGCCGTCCGCGAGCCACCCCTTGGTGTCGGCCAGTGCCCTGGCGGTGTCGCCGCGGTACGCCTCCGGGGCATGCATGCCGAGCTTCAGCGTGTCCGCGTCGCCCTCTTCGTCCGCCGCGAAGGGCGACACCGACCACCACATCATGCCCAGCTCACGGGCCCGGTCCCGGACATCCGCGATGGACCACAGGGAGGCCGCGCCGACGTCGATGGGCGCCTCTCCCGCCCGTCGCCCACCACCCTTGCCGGAGCGGGCTTCGCCCGCGCTGGACATCGCGGTCGCCGCCCATGACGCCTGCAGGAACTCCTGCGAGGTCGCCACCAGATCCGAGGCCCGCGTCCGTACCCGCTCCGGATCACATACGACGGCCATGGCGCCCTGGGGCAGTACGTCGAGGAGCAGCTCCATGTCGTCGACGAGTACGGGAGCCAGGGACTCCATGCCCTCGACGGCGATACCCTCCGCGATCTTCCCGAGCAGTTCGCCCAGCTCGGGATGCGCCTCGGCCAGCGCCGCCGCCCGCCGCCGAACCTCGTCCGTCAGCAGCAGCTCACGGCAGGGCGGCGCCCACAGCCCGTGCTCGGCGACTTCGAGGGAACGCTGGTCGGCGACCTTGAAGTAGCGGATCTCCTCTACGTCGTCGCCCCAGAACTCCACGCGCAGCGGGTGCTCCTCGGTGGGCGGGAAGACGTCGAGAATTCCACCGCGTACGGCGAACTCGCCGCGCTTCTCGACCAGTTCGACCCGGGAGTACGCCGCTGCCGCCAGCGCCTCGACGACATCGCCGAGGTCGGCGCTCTCGCCGGCCCGCAGGGCCACAGGCTCCAGGTCGCCCAGGCCCTTGACCTGGGGCTGGAGCACGGAGCGCACGGGCGAGACGATGACCGAGACCGGCCCGGTCTCCGGGTCGTCCGGGCGCGGGTGCGCGAGCCGCCGCAGCACCGCGAGCCGCCGCCCCACGGTGTCGCTGCGCGGGGAGAGGCGTTCATGCGGAAGGGTTTCCCAGGAGGGGTACTCCACGACCGTGTCGGGGGGCAGCAGCGACCTGAGCGCCGCCGCCAGATCCTCGGCCTCGCGGCCCGTGGCGGTCACCGCGAGGACCGTACGGCGGGTTTCACGCGCCAGCGCCGCGATCGTGAAGGGGCGGGCTGCCGGGGGGCCGACCACGTCGATGTGCATTCGGTTGCCGTCCGTGGCGGCCTTCACCGCTTCGGTGAGAGCGGCGTCCTTGACGACGGCGTCGAGCAGACCGTGCAGGCTCATGAAGGGGCTTCCATCCGGAGGGTGGGCAACGCGTAGCGCCCGACACGTCGTACGGGCCGGGGGTGTCCTAGGGTACGTCGGCTCGGTCGCGGGTGCCGGGGCTGTGGATAACGTCTGGGTCTGGAACGGCCCCGCGCCCCTTACTGGGCTCCCTCACCGCAGAGGTACCGTCTCAGGTCGAGCCCCTAGACCGATCGCCCGACCGAAGGACCGCCCCCGTGCACGGAGCCCCCGTCGCCACGTCCGAAGCCGACCGGACCGCGCAGGACCCGACGCAGCCCCCGACGCCGGTCGCGCCGTCCCGTGACCGGGGGCTTCGCCGCCTTCTGGACGGGCGACGGGATCCGCACCTCCTGGCCGCCGTGCTGTTCGTGGCGTATGCCGTGGTCTCCATAGGCCGCTACGTGCGGCTGGGGACCAGGTCCTGGGACCTCGGCATCTTCGAGCAGGCCGTGCGCGCGTACGCGCATCTCCAGGTGCCCGTCGTGGATCTCAAGGGGCCCGGCGCCAACGTCCTGGGCGACCACTTCAGCCCCGTCACCGCGCTGCTCGCCCCCTTCTACCGGGTCTTCCCCTCCCCCGTCACGCTGCTCGTCGCCCAGGCCGCGCTGCTGGCGCTGTCCGCCGTGCCCGTGACCCGTGCTGCCGCCCGGCTGCTCGGACGCCGGCGCGGGCTTGCGCTCGGCGTCGCGTACGGGCTGTCGTGGGGCATCCAGCGGGCCGTCGACTTCGACTTCCACGAGATCTGCTTCGCCGTTCCCCTGATCGCCTTCTCTCTGGAGGCGTTGCTGCGACAGCGCTGGCGGGCTGCTCTGTACTGGGCCCTCCCCTTGGTCCTGGTCAAGGAGGACCTCGGTCTGACCCTGGCGACTCTCGCGCTCGTCGTCGCCTTGCGGGCCCGGAGATCCTCTCGCCGGACGGCCCTGGCCGCGCTCGGGGTCGCGGCCTTCGGCGTCTTGGCCACGGTGGTCACCATGACCCTGGTCATACCTGCCTTCAACACCACGGACGCCTACGACTACTGGAGCAAGGTCAGCGACTCGAGCGGCCCCTTCGACGGCTTCGACACCAAACTCCGCACCGTCGCCTGGCTGTTGATCCCCACCACCGGGCTGCTGGCCCTGCGTTCCCCGCTCCTCCTGATCATCCTGCCGACACTGGGGTGGCGCTTCTTCTCCTCCGATCCGCATCACTGGGATACGGAGTGGCACTACAGCGCGATCCTCATGCCGGTCGTCGTGCTCGCCCTGGCCGACGCGCTGGCCGGCGCGCGGCGCAGTTCGCGGCCCTGGCTGCGTTCGTACGCCCTTCATCTGCCCACCGCGGTCGCCTCGGCGGCGCTCGCGCTGACGACCACGTTGCCGCTCGGGGCGCTGACCGAGTCCGCCGCCTATCGCGTGCCCGCGCGTGTTTCCGCCATCGACGGGTTGCTGGGGCGAATTCCGGACGGTGCCACCGTCGAGTCCAACATCGGGCCGATCAGTCGCCTCACCTCTCGGTGCCGGGTCTTCTGGATCACCAACACCCGAGGGGTGACACCGGACTTCATCGCCCTGGACAACACCTCCCGGCGTTACGAGGACGTCCCGGGCTACGTCCGGCAGTTGCACCCGCGCGCGGAGTATGTCGTCGCGGGCTCGGCCAGGGGGTACGTGGTTCTCGAACGGGTGGGATGACGTACGTCGCGTGCGCGTGGGTGGGGGCAGGCGTTTCTTTTCCCCAGCCCCGCCCCTTCCCGAAAACTGGGGGCTGCGCCCCCAGGCCCCCACCCCCTGGCGGGGGCCTGGGGGCTGCGCCCCCAGGCCCCCGCCAGGGGGTGGGGGTGACACACGGCGTGTCGCGGCTGCGGGTGCGTCGTGGCTGGTCGCTCCCCCACTCTCGGCTTCTCCCCCACTCTCGACTTCGCTCGAGCGGGGGGACCCCCATCGCGGCGGAGCCGCAAATTGATACAGCCCCGCGCCCCTAAAAGGCAAAAGACTGCGACTCCCCGCCCCCGAACGGACCGGCACCCTGAAAGCCCGTACCCCCAACTACCCGCGCTCTCCCACCGGCGGGAGGGGACGTGGGCCGGTGCGTCGTACGCCCGTCGCGTAGGTTCTGTCTCAGGTCACCCGCGCCTTGTGTGAGCCGGAGGGCCGTATGCCCACCCTGCGACGGGCTGACGCACCGGCCCACGGCCCCGACCCCCAACGAACCCAGGGGCGCGGGGAACTGCGCGACCAGCCACCCACAAACCCGCACCCGAAAACGAACAACTGAAGGAGCCCGGCGCCCCCCGGCGCCGGGCTCCTTCCCCCGTACCCCCGTACCCCCGTCCACAGAAGCCTGCGCAGCTACTCCGTTGCGATCGCGTTCAGTACATTCATCCGGCCCGCCCTGAACGCCGGTACCAGCGCTGCGAACAGCCCCACGAACGCGGATCCCAGGAACACTCCGGTGATCGTCGGCCACGGAATCTCCAGGACCTTCATGCCCTCCAGGGCCAGGAGCTGCTGGGCGGTCGCGCCCCAGCCCATGCCCAGGCCAAGGCCCAGGAGGGCGCCGAACAGGGCGATCACCACCGACTCCAGACGGATCATGCGCCGCAGCTGACGCCGCGAGAGGCCGATCGCCCGCATCAGACCGATCTCCCGTGTCCGCTCCACCACCGACAGCGCCAGCGTGTTCACCACACCCAGGATCGCGACGATGATCGCCAGGGCCAACAGGCCGTAGATCATGTTCAGGAGCTGGCCTATCTGGTCCTTCAGCGCTTCCTTGTAGTCGGTCTGGTCGCGAACGGTGTACTGCGGATAGTCGTCCAGCGCGGTCTTCAGCGACTTGTACGCGGCCGTCTCCTGGCCGTCCTTCGCCGAGGCGAAGACCATCGTGTCGAGCGGCATCTTGTCGGCGGGGACGTACTTGGCCATCGTGTCGATGGATGTGTACATGGCCCCCTGGTCGATGACGACCTCACTGCTGGTGATCGCACGGACCGTCAGCCGGGCGGTGGAGCCTTCCTTGAAGGCGACCGAGATCTTCGAGCCGAGGCTGATGCCGTGAGCCTTGGCGAAGTCCTCGTGGACGGACATCGAGTCGGGCCGGTAGGCGTCCTTGAGGTTCCCTGCGACCGTCTCGGTGTTCAGGTCCGTGGCGTAGCTCGGGTCGGCCGCCGTGATGGCCGTTTCCTTGAGCGTCTTGCCGTCGGGGGTGGTGAAGTCGGCCTCGGTCCACTTGTACTCGGTGACCCCCTTCAGGCCCTCCGCCGACCTGGCCGCCTGCACTGCCTGCGGCGTGATCAGCTGGCCGCTGTCGGACTGGATGATGAAGTCCGTACCGACGGTCTTGTCCAGCTGGTCCGTAGCCGACGCGACCATTGACGAGCCGACCACCGACAGGCATGCGACCAGCGCGAGGCCGATCATGAGCGCGGCGCCGGTCGCCCCCGTACGACGCGGGTTGCGCAGCGCGTTCCGCTCGGCCATCCGCCCGACCGGTCCGAAGATCCGCAGCACCACGGCACTCAGTACCCGCACCACGCCGCTCGCGAGCAGCGGGCCGATGACGACGAAGCCGATCAGCGACAGCACCACACCACCGCCCAGCCACATCGAGCCCTCGCTCGCCTTGTCGGCCTGGGACGCGAGGTACAGCCCGTAACCGCCGGCGCCCGTAAGGACCAGGCCCAGCAGAGCCCGTATGACACCGGACTTGGCGTCCACCGGCGCCCCGGAGTCCCGCAGCGCCGCCATCGGCGAGACCTTGCCGGCCCGCCGGGCGGGCAGGTACGCGGCGAGCACGGTGACCACGACGCCGAGCACCAGGCCGACCACCGGGGTGGTCCAGGCGACGGTGAGGTCGTCAGTGGAGAGGTTCATGCCGGTGGCGCCCATGAGCTTCATCAGGCCGATGGCCAGGCCCACGCCCGCACCGACCCCCAGCACCGAGCCGAAGACACCGAGCAGCAGCGCCTCGGCGAGCACGGACCGGTTGACCTGCCGGCGACTCGACCCGACGGCCCGCATCAGGCCGATCTCGCGGGTCCGCTGGGCGACGAGCATCGAGAAGGTGTTGATGATCAGGAAGATGCCGACGAGGAAGGCGATCCCGGCGAAGCCGAGCATCGCGTACTTCATCACGCCCATGAAATCGCCGACGTCCTCGGCGTTGGCGTCCGCGACCTCCTTGGCCGTCTGGATCTGGTAGCCGCTGTCGAGCGCGGCCGTGACGTTCTTCTTCACCTGGGCGTCGCTGAAGCCGGAGGCAGCGGTGATGTTGACGTTGGTGTAGACGCCGGTGTCGCCGACCAGGGCCTTCTGCGCGGTCTTCGTGTCCAGGTAGAAGATCGCGGCACCCGGGTTGGTGACCTCGAACTTCGCGATGCCCGAGACCTTGGCCCGGTGCGTGCCCACCGCCGTGATGACGCCGATCTCGTCGCCGAGCTTCAGGTGGTGCTTGTCTGCGGTGTCGGCGTCGACCATGATCTGGTCCGGTCCGCGCGGGGCGTTGCCGGAGGAGATCTTCATGGTGCGGGCTTCGTTGGCGTTCCAGTTGCCGACGATGGTCGGGGCGCCGCCCGAAGGCGAGAGGCTGTCCTTGTCGGCGTCGACGACGGTCACCGAAGTGGAGAAGACGGTGCCCTCGGCGGACTTGACCCCCTCCGCCTTGCGCACCTCGCCCAGCACGGACGCGGGCATGACCGGCGGCTTGCCGTTGTCGGCCTGGGTCTCACCGGTGTCCGAGGCGCCCTTGGCGCTGACCTGGACGTCGGACGAGGTGGCCGCGAAGAGCTTGTCGAACGTCGTGTTCATCGTGTCGGTGAAGACGAGCGTTCCGCAGACGAAGGCCACCGACAGCAGGACCGCCACGGCCGAGAGGGCCATACGTCCCTTGTGCGCGAAGAAGTTGCGCATCGAGGTCTTCATGACGGTCATGACGTACGCCCCCGGGCGTCGAAGTCCTTCATCCGGTCCAGGACGGTTTCGGCGGTGGGCTTCCACATCTCGTCGACGATCCGTCCGTCGGCCAGGTACAGCACCCGGTCCGCGTACGAGGCGGCCACCGGGTCGTGGGTGACCATCACGATGGTCTGGCCCAGCTCGTCGACGGAGCGCCGCAGGAAGCCGAGCACCTCGGCTCCGGCGCGGGAGTCGAGGTTCCCGGTCGGCTCGTCACCGAAGATGATCTCGGGCCGCGCGGCCAACGCCCGTGCCACGGCGACGCGTTGCTGCTGGCCGCCCGAGAGCTGGGTCGGCCGGTGCTTCAGCCGGTCACTCAGGCCGACCGTCTCGACGACCTGGCTCAGCCAGCCGCGGTCCGGCTTACGGCCCGCTATGTCCATGGGCAGAGTGATGTTCTCGAGCGCGTTCAGCGTCGGCAGCAGGTTGAAGGCCTGGAAGATGAAGCCGATCCGGTCCCGGCGCAGCTTGGTGAGCTTCTTGTCCTTGAGGCCGGTGATCTCCGTCTCGTCCAGGTAGATCTGCCCGGAGGTGACGGTGTCGAGGCCGGCGAGGCAGTGCATCAGCGTGGACTTGCCGGACCCCGAAGGGCCCATGATCGCGGTGAACTGGCCCCGCGCGATGTCCACGTCGACGTGGTCCAGGGCGACGACTCGGGTCTCCCCGGATCCGTATGCCTTGACGACCTGCCGCGCCCGCGCGGCAACGGCCGTACGCCCTCCAGTGCCCCCGTGCCTGGGAATGGTCACAGCCGAAGTCACGGTATGTCTCCTAAGTCGGTCAGCAGGTTGTATGCATCGTCTGCGTGCTGTGCGTGGTCCGCGTGCTCTTCCACGTGGAATGAGTCTGGCGGCGGGAGGGGGTCCGGCGCGCTGGTGCCCAGCGCAGTCTTTTCCTGGGGTAAACCCCACCTCCGGAGCTGCGGTACTCCGCCCTCAGCGGCGTAAAGCCAGGTTAAGGACGGTGCATGCCGCCTCTCGTCCTCCGGCGGTACGAAGCCTCCCCCGGCCGTAGTACGGAGGTACCCCTACGGGATCTCCACCCGTCGGCGGAGAGGTCCTAGGGGTTGGCTCCGCCCTTGAGCCCAGTCGGAGTCATACCCGCCACGGCGGGAGGGCGAAGTGAGAGAGTGTCCTCCGGCAGATAGATGCAAGGGGAACGGAATGGGGGAACGGAACCCGTGAGTCAGGAGGAAACCCAGGGGCAGGGGCAGGACACCGGCATACCGTCCGCACCGGCCGCCGAGCAGGTCGAGCCCCGAAGACGCCGTGCCGTCGTCGCCGCGCTCATGCTCGCGATGGGCCTGGCCGCGCTCGACTCCACGATCGTGTCGACCGCCGTACCGCAGATCGTGGGCGACCTCGGCGGCTTCTCCGTCTTCTCCTGGCTGTTCTCTGGCTATCTGCTGGCCGTGACGGTCACGCTCCCCGTCTACGGCAAGCTCTCCGACACCTTCGGCCGCAAGCCCGTACTGATCGCGGGCGCGGCCATCTTCCTGCTCGGTTCCCTGCTCTGCGCGCTCGCCTGGAACATGGCGGCGCTCATCGCCTTCCGTATCGTCCAGGGCCTCGGCGGCGGCGCCCTCCAGGGGACCGTCCAGACGCTCGCCGCCGATCTCTACCCCCTGAAGCAACGCCCCAAGATCCAGGCGAAGTTGTCCACGGTCTGGGCGACATCGGCGGTCGCGGGCCCGGCGGTCGGCGGAGTCCTCGCGGCGTACGCCGACTGGCGGTGGATCTTCCTCATCAACCTGCCGATCGGCGCGCTGGCCCTGTGGCTGATCGTCCGCCACCTGCACGAACCAGCACGCACGCCCGGCCCCCGTCCCCGTATCGACTGGGCGGGCGCGCTCGCGGTCTTTGCCTGCGGCGGCGTCCTGCTGACGGCGCTGGTGCAGGGCGGAGTCGCGTGGGCCTGGCTTTCCGCTCCCTCAATCGCCTTGATGGGTACGGGACTTGCCCTCGTCGCACTCGTCGTGGTGATCGAACACCGGGCCGCCGAACCGATCATCCCCGGCTGGGTCTGGCGCCGCCGCACCATCGCGGCGGTCAATCTGGCGCTGGGCGCGCTGGGTCTGCTGATGGTGGCACCGACGGTGTTCCTCCCGACCTACGCCCAGGCAGTCCTCGGTCTTGCCCCCGTAGCGGCTGGATTCGTGCTCTCCGTATGGACGTTGAGCTGGCCGGTGTCGGCGGCACTCAGCCAGCATGTGTACCGCAGAATCGGTTTCCGCAACTCGGCGCTGATCGGTATCGGTACGGCTGCGCTGCTCCTGCTCGCGTTCCCGTTCCTGCCCTACCCCGGCGAACCCTGGCAGCCGGCCCTGCTCATGCTCCTCCTCGGCGCCGCGCTCGGCCTGTTCCAACTCCCCCTGCTCATAGGCGTCCAGTCGATCGTCGTCTGGTCCGAACGCGGCACGGCCACCGGTTCCGTACTCTTCTGCCGCCAGACCGGCCAAACACTCGGCGCGGCCTTGTTCGGAGCGATCGCCAACGGCGTGCTCGCCACCCGCCTGGGCGGCGCCGGCGACCTCGACTCGGTCACCCGCTCCCTCGACTCGGGCACCCTCTCCGAACCCCTCCGCCACGCGGTGGCCGACGCGGTCCACGCGGTCTACTACGGAGCTGCCTGCGCGGCCGGACTCGCCTTCCTGGTCCTGTTGTTGATGGCGCCGCGACGGTTTCCGGTTCTGAAGAGCGCTGCCGACTCGTGATCGGCCCCTCTTGTTCACCAGGAAGTGGGGGCTCGGGCCCGGCGGAGGCGTCGCTCTCGCCGGAGACGCTGCCGATGGCCGACGGAGTGCGGGAGATCATGACGTCCGGGGACGGTGACCTCCGGAATTCCGAACTGGTCGAACTGGCGCGCAGCGAAGGATCCGACTTCTCTGAGTAACTTGGTCCGGTATGGCGGGCAACAAAGGGCTACTGACCTGCCCCGCCCTCCGGGCCGGGTGCCGCCCTGCTCAGTAGACCGGCTCGCCGATACCCAGCAGGTTCCCCTCACTGTCACGGAACCAGGCGCCGCGTTCGCCCCGGGCGCCCTTGCTCGGATAGTGGCCGTCGATGTCCGCGATGCCGTTCCTCGTCCGAAGCCCGGGCACGTCGACCTCCTCGAACACCACGCCGCGCCGTTTGAGGTCCGCCACGACTGCCTCGATGTCGTCGACCTGCCAGCCCATCTGGGTGAAGGTGCCGGGCGAGGCTCCCGTCGACTGGAACACCGCGAACTCCACACCCCCGCACCGGTACAACAGCCCGCCGGGCCGCTCGTCGACGGGCTCCAGACCGAGCTGCTCGGAGTAGAAACGCCGCGCCCGGTCCAGGTCCTGGGCGGGCAGCCTGGTCGCCACGCTTCCCCGGGCCAGAGGATTCCTGTCGTCTGCGTTCATGCCTCCAGTGTGTGCTCAGCCGTCGAGCAGCCGCCATGCGGTGAGGGCGAGGCGGAGTAGGCCGGCGGCCCGGCGCACGGACTTCTTGATGTTTACGTTTTCGTCATAACTGACCAGTGGGGCAAGTGGGGTTAACGGAGGTAACACCCGAGGTCAGCGCAGTAAGCGCATACCGACCGATCAGTTTGGTGAAAAGGCAGCGCATCTCCAGGACGCCGAGTAGCGTGCGTGGCTCGTTCCAGCCCATTCCCAACCGTTCCCTGCGGCCCGTACCGGGCCCGAGCCACGCAAGGAAAACCGGGATGTCCTACGAACCGTCCGCGTCCTACCCAGTTCGACCGCCGCACGACTCGTCGCCCTCCTACTCCACCTATCCCTGGGCGCCACAGCCGCAGCCGGAGCCCGAACCCGCGCGCCACCAGCACCGGCACGCCGCGCTCGGCCACCACAGCGACATCCGCGTCCTGCGCACGGCGTACCGATGGCAGCGGCGCGTGGCGACGCTCACCGCGCTGGGTTACTTCACGCTCTTTCTCGTTCTGTCCGCGTACGCGCCCGAGTTCATGACGCAGGACGTCACCAACGGACTTCCCCTCGGACTGCTGCTCGGGCTCATCCAGGTGCCCGTCACCTGCGCGGCGATCGTGCTGTACGAGTACACGGCCCGCCGCACCGTCGACCCGATCGCCGAACGAATAAGGAAACAGGCCGAGTTGGACGCCAAGCGGGCGGAGGCCGCCCGATGACCGGGTTCAGCAGTTCCGCGCAGGCGATGTCACTGGTGGCGTTCACGGTCATCGCCACCATCACGCTGCTGCTGTGCGTGATGACCGGCCCCGACCACGACGACCTCGACGAGTTCTACACCGGCTACAGCTCGCTGTCGCCGATGCGCAACGGCCTGGCCATCGCGGGCGACTACATCTCCGCCGCGACCGTGCTCGGTACGGGCGGTGTGATCGCGCTGTTCGGCTACGACGGGGTCGTACTCGCCCTGAGCACCGCCCTGTCCCTGATGCTGCTGATGTTCCTGCTGGCCGAACCGCTGCGCAACGCGGGCCGGTTCACCATGGGCGACGTATTCGCGCGCCGGATGCCGGGACGCTCCGTACGCATCACGGCCTGTGTCGTGACGCTTGCCGCACTGACGCCGATGATGCTGGTCCAACTCGCGGGTACCGGCGATCTGCTGGCGTTTCTCCTCGGCTTCTCCAGCGACGCGCTGAAGACCGGCTGCATCATCGGGCTCGGCACGCTGATGATCAGCTACGCGGCGATCGGCGGCATGAAGGGCACCGCCCTCATCCAGATCCTGAAGATCCTTATCCTGCTCGGCTCCGGCGCCGTCATCTCCGTACTCATCCTCAACAGGTTCGACTGGGATCTCGGTGGGCTGTTCAACGCGGCGGCGGAGGGCAGTGGGGCGGGGTCGGCCTTCTTGAACTCGGGGTTGCAGTTCTCAGGTGGGCCGAGTTCCGAACTCGACATGATCACCTCGGAGCTGACGGTGGTGCTCGGCGCCGCGGTGCTGCCGCACATCACCATGCGCATGTACACCGCGGGCAGTACGCGCGAGGTGCGGCGGTCGATGTCCTGGGCGGTGCCGGCCGTGGGGCTGTTCGTGCTGATCATCACGGTGGTCGGCTTCGGTACGGTCGCCATGATCGGGCGGGAAGCGATCACTGCGGTGGATCCGCAGGGCAACACGGCGTATCTGCTGGGTTCGCGGGCCGTGTTCGGGGCGGACGTGTCGACTGCCGAGACGCTGTTGTTCACGACCGTCACGACCGCGATCTTTCTGACCGTGCTCGCGTCTGTGGCGGGGATGATTCTCGCCTGCGCCAACTCTCTTGCGCATGACGTCTTCGCTCATGGCCGGAAGCAGTTGTCGCCTCGGCGTGAGATGACGTTGGCCCGGGTGTCGGCGGCGGCCGTGGGCGTGCCGACGATTCTGCTGGCCACGCTTGTCCAGCATCGGAGCTTGCAGCCGCTGGTGACGTTGTCGTTTTGCATCGGGGCTTCGGCAATCGCGCCTGCGCTGGTGTACGGGCTGTTTTGGCGGCGTTATACGCGGGTGGGGTTGCTTTGTACGTTGATTGGAGGCTCGGTCAGTACGTTCGTGTTGATGACCGGGACCAACTTGGTGTCCGGGTCGCCCATTTCGGCGTTCCCTGACCATGACTTCACGTGGTTTCCGTTCACCACGACCGGGCTGCTGTCCATTCCGCTCGGGTTCGCCTTCGGATGGTTGGGGACGGTGGTCTCCGGGCGGCGGCAGGCGGAGGAGGAGCGGCGGCAGTATGAGGCGGTTGAGGGCTGGATTCTGGCGGGGGTGGTCCGGCGAGGGCGTTAGCTTCATTCACCCGTCGCTTGGCCCGTCAGCGTCACCAAGCTGTCCCGTACGTGGTTCATGTGGGCCTGCACTTCGTCCCTCTGCTCTGCGTGTGCTCGGAGCAGGCGTTCCGTTTCGTGGGCGATTCGGGTCTCGCGGGCTTGGGCCTCTGCCAGGAGGGCCGTGGCCTGGGACTCTGCGTCCTCCTGAAGGTGACGCGTTGCGGCCTGGGCCTCGGACAGGGCTCGTTCGGCTTCGGCCAGGGCCGCCTCGGCTCGTGACAGTTGCGGAGCGTGCTGTGCGTCCAGGGCGGCCTCCTGTTCCGCCGTTGCGCGGTCCACCTCGGCCAAGCGGCCGGCGTGTTCCTTGGCCTGCTCGGCCAGCTTCGCCTCTGAGCGTTCACGCATGTCGCGTAGTGCGGCCACTGCCTCGCCGCGGTGCTCCTTCACGTCCAGGCGTGCGGCGATACGCAGTTCGTCGGCCTCGGCCTGGGCGGCCAGCAGACGCTGACGGGCCCGTTCGTCCGCCTCAGCCCGTACCGCGTCGGCCTCCGCCCGTGCCGCCTCGCGTACCCGGTCGGCCTCGGACTCCGCCGTCTCCAGGGCGCGCCTCGCCTCCCGGTGGGCGTTCTCGCGGACGGCCGCCGCTTCCTCCTTGGTGAGTTCGAAGAGGTGCGCGGCACCTTCGCCGAGCGTCTCGTACGTCTGCGGAGGGAGCGCGGCCAGCTGCTCGGCCAGCCGGCCTGCCTCCGCCTCCATCTCCTTGGCCAGTACGGTCAGGCGGGCGGCTCGTTCCCACGCGGCGTCGCGGTCCTGCGAGAGTTCCGCGGCGTACGCGTCCACCTGCTCGGGACGGTAACCACGGCCTCGTACGGCCATGAAGCCATGAGGTGACACCGATGCGCCCGATGCGCTGCTCATCCTCGAATCCCCTCTTCGGCGGCGTACAGCATGATGTGCCGCACATCCTGGTAGATCAGACGGAAGTGTTCATAATGCGACACTCCGCCCGTTCGGTCGGTAAAGGGGGCGGACGCAGTAAAGGGTCGGATGACAAGTCGGATGACAAAAGTGCGGGCCTGGTCGATCGACCGGGCCGGAAGTTGTCGGGATGGAGCTCCGTGCTGGCACAGCCGCCCCGGACTTCACGCTTCCGCAGTTGGCCGACTCCGCATCAGACGTTCCGCTTCAACGTGCGGCGGGCGACGGTGCCGGCGACCACGGCGAGGAGCTTCCGCTTTGTGCTGCGGCCGAGGGTCCTCGGGGGCGGTCGGGGTGGGGCGGACTCGCGTGACACGCCCTGCGCGATGCGGTGCCAGACCCGCTCCGGGGGTGCGGTCGGCAGGTCCACCAGCTCGGCGGTGCGGGCGGCGGTCACGACACGGGTCATCATCCGCAGCGCGTCGCGGCAGCGGTCACACCGCTCGACGTGCCGCAGGGCCTCGGTGTCGTCGTCGGTCGGCGGAGTGTTCCGCAGCGCCAGTTCCACCAGGTGCGCGGGCTCTACGTGGACCACTACGCCCTCCCGTCCCCCGGCCCCCGCGACTCGACGGGCTCCGCCGTGACGACGAGGTTGGACAGATAGCCGCCCCGCTCGGGGACGAACGGCGGCGCGCAGGTGATGAGCGTCAGTACAGGGACACCGGACCGGCGGAACACCGAGGAGGGCAACTCGTCCTTCGGCACGGTGACGCGCGAGACGACGCGGTAGTGCACCGGTTCCGCCCCCGCCCGCCGCACCTCGACACGATCCCCGCGCCGCACGTCGTACAACGTGGCGAATTCACCGATCTCACCGGTGTCGCTGTCGACGTGCCCGACGAGCACGGCCGACCCCCGCTCACTGCCGGGTGCCGGGCCGTGGCGGTACCAGCCGGCCACGGAGGGCTCGTCGGGGACGGTCATGTCCCCCCGGTCCGTCACGCCCACCGCACCGACCCGGGCGGCGAGGCCCACGTCGCGCACCAGGACGCGCCGGGGCGGCGGATCCTGCGCCGTGCCGGAGTCCGCCTCCGCGGCCGCCCCGTCCGTACGTCCGGAGGTCGCGGCCACGACGGCGGGCGGGGGCGCGGCCGGGTGCGGCGGCCCGTCCGGAAGGCCGAGGACGGCTGCCAGAGCGGCAGCCGCCACGGTCAGTCCGGTCAGCCGTCGCGTGCTGTCAGCCACGCCGGCCGGCGACCCTGCGGGCCGCCAGGACGCCCGTCACCGTGACCACTCCGGCCGCGGCGGCCCAGACCGGCCACGTGTCGGAGGAGTTCGGGGTGACGGCGGCACCGCTGCCGCCCGCGTCGACGCCCTTGGGCGCCGATGCCATGCCGCTGAAGGACTGGGTCTTCAGGGCCAGGTTCTTGTCGTCGGCGCTGCCCCAGGCGTAAGCGACGTTGCTGGTGCCTTCCTTGAGGCTCAGGTCGGCCGGGCCCATGGCCACGGTGTCCGTACCGGCGAGCACCACGTCGGCGTTGACCGTGCCCGCGTCGACCTCGGCGGTGTCCTCCTTCGGGTTGGTGAGGTTGCTGAAGACGGGCTGTCCGCCGGCCCGGACGTCGACGGCGGGCGCGGCCGCGACATGGCGGACCGTCAGACGCGCCTTGCCGGCGCCGACCTGCGAGACGTCGTTGACGAAGGCCGTCAGCTGGGGCTTGCCGTCGACGGAGAGATGGGCGGCGACCGTGGCGTTGGCGCCCTCGGGCACCTCGACCTTCTTCTCCAGGGCGGGAGTGCCCTCGGGCCCCTTGCCCGCTTCGAAGATCTGGATGTCGTAGGTCCCGGCGTCGAGGGACTGCGGGTCCGTCACCGTGCCGGGCTTGAAGTTGCTGAGCAGTTCGTCGCCGTTGGCGTACACGTCCACGGTCATCCCGGGGATGCCGTGGAAGACGGACACCATGGCCTTGTCCTGCTCTCCGGCCACGGCGGGTGCGGCCATGCCGAGGGCCAGGGCGCAGGCGCCGGCCGAGGCTGCGACGGCGAGGTGGATTCGGGAGCTCATGGGGATCTTCCCTTCAAAAGGAGTCTCCGTACGGTGCGGAGTCTCGGTCCCGTTTCAGGTGTGGGGGCCACCGCGGATGCGCGGCCGGCGGTACTTCTTCGGCGCGGTCACATACCCGTGCCGGGAGCGGCGGACTGTTCGATCACCAGGCGCAACCGGTGCAGGCCGCGACGGGCGTGGCTCTTGACGGTCCCCAGGGGTATGCCGGTGCGTTCCGCGATCTGCGCCTGGGTCAGGTCCTCGTAGAAGGCCATGCAGAGCACTTCGCGCTGCTGCTGCGGCAGCCGGGACAGGGCGTCGACAAGTAGCACCCGGTCCAGGACGCGCTCCGGTGCCGTCTCGCCCTGCTCCGCGCCGGCGCCGGTGTCGTGGGCGGCCGAGTCGATGAGCGTCAATCGTCTCGTCCTGGCCGCCAGCGCGTCGACGATCTTGCGGCGGGTGATGCCGACCAGCCAGGCGCCGAGCGGCCCCCGTTCGGGGCGGAAGCCGGCCCGCCCGTGCCAGGCGCCGAGAAAGACCTGCTGGGTCACGTCCTCCGCCTCGTGGGCGTCACCGAGCAGCCGGGTGGCCATGGTGTGGACGAGCGAGCCCCAGCGCCGGTAGATCGCGGCGAACGCCTCCTCATCGGCGGCGACGAGGCCACGGGCCAGCTCCTCCTCGTAGCGCGTCTCCTCCACGGGCGGGGCGAGGGTCGTGGGTCGCGTGTTCGTGATCATGGCCTGGTTCCTCCTGCCGGGCGCCGTGCGGGACGGAAGACCGTCTGCCGGACCACACCGGTCGCGCTGTGCGGAGCGGCGACCATGCGCTTGAGAACCAGGGTTCGCCGCACAAACGACGCAGCACAACATGCGTCGTTTGTGCGTCGTACAGTGGAGGCATGGCCGTACACGAACGGGATGACGAGGGCGTGCCGGCGGGCGCCGGGCTGACCACCGGCGAGGTGGCCCGGCGGCTGGGAGTGGCACCCACCACGGTCCGCACCTGGGACCGCCGCTACGGCCTCGGTCCCGACGCGCACACCGGCGGCCGGCACCGGCGCTGGACGGCCGGGGACATGGCACGGCTGGAGCGGATGTGCGCCCTGACGGCGACCGGCATTGCGCCCGCCGAGGCGGCGCGCGTGGTGCGGGGCGATGCCCCGACAGAAGCGGTGCCGACCCGGCCGGCCGCCGACGCGGCACCGCGCCCCGCCGTCCGGGCTCGCAGCCGGGCGGGCAGCGGGCTACGCCTGGGGGACGTGCGTCAGGAATGCAAGGGCATAGCCCGTGCGGCCCTGCGCCTCGACGCCGCCGCGCTGGACGAGCTGCTCGAAGCCGCGATCGACGAGCACGGGCTGGTCACCGCCTGGACCGAGGTGATCACGCCGACGCTCCAGGCGGTCGGCCGTAAGTGGGAGAGCTCGGGCGAGAAGTACGTCGAGGTCGAGCACTTCCTGTCCTGGCACGTCTCCGGCGCGCTGCGGCGCAGCACCCCCTCCGCGATCGCCGACCGCCCGGGCGCCATCACGATGCTCGCCTGCGTGCCGGGAGAGAACCACACGCTGTCGCTGGAGGTGCTGGCCGCCGCACTGGCCGAACGCGGCCTGCCGGTGCGGATGTTCGGCGGTGCCGTGCCCGTGGAGTCGCTCGTCACGGCCGTACGCCGGACCGGACCGGCCGCGGTCGGGCTGTGGGCACAGTCCCGTACCACCGCCAGCCGGCCGCTGGCGCAGCACGTCGCCGCGATGGAGTGGGGGGTACGCGGGGCCCGCCGCAAACCGGTCGTCCTGACGATCGGTCCCGGCTGGGCCGGCCGGACGTCGGCCGGTCTGCCGCGCCCGGCCGGGCTGGCCGAGGCCGTCACGCTTCTGGAGTCGGTCGTGTCGCACAAGCCCTGACCGGCTGCATCCGAACACGGCCGACGGCCCGAAGCGGTGCGGGAACGGACCGGTGCCGCCGGCCCAGCGGCCGGGAGCCGGGTGTGGTCCTCGGCCGCCCCGGCGGATACACGACACCGGGCACCGCCGGCCGTCCAGCCGGGTTGAGCATCGGCACCGGCCGTCCGAGGGGCGAAGGGACGTCAGGTACGCGACGGGTCATGCCGGGTGTCCCGGCGGGCCGGGGCGCTCGGCCACGACGCCCGCGGCCCGACGTCGATCATCAGGTGATGTCAGAGCAAGCCGTCCCACATCTGTTCCAGCAGGACCGACCACCAGCTCTCCGGCGAACCGAGTGCCGCCGGGTCGAGCGCGGCCAGCTGGGCCTGGAAGTCGACGGTCCAGCGGCCCGCCTGCTCCTGGTTCAGGCCGAAGCGCAGGCGCCACATCCGCCCGAGCAGCGCGAGGCTGCGGGCGAACTCGGGCAGCCCGGTGTTCACGAACTGCGGCGGTACGGATGCGCCGCCAGGGCCCGCCTCGACCGGTACGGCCACGATGTTCGCCGTGCCGTACTGGACGCAGATCGCCTTGCCGAAGTCGCTGCCCATGACGAGGTATGAGCCCGCGTCCGAGGCCGGCTGCACCCCGCGTTCCTGGGCCAGTTCGGCGAGCGTGGGGACCGGGCGGCCCGGCTGGGCCTGGGCCCAGAAGAACGGGTTCATGTCCACGGGCAGTCCGGCCACGACCAGAGTGTGCGCCACGACCGGGGGCACGCCCTGCCGGGACACCGCCGCCTGGTCGAACCGGAAGATCCCCGGTCCGAACGCCGCCGCCAGCTCCTGACCGATCGCCTCCGGCGGAATCGGCGGCGCGGGCTGCACCGGCGGCAGCGGCGCGCGCACCGGCGCCGGTCGGGCGGGCCCATCCGCGACCTGGTGCAACTCGCCTTGATGCGCGATGAGTTGGGCCATGCCCTGCTGACGGCTCGCGTGGTCCGTGCCGTACGGGGCGATGCTGGTGATCCTCGCCTGCGGCCAGCTCTCGCGGATCATCCGCGCACAGTACGCGCCCGGCAGTTCACAGGACTCCAGCTCCGTGTGGAGCTCCAGCACCTGCTGCGGGGGCACGTTCATCGCGCGCAGCTCGTGCAGGATCTGCCACTCCGGGTGCGGGGTGCCGGGCGCCGAGCGCCGGATGAGCTGCTGCTCGGAACCGTCCTGCGCGCGGTAACGGAGTACGGCCTGATAGCCGGGGCCGACGGTCGGCTGACCCTGCTGCGGGTAGCCGTAGGCCGGGGGCTGTTGGCCCGGCATGGAGTGACCGGGCATGGGCTGACCGGGCATGGGCCGGCCGGGTGTCGGCCCGCCGCCCGGCCCCGGCATGGGGGGCTGGCCCGACATTGGCTGACCCGGCGTCGGATGCTGAGGCGCACCGGGCGGCATCCCCGGACCTTGCGGCGGCGGGGGCGTAGCCGGGCCTGCGGGACCGGGACCGGACAGCATCGTCTGGGCGTGGTGGACGCCACCGGAGGGCGTGCCGCCCGGAGGGTTCGGGGCGCCGGGCGGCTGCGGCGCACCCGGCGGAGGCGTACCCGGCGTGCCGGGAGCGCCCGGCGGCTTAGGCGCGCCGGGGCCGGAAGCGCCACCGGGGCCGGGACCGGAGAGCATGGTCGCCGCGTGGTGGACGCCACCCGAGGGCGTACCGCCCGGAGGCTGCGGCGCACCCGGCGGAGGCGTACCCGGCGTGCCGGGCCGGCCGGGGGCACCGGGCGGGCCCGGCGGCTTGGGGCCGCCGGAGCCGGAGCCGGCGCCGGGCTGGTTCGGGTCGGCGAACACCGTGGCCTGGTGGTGGACGCCACCCGAAGGCGTACCCCCTGGAGGGTTGGGAGCACCGGGCGGCTGCGGAGCACCAGGTCCGCCGGGCGCGGCCGGCCCCTGGGGTCCGTCAGAACCGAGCTGCGAAACGAGTTGCGTGGGCACATACCCACCGCCTCCCGAGGCACCCGGCGCGCCGGGGCCGGACGGCGGAGGCGTACCCCCAGGCCGCGCACCCGGCGTCCCGGGCGCACCCGGCGGAGGCGGCGTATTCGCGCCACCGCCGCGCGCCCCGCGCGGCGGTGACTGCGCCTTGCTGGTCGCGGCGTCGGCGATATCACCGGCATTCGGCGCCAACGGCCGCCCCGGCGCTCCCGAACCGGCGAGCGGCTGCGGCGCGTTGGGCCCGGCGGGCGGCGGTGTGCCCGGAGGAGTGCCGGGCGCCTGCGGGTACCCGTGCGAGGAACCGGGCGGCGGAGTACCGGGCGCGCCCGGAGGCGGGGCCCCTTGCGCACCAGGCCCCTGCGGGTACCCGTACGAGGAACCCGGAAGCGGAGTACCAGGTGCACTCGTAGGCGGTGTCCCCTGTGGACCACCCGGAGCGGACGCACCGGGCCCCTGCGGATACCCGTACGCCGAACCGGGCGGCGGAGTACCGGCCGCACCCGCCCCCTGCGAAGCTCCGGGCGGAGGCGTGCCCGGCGCCGCTGATCCCTGCTCGTCGTCGACGGCCGGGGCCACCGCCGTGCGCGGAAGCCGGCTGCCGCCGTGCATCAGGGCGGTCTTTGCGTCCGGCGGCGTGGGCGGCGGCGTCCTGCCGTCGTCGTCGACGTCGCTCAGCGGCGGTGAGAACACCGTCGCGGGCAGCGGCACGGAACGGTCCTCTCCCGCGTCGGCGTTGGTGTCGGTCCCGGCCCACGGTGTCGCCGCGGGAGGCGCACCGGGCCCGTCACCGGAACCCGGCTCGGAACCGCCCCCGGCGGCCGGCCACGACGGAGCACCAGGAGCGGACGACCCGCCCGGGGACGTCCCGGACGGCGAACTCCCGCCGCCCGACGCCCCATTGGCGGACCCGGCGTCGGCAGAGGCGGGAGCCGGACGAGCCCCCGCTCCCTCGGACGAACCCGAGGACGAACCCGCGGAACCGGGCGAACCGGCAGAACCCGGCGGCGAACCGGCGGACGAACCGGGCGAACTGGCAGATCCCGAAGGCGAACCCGCCCCCGACCCTTCCCGCCGGTTCGGAATCCCCATCCGGTCCGCCGCCTCCTGCAACCACTCCGGAGGAGTCAGCAGGAACGACGTCTGGTTCAGATCCACCCGCGCCGGAGGCGCCGGCGACGGTTCGGGGGCCGCGTCCGGAAGCCCGTACTCCTCCTCGTACCGGCGAATCACCTCACCCACCGGCAGCGAGGGCCACAACGTGGCCTCCCCGCTGTCCCGCGCGATCACGAGCCGCTGCGCGCCGCCGTCGGATCGCGGGCCCTCGGCCCGGTCCTCCGCCCAGACGACGAAACCGAGTTCGAACTCCCGCACCCGCACCTCACGATGCTGGTACGAGGGCACGTCACCATTGATCCACTCTTCCGCGCGCTCCTGCGCCTGCGCGAAGGTCACCATCGGACGTTCACTCCCCCACCGAAGAGACGGACACGGCTCGCGCGAAGCCGCCGTCCACCATCAGGTTCGCCACGGTCCCCAGCTCCGGCGGATTGCCCGCGAGCCGGCCCAGGAACTGGTCGAAGTCGTCACCACAGGGCAGCAGCAGCCGCTGTACCCGCTCGGCCGGCGGCCACGCGTCCTGGTCACGGGCATCGTCGAACGCGCAGAACCACACCGACCCGACCCGCTCGCCCTTCACCTTCACCGCGAGCAGCCCGCCCTGGACGAAGCCGACTCCCAGGTAATCCTTGGTGAGGTGGTCGCGCAGGCACTTGTTGACGTACACCAGGTCGTTGACGGCCGCCTCGTCGCGCACGGTGAAGAACGGCTGGTCGACCAGCAGACCCAACTCGGCGTCCAGCGCGGCCCCCACCGGAGCACAGCCGCCCGCCGCCTTCAGGAACGAGCGATAGGCACCCGGAAGCCGGTACCCCAAGTCCTCCTCGACGCTCTGCACCTGCTGCTCGGTCACCGCGACCGATGTCTTCGGCAGTCCGAAGTGCACGGGCCGCGTCTCCTGCAAGGGCCGTGTACCCCTCTTGTTCTGGTCGACGGCCGCCGTCGCGAGCCCGCCGTGATGCCGCAGCAAGGCCTTCACCTCGACCGGCACCAACTCGAGGCGCCGCGAACCCGGCACGTGGTGCCAGGTCCAGCCGTGCGGAGTCGCCACCGCCGGGATGGTGTCCCACAGTTCGTGCCCCGTGGCCGCCATCGCCGCGTTCGCCGACACGTAGTCCGTCAGCCGCAGTTCATCGACACCGAAGCCCTCGGGCGGCTCGGCGATCTCCGCCGCGGCACGCGCATAGCCCGAGAAGTCGGGGTAGCCGTACTCGTCGACCCGTACACCTCTGGGGTGACGGGCGGCCCGGACCGGGTCCGGAAAATGTACGACCTGCCCGGCATAGGCCGCGTTCGGCGGCGCGGCTTGCTGCCCGAGCCGACCTGTCGTCATGGCGGTTGCCCCCTGCGGCGTTCCGATTGGATCGTGGATGTCGACAGCCTATGCGGTTGTACGACACCGGTCACCGGGCCTCCGGTTCTGCCCCGGCCGGACGGGCCACCAGTACCGTGACCTGCCGTCACCCTGCCGTGACCCTGTGACGAAGAACAGGCGTGTCGCGTGGCCTCAGCTTCCCCACCAGCTACGGAGTTTGGCACTCTGTCCCCGCACCCGGGGGCTGTGACAGCAGCGGCCGCACCGCGGGGATGGGGAGGAAACAAGATCATGAGCGCCACGCAGACGGGCACATCCGGTGACCCACGGGTCGGCTGGAGCAGCACCGAAAGACCCCACGCGCCTGCCCTCCGCCACCGCCGCGACGGCATACTGCCCACCGTCGCCGCCGCCCTCTCCGTACGCGGCGCCACCCTCACCGGCACGGCCGCACGCGGCGACCAGCTGTCCGAGCTCCACCCGCTCGTACGGGACTTCCTCGACACCCTGACGAGCGCCCAGCGCGACCGCTTCACCGGCCGGTGCGCCGAGGCGATCCTCATCTCCCGGCATCTCGGCGCCGCCGACGCGGCCCGCTCCAAACGGGCCGCCCGCAAACCCATGACCAACGGCGAAGCCCGCAAATCCCTCAAGAACGCCAAGCTCACCGCCCGTTACATCCGCGAGGACGGCGACCCGCTGCACGGCAGCTTCGCCGCGCCCTGCCGCTCCTGCACCGCGCTCAGCGCCCACTTCGGCGTACGCATCGTCGACCCGACGACACCGGGGGCGTGAGCCTTCCCACACGTAGAGACGTACCTATCCGCACCGCAGGAATGCCGCACAGACGAACGTAGGACCCATGCACGCCGACCGCTCCACCTCCACGACCCGCTTTCCCGTACCCGTCGACGCCGCGCTGCGCGCCGCCGGGTGGCAGCCGGGCCGCTGGGACATAAAGCAGGCCGAGTACTGGGCCGACGCCTTGCGCAACCACGAGTCCCCGGGCGGACATCGGCACGCCGTGTTCCCGGCGGCCGTCGAAGCGTGGGCTGAATTCGGTGGACTCCACGTGCCCGTCTCGGGGCCCGGCCGGCAGGTCGCCCCGTCCCCTCTTCACCTCGACCCGCTGCACGGCCTGCACATGGCCCGTACGCTCGCCGACCTCGGCCGAGCCCTGGACGCCCAGGTCTGCCCGCTGGGCGAGGAATCCGAGAGCCGCGCGCTGCTCGCGATCGACTCCGAGGGGCGCGTCTACACGCTCGACCACACCGGAGACTGGTACCTGGGCCCCGATGTCGACCAGGCGCTGACGGGGCTGTTGTCGGGCATCGAGCCGGTACGCCTGACGACTGGCTGAGCCTGCTGGTTCCGAGGCTCTCTCAGCCTTCCGCGGGAATCACCGCGGACACCCGGAACCCACCAGCGTCCGTAGGCCCCGACACGAACACCCCGCCCAGCGCGGCAACCCGCTCCTTCATGCCCACCAGGCCGTTCCCCCCGCTCGGCAGGCGCGCGTCCGAGGCCGCTTCCAGTATCGGCGGCGGCTCGTTCTCCACCTGCATGGCGATCTCCGCCGAGCGATGCGCCAGCCGCACATGTGTCTTCGCACCCGCCGCATGCTTGTGGACGTTCGTCAACGCCTCCTGCACCACGCGGTACGCGGTCTGCTCCACCTCCGGCGGGTACGCACGCGAATCGCCGTCGACCGACAGATCCACGGTCATCCCGGCCGCCGCCGACTGCCCGAGCAGCTCGTCGAGATCGGCCAGGCACGGCCCGTCGCCGCCCTCGTCGTCGACGGCCCGGGACGCCGCGGCGGCCGCCGCGGCACCCACCGCCGCGAGCGGCACCGGCTGCGTCCGGGGCGACAGACCGTCCCCCGTACGCAGCACACCCAGCATCTCCCGCAGCTCCGTCAGCGCCTGCCGGCCCATGTCCCCCACGAGCGCCGCGTTCCGGACGGCCTTCTCGGGATCCTTGCGGGCAACGGCCTGAAGGGCCGCCGCATGTACGACCATCAGGCTCACCCGGTGCGCGACCACGTCGTGCATCTCACGGGCGATCCGCGTCCGCTCCTCGTTCCGCGCCCACTCGGCCCGCTCCTCGGCCCGCTCGGCCAGCAGCTGCAACTCCCGCTCCAGGGAGTCGGCCCGCTCCCGCAGGCTCTCCATCAAGCGGCGCCGCGCACCCACATACAAGCCGAGAAGAATCGGCGGCGCGGTCAGGCCCAGAGAGGTCGTCAGCGACAAGAACGGCACGGCCCACTCGCCGAACGCCACATCGCCGCGTACGACGCCCTGATGCGCCCGCACATACGCGACGATCAGCACACCGACCATCGACATCGACGCCAGAGCACCGATGATCCGCCGCGGCAACTCGGAGGCGGCCAGCGTATAGAGCGCTACGACCCCCATCAGATAGCCCATCGCGGCAGGCGTGATCGCGATCGAGACAAGAACGACGGCAATCGGCCACCTGCGCCGAAACAGCAGTACGGACCCCGCCAAGGCCCCGAAAACCATCCCCGCCGGCTCCGGCAAACCCGCATCCCGAGCGAACGGAATCCCCTCGAACGCACACTCGACAGTGGACGCCAACGCGAGCCCACCATCGAGCCACGCACTCCGCCACCGCACCCACCACCACGGCCCCGTCCCGGCCGCGGTGCAGTCTTCCCCCGTCGTGGTCATGCCTCCAGCCTACGTTCGTCCACCCCACCTTTTCCGGCGACTTTCCCGCACTGGCCTACACCACAGCGCGTAATCGAACAGAGGCGAAAGCGCCCCGTATGGTTGCCGCGGGAGAATCCGGGCGCGGCCCGTCAGTCGCGCCGGCGGGCGTTGAGCCGGGCGGCCTGGCGCGTCAGGTGGTGGCGCTCGGCGAGGTTGGGTGCCTCGTGGGCCGCCTCGGCGTACAGACGTGCCGCCGTCGCCAGGTCGCCGTCGCGCTCGTGGAGGTAGGCCGCCACCGCGGTGTGGCGGGGCAGTGAGTCGTCCAGCGCCGCGAGTGCCGCCAGGCCGGCGCGCGGTCCGTCGGCCTCGCCGACGGCCACCGCGCGGTTGAGGCGGACGACCGGGCTGTCGGTCAGGCGCGCGAGCTCGTCGTACCACTCGACGATCTGCACCCAGTCGGTCTCTTCGGCGGTGGCCGCGTCGGCGTGGAGTGCCGCGATGGCGGCCTGGGCCTGGAACTCGCCGAGGCGGTCGCGGGCGAGGGCCGCCTGCAGGATCTCCACACCCTCGGCGATCACTTTCGTGTCCCACCGGCCGCGGTCCTGCTCCGCGAGCGGCACCAGGCTGCCGTCGGGCGCGGTCCGGGCGGCGCGCCGGGCGTGGTGGAGCAGCATGAGGGCGAGCAGCCCCGCCACCTCGGGGTGGTCGATCGCGGCAGCGAGCTGCCGGGTGAGCCGGATGGCCTCGGCGGCGAGGTCGATGTCGCCGGAGTAGCCCTCGTTGAAGACCAAATAGAGGACGCGCAGCACGGTGGCGACGTCGCCGGGCCGGTCGAAGCGCACGCCGGAGACGGTGCGCTTGGCCCGGCTGATGCGCTGCGCCATGGTCGCCTCGGGCACCAGGTAGGCCTCGGCGATCTGGCGGGTGGTCAGCCCGCCGACGGCGCGCAGCGTGAGCGCGACCGCCGATGCCGGGGTCAGCGACGGGTGGGCGCACAGGAAGTAGAGCTGGAGCGTGTCGTCCACCGCGGGCGCCGACCCGGGCGCCGGCTCCTCCTCGATGCGGTCCTCACGCCGGCGGCGGGCGGTGTCGGCACGCGTCGCGTCGAGGAACTTGCGCCAGGCCACAGTGATCAGCCAGCCCTTGGCATCCCGAGGCGGGTCGGCCGCCCAGACCCGCAGCGCCTCGACCAGAGCGTCCTGCACGGCGTCCTCGGCCGCCGCGAAATCGGCTCCGCGGCGGACGAGGATGGCGAGCACGCTCGGGATGAGGCTCCGAAGCATGGCCTCGTTCATCGATGAGGTCACTCCGTGATGGTGGGCGTCGTGCCGTAGAACGGGCGCAGCTCGAGCCACTCGTGGATCGGCTTCCCGCCCGCCCCGGGAGCGGCCGACAGTTCCCCGGCCAGCTCGACGGCGCGCTCGTAGCTGTCGACGTCGATGATCATCCAGCCGGCGATGAGGTCCTTGGTCTCCGCGAACGGTCCGTCGGTGACCGGCGGGCGCCCCTCACCGTCGTAGCGGACCCACGCTCCCTCGGGGGCGAGCGCCTGGCCGTCGACGAACTCGCCGGTCTTCTCCAGCTGGGCCGCGAAGTCGTTCATGTACTGCATATGCGCCGCGATCTCCTCCTGGGTCCACTGGTCCATCGGCACGTCGTTGACCGCAGCCGGGGCGCCTCGGTAGTGCTTGAGCAGCAGGTACTTGGCCATCGTGTTTCTCCTCGGTGCTGGTGCGACCCATTGTGGTCGCGCTCACAGCAGGGACGGAGCCGGTCACGCGTTCTCGACATCGCCGTCCGACTTTTTTCGGCTCTCCTGGATGTGCCCGGGTGAGCCGTCTCGCGGCGTCCGGGTCCACGGCGTGGCGCGAGGGCGCAACTGAGCGAGGCCGCCTGGTCATCTACGTCACCCAGAGCACCAAGTTGTATCGTCGCGTGGAAGGCGCCTGGTACGGCATAGTGTTGGGTGCCCACACGGCGACCCGACCGAATTTCCGGTTCGGTCGGCTTCATTCCCCCGTGGTGTAATTGGCAGCACTGTGGCTTTTGGTGCCATCTGTCCGGGTTCGAGTCCTGGCGGGGGAGCCCTGCTCGGTTCGGGGCCTGCCCCAGGAGGACGGGGTCGGGCCCCGAACACATTTCCTCCGCACAACGCCCCGGTATCCTGCCGATGTCCGCACCCCGAAGACATCAGACATCGCAGTCATCAAAGCCGAAGGGCAAAACCCGTGAGTGCCATTCGCCCGGCAGCCGTAGTCGTTCTCGCAGCGGGTGAGGGCACCCGTATGAAGTCGGCCACACCGAAGGTTCTGCACGACATCTGTGGCCGTTCCCTTGTGGGGCATGTGCTTGCCGCCGCGCGGGAGTTGGAGCCCGAGCAGTTGGTCGTCGTGGTCGGACATGCGCGGGAGAAGGTTGCCGCACATCTCGCCGAGATCGATCCGGATGTACGTACGGCCGTGCAGGCCGAGCAGAACGGGACCGGGCATGCGGTGCGGATGGGGCTGGAGGAGCTGGGCGGCGGCGTCGACGGGACTGTAGTGGTCGTGTGCGGTGACACTCCCCTCCTCAGTGGCGAGACACTTCAGAAGCTCGCGGCCACGCACACCGCCGACGGGAACGCCGTGACCGTGCTCACCGCTGAGGTTCCGGACGCGACCGGTTATGGGCGGATCGTGCGTGACGGCGTCTCGGGGGCTGTCACGGCGATCGTCGAGCACAAGGACGCCACCGAGTCGCAGCGTGAGATCCGTGAGATCAACTCGGGTGTCTTCGCCTTCGATGGCCAGCTCCTCGCGGATGCGCTCGGCAAGGTCCGTACGGACAACAGTCAGGGCGAGGAGTACCTCACCGACGTTCTTGGCATCCTGCGCGAGGCCGGGCATCGGGTCGGGGCTTCCGTGGCCGGCGATCACCGTGAGATCGCGGGGATCAACAACCGCGTACAGCTGGCCCAGGCGCGTCGCATTCTGAACGACCGTCTTCTGGACCGGGCCATGCTCGCCGGTGTGACGGTCGTCGACCCGGCGACCACGTGGGTCGACGTGACGGTCACGTTCGAGCAGGACGCGATCGTGCATCCGGGTACGCAGTTGCATGGCGCGACGTATCTGGGAGAGGGCGCGGAGGTCGGCCCCAACTGCCGCCTCAAGGACACCAAGGTGGGTGCGGGCGCCCGGGTGGACAACACGGTGGCGAACGGTGCCGAGGTCGGGCCTCAGGCGAATGTCGGGCCGTTCGCGTATCTGCGTCCGGGTACGCGGCTGGGGCTGAAGGCCAAGGTGGGGACGTACGTCGAGACGAAGAACGCGTCGATCGGTGAGGGTACGAAGGTTCCGCATCTGTCGTACGTGGGCGACGCGACGATCGGCGAGTACTCCAACATCGGTGCCGCGAGCGTCTTCGTGAACTACGACGGTGAGGCCAAGCACCACACCACCGTGGGTTCACACTGCAAGACGGGTTCGGACAACATGTTTGTGGCTCCTGTCACGGTCGGGGACGGCGCCTACACCGCGGCGGGCTCGGTCATCACCAAGGATGTGCCGCCCGGTTCGCTGGCCGTAGCCCGTGGCCAGCAGCGGAATATCGAGGGTTGGGTGGCTCGGAAGCGTCCGGGGAGCGCGGCTGCGAAGGCGGCTGAAGCGGCTTCCCGGGAGGCCGAAAGCGAAAGCTGACCAGAAATCGGCGCGTCTGCGACGGCGTACCGTGATAGGTGCACATCCGCACACCCAGCTGGGATCACCGTGTGACGACCGGCTGAGAAACCTCTGAGGAGACAGTGCTGTGACCGGGATCAAGACGACCGGCGAGAAGAAGTTGATGTTCTTCTCCGGCCGCGCCCACCCCGAGCTTGCCGAGGAGGTCGCCCAGCAGTTGGGTGTCGGGGTTGTCCCGACGAAGGCCTATGACTTCGCGAACGGTGAGATCTACGTCCGTTACGAGGAGTCGGCGCGTGGTGCGGACTGCTTTGTGATCCAGAGCCACACGGCTCCGATCAATCAGTGGGTCATGGAGCAGTTGATCATGATCGACGCTCTGAAGCGGGCTTCCGCTCGGAGCATCACGGTGATTGTGCCGTTCTACGGTTACGCCCGTCAGGACAAGAAGCACCGGGGACGTGAACCGATTTCGGCGCGTCTGATCGCGGACCTGATGGCGACGGCGGGTGCCGACCGGATACTGACGGTCGATCTGCACACGGACCAGATTCAGGGTTTCTTCGATGGCCCGGTGGATCATCTTTTCGCGCTGCCGCTGCTCGCGGACTATGTGGGCAAGAAGGTGGACCGCACGAAGCTGACGGTCGTTTCGCCGGACGCCGGCCGGGTGCGGGTGGCGGACCGCTGGTGTGACCGTCTGGGCGCTCCGCTGGCGATCGTGCACAAGCGTCGCGACAAGGACGTGGCGAATCAGGTCACGGTGCACGAGGTGGTCGGCGATGTCGAGGGTCGGGTGTGTGTGCTGGTCGACGACATGATCGACACGGGAGGCACGATCTGCGCTGCGGCGGACGCGTTGTTCGCGCACGGTGCGGAGGATGTGATCGTGACGGCGACGCACGGTGTGCTGTCGGGCCCGGCCGGGGACCGGCTGAAGGGCTCGAAGGTCAGTGAGTTCATCTTCACGAACACGCTGCCGACGCCGGGTGAGCTGGAGCTGGACAAGATCACAGTGCTGTCGATCGCGCCGACGATCGCGAGTGCGGTGCGTGAGGTGTTCGAGGACGGTTCGGTGACGAGCCTGTTCGAGGAGCAGTAACCCCGGACAGCAGTAGGCCGGTCAGCAGTAGGCCGGTCAGCAGGCCGGATGCGGTCCTGAAGATCGATTTCTGGTACGGCCTTCCCGCCGCGTAAGCTGTCACAGTTGCTCGGCGAGGGAGGCCGTACGGCGTTGTGAAAGGCGCTGGTACGGCGGTCCGTAATCGACGCGCTCTTCGTAGCAGGCCGTTGTTTGGCCGGGTGACCACGTTCCCCTTTATCTACGAGGAGTGATGAGCATGGCCGAGGTGAAGCTCGCCGCCGAGACGCGTACCGAGTTCGGTAAGGGTGCGGCGCGTCGTATCCGCCGTGAGAGCAAGGTTCCCGGTGTGCTGTACGGCCACGGTGGCGAACCGGTGCATGTGACGCTGCCGGGTCACGATCTGCTGCTGGCGCTGCGTACGCCGAACGTTCTTCTTGCCCTGGAGATCGACGGCAAGAAGCGGCTGGCGATTCCGAAGGCCGTTCAGCGTGACGCGATCAAGGGCTTCCTTGAGCACGTGGACCTGCTGCTGGTGCGCAGTGGCGAGAAGGTCAACGTCGAGATCTACGTCCACACCGAGGGCGAGCTGGCTCCGGGCGGTTACCTGCTCGAGCACGTGCTGAACGCGCTGCCGGTCGAGGCCGAGGCCACGCACATTCCGGAGTCGGTCACTGTGTCCATCGAGGGCCTGGCGGCGGGTGACTCCGTCCTGGCGAAGGACATCACGCTGCCGCCCGGTACGACGCTTGCCATCGACGAGGACGCGGTTGTCCTCCAGGTTCTGGCCGCGCAGGCGGAGGAGCCGACGGAGGAGGCCGAGGGCGCCGGCGAGCCCGCCGAAGCCTGACCGGCAGGGAAACCCTGCTTGCCGTACCGCTCTTGATGAGGGCGCCCGACGCTTGGGGCTGTGCCCACCGGTTCCGCCCTGCGGAACGTTTGCCCACAGCAGTCGGCAGTGTCAGCCGTCGCTCCCTACGGGGAGCGGCGGCTCTGCGCGTATGAAGGAGACATGCACGTGACGAGCGACGCAGGGGCCCCCTGGCTGGTGGTGGGGCTGGGTAATCCGGGGTCCGAGTATGCGATGAACCGGCACAACGTGGGGTTCATGGTGGCCGATCTGCTGGCGGAGCGGATCGGGGGGAAGTTCAAGCGGGCCGGGAAGGCGCAGGCTCTGGTGGTGGAAGGTCGGATCGGGCCGCCCGGGCCGGGGAGCCGGCGGGTGGTGGTGGCCAAGCCGATGTCGTACATGAATCTGTCGGGCGGTCCGGTGAACGCCCTGCGGGATTTCTACAAGGTGCCGGTCGCGAACATCGTCGCCGTCCATGACGAGCTGGACATCGACTACGGCGTGCTGCGGCTGAAGCTGGGCGGTGGCGACAACGGTCACAACGGGCTGAAGTCGATGACGAAGGTGATGGGTTCGGACTATCACCGGGTGCGGTTCGGGATCGGGCGGCCTCCGGGGCGTATGCAGGTCGCGGACTACGTGTTGAAGGACTTCTCGTCGGCGGAGCGCAAGGAGCTGGACTACTTCGTGGACCGGGCGACCGATGCGGTGGAGTGTCTGGTGATCGATGGGCTGACCCGGGCGCAGAGTACGTACAACTCCTGACTTGTCCCCGGTGTGAGCAAGTCGAAGTTGACCGGGCGCCGGGCGATGGCCAAGGATCTCCGCCATGTTTGCCCTCACCTCCCGCCCGAACGCAGGCTCCGCGCTCCGGTTCGGGCGGCTCGCGGCGATGGGGACGGTCGCGGTGCTTCTGCTGATCGCCGGTGTCTGGGCCTCGTGGGGTACCGCGCAGCACGTGATGCTCACCAAGGGGCGTGAGCGCGGGACGATGTCGGTCACTCGGTGCGCGGACGATCGCTGTACGGGGTCGTACACGCCGGTGTCCGAGGGGTCGACCCCTCGTGACCGGGTCACCATTTCGAGCACGGTGGTGGCGAAGAAGGGCGAGACGTATGCGGTGGTGGTGAAGCCCGGGAGCGACGAGGTGGTCCGTTCGGGGCCCGGCGGGCTGCTTTATGCATGGGTTCCGCTTGGGGGAGCGCTGCTTCTCGCTTCGCTGGTGGTGGCAGGGGGACTGCGGCTGTCAGCGCTTGCGTGGGTGTTGGGTGGCGCGGGGTTGACGTTGCTGACGGCGGCGTTCGTGGCCCTGTGAGGGTGTTCCGCCCCCGCCGCCCCTACCCGTTCCCGTCCCCTGGGCTTCGCCCGGAGCCCACCAGGGGCTCCGCCCCTGGACCCCGCTGAGGGCTGCGCCGCCAGACCCCCATCGGCCCAGCGGCCTCGTCCTCAAACGCCGGACGGGCTGAAAATCAGCCCGTCCGGCGTTTGAGGACCGGGGGTCCGGGGGCTGGGCCCCCGGAACCTCAGCCCGTGTTGCGCAAGCCCGCCGCCACGCCGTTCACCGTGAGCAGCAGAGCACGGGACAGGAGCGGATCGGGAGCCGCGCCGGAGGCGGCGGCGTCGCGCTGGCGCTTCAGCAGGGCGACCTGGAGGTACGAGATCGGGTCCAGGTAGGCGTCCCGGATCGTGAAGGTCTGCTTGAGGACCGGCTGGGCGTCCAGGAGTTCCTGTTCACCGGTGATCCGGAGGACCTCCCTCAGCGTCAGCTCGTGTTCGGCTTCGATGGTTTCGAAGACGTGCTTCAGGCCGTCGGGGACCAGCGTGTCGACGTAGTGGCGGGCGATCCGCAGGTCCGTCTTGGCGAGGGTCATCTCGACGTTGGAGACGAAGTTGCGGAAGAAGTGCCACTGCTCGTACATCTCCTCCAGGACGCTGTCGAGGCCCGCCTCGCGCAGCGCCTTCAGGCCGGAGCCGACGCCGAACCAGCCCGGCACGATCTGCCGCGACTGGGTCCACCCGAACACCCACGGAATGGCCCGCAGCCCGTCGAGGCCCGCACCGGAGTCGGGCCGCCGCGAAGGCCGGGAGCCGAGGTGCAGGTCGGCGAGCTGGTCGACGGGGGTGGAGGCGAAGAAGTACGCGGGCAGGTCCGGGTCCTCGACCAGGCGGCGGTACGCGGCATGGGCGGCGTCCGAGACGACGTCCATCGCCGCGTCCCAGCGCGCCAGCGCCTCGCCGGGCTGACGCGGGGCCGTGTGGAGGGCGGAGGCCTGGAGGGTGGCGGCGACGGACAGTTCCAGGTTCTCCCGGGCCAGCGCGGGGATCAGGTACTTGTCCGAGATGACCTCGCCCTGCTCGGTGACCTTGATCTCGCCTTCGAGGGTTCCCCAGGGCTGGGCGAGGATCGCGTCGTGCGTGGGACCACCGCCCCGGCCGACGGTGCCGCCGCGGCCGTGGAAGAGGCGAAGGCGTACGCCGTAGCGGTGGGCGACGTCGCGCAGCCGCCGCTGTGCACGGTGGATCTCCCACTGGGAGGTGGTGATGCCGCCGAACTTGGACGAGTCGGAGTACCCGAGCATGACCTCCTGGACATCGCCCCTGAGCGCCACGAGCCGCCGGTAGGAGGGGTCGGCGAGCATGCCCTCGAGGATGGTGTCGGCCGCGCGCAGCTCGTCGGTCGTCTCAAGGAGCGGCACGATGCCGATCTTCGCCCAGCCCGCGTGCAGGTCCATCAGTCCGGCCTCGCGGGCGAGGACGGCCGCGGCGAACACGTCGTCCGCGCCCTGGCACATGGAGATGATGTACGACTCGATCACCTCGGGCCCGAAGACCTCCAGCGCCCGCTTGACCGTCCCGAACACCCCGAGGGTCTTCTGTCCGGCCGCGTCCAGCGGGGCCGGAGTCGGTGCGAGGGGCCTGCGGGAGCGCAGTTCCCTGGCGAGCAGCTTGTGCCGGTACTCGCGCGGCATGTCCTCGTAACGCCATGACTCCTCGCCGAGCCGGTCGAAGAGCTGGCCGAGCGCGTAGTGATGGGCGTCGGCGTGTTCCCGTACGTCCATGGTGGCGAGCTGGAGACCGAAGGCCGCGAGCGTGCGGATCGTACGGTTCATGCGGCCGTCGGCGAAGAGCGCACCGCGGTGTTCGCGCAGGGACGTCTGGATCAGCGTGAGGTCACGCAGCAGCTCGGAGGTCCCGAGGTAGTCGTGGCCTTCCTCGTGCGGGATGCCCTTGGCGAGCCGCTGCTTGGTGTTCTCCAGCTTCTGCCGGATGCAGGTGGCCTTGAGGCGGTAGGGCTCCTCGGCGTTGAGGCGCTTGTAGCGGGGGCTGATCTCCGGGAGGTTCTCCAGGTCGGCCTGGAGGGACTCCAGCAGCTCCTCGGTCGCGCCCGAGTAGCGGATGGAGTTGGAGAGGAAGCCGCGGAGTTCGTCGATCATCTCCAGGGCGTCGTTGATGCCGTGCTCGTGCTGGAGGATCAGCACGTCCCAGGTCACCTGGGGGGTGACGTTCGGGTTTCCGTCGCGGTCGCCGCCGATCCAGGTGCCGAAGGTCAGCGGGCGGGTCTCGTCGGGCAGTTGGACGCCGACGCGTTCCAGCTCGGCGGTCAGATCCTCGAGGACGTCGCCGACTGCGCCGGCGTGCAGTTCGTCGAGGTAGTAGATCGCGTTACGGGCCTCGTCGGCGGGCTCGGGGCGTACGACGCGCAGCTCGTCGGTCTGCCAGACGAGGTCGATGTTCTCGGCGAGACGGGTGTCGTAGCGGCGGCGGTCCGCCTCGATGACGGGGGTCTCGAGGAGGGCGGCGATCCGGCGCAGCTTGTTGAGGACGGAGCGGCGGGCGGCCTCGGTCGGGTGGGCGGTGAAGACCGGGCGAACATTCAGATGCCGCACGGTCGCGCGCAGGTGCTCGGGATCGGCGTCCTTGAGCCGGTCCGCCGTACGCGCGAGGAGTCCGCCCTCGGCGGCCCGCTTGGCGCGCAGCTCGCGGCCACGGTGCACCTGCTCGGTGACGTTCGCCAGGTGGAAGTACGTCGAGAAGGCGCGGACCAGCTTGGCGGCGGTCTCCAGTTCCGTCCCGCGCAGCAACTCGGCGGCGGCCTCGCCGTTCTCCCGGGTGAGGCGGCGCACCTTCTCGACCAGTTCGAGGAGCTCGGGGCCCTCCTGGCGTACGAGGGTCTCGCCCAGCAGGTCGCCCAGGCGGCGGATGTCAGCGCGCAGCTCACTGCTGGTCGTGGTGGTCTGGTCGTCGGCACTGCTCACAGGTGCGGCTCCTTGCAGTGGTGAAGCTCATCTGAGGCTCGGCTGAGTGGGGAACCCCCGGAACCCGTCGGCCTGCGGCAGCGGTGGCCGCATAGCAAGAGGGCATCCGGGAAGTTAAGAAACAGAGCGGACCGCGCTGTCCGACCGATTCCAAGGATAGGTCTCGATGCGGAGGCGCAGACTCTCGGCCTCTTGCCGCCGGGCTGTGCGCTGCCATACTTACGACGCCGTAGGTTACGGAACCGTAGGCATGACATACAGCGCTGTATGCCCGTACATCCGGCATCGTCTCAATCCACGAACCCCACAGGGGACGCCCCATGACCACAAGCTCCGATGTGATCGACGACGCCCCGAAGGCGCACAACGACACCTCGCTCCCCTCCGCCACGCTGGGGGGCGAACAGAAGCGCTCGATCGAGCAGATCACGCTCCTCCTCTTCATCACCGTCCCGTTCCTCGCGCTGCTCGCGGCCGTACCGCTGGCCTGGGGCTGGGGAGTGAGCTGGCTGGACCTCGGTCTGATGGTGTTCTTCTACTACCTCGGCTGCCACGGCATCACCATCGGTTTCCACCGCTACTTCACGCACGGCTCCTTCAAGGCCAAGCGCCCGCTGCGGATCACGCTCGCGATCATGGGCTCGATGGCGGTGGAGGGCCCGCTGGTCCGCTGGGTCGCCGACCACCGCAAACACCACAAGTTCTCCGACGCCGAGGGCGACCCGCACTCGCCGTGGCGCTTCGGCGAGACCGTCCCCGCTCTGATGAAGGGCCTGTGGTGGGCGCACATCGGCTGGATGTTCGACGAGGAGCAGACGCCGCAGGACAAGTACGCGCCGGATCTGATCAAGGACGGGGCGATCCGTGCGATCTCCCGCCAGTTCGTGTGGTGGACCCTGCTCTCGCTGGCGCTGCCGGCGCTGATCGGCGGTCTGGTGACGATGTCCTGGTGGGGAGCCTTCACGGCGTTCTTCTGGGGCTCACTCGTCCGGGTGGCACTGCTGCATCACGTCACCTGGTCCATCAACTCGATCTGTCACGCGGTGGGCAAGCGCCCCTTCAAGTCGCGTGACCGCTCGGGCAACGTGTGGTGGCTGGCCGTACTGTCCTGCGGCGAGTCCTGGCACAACCTGCACCACGCCGATCCGACGTCCGCCCGGCACGGCGTGGAGCGCGGACAGGTGGACTCCTCGGCACGGATCATCCGCTGGTTCGAGATGCTCGGCTGGGCGTACGACGTGCGCTGGCCGTCACGCTCGCGTATCGATTCCCGCCGGAACCCCGATGGGAAGGGCTCCCGGCAGAAGACAGAGGCCGCCGAGGCGGCATGATTGACGGCGTGGCCGACTCCAGCACACCCAGCAACGACAAGCCCAGGCGTGCGCGCCGGACCCGGATGACGGGGGCGGAGCGACGCCAGCAACTCCTGGAGATCGGCCGAACGCTCTTCGCCGCCAAGGGCTTCGAGGGCACGTCGGTGGAGGAGATAGCGGCGAAGGCCGGGGTCTCCAAGCCGGTGGTGTACGAGCACTTCGGCGGCAAGGAGGGTCTGTACGCGGTGGTGGTGGACCGTGAGATGCGGCGCCTGCTGGACATGGTGACCAGCTCACTCACGGCAGGCCACCCCCGCGAACTGTGCGAGCAGGCGGCGTTCGCGCTGCTCGACTACATCGAGGAGTACACGGACGGGTTCCGCATCCTCGTCCGTGACTCCCCCATCCCCCAGTCCACGGGTTCCTTCGCCTCGCTGATCTCCGACATCGCGACCCAGGTCGAGGACATCCTGGGCCGCGAGTTCAAGAGCCGAGGCTTCGACCCGAAGCTCGCGCCGCTCTACGCCCAGGCCCTGGTCGGCATGGTCGCCCTGACCGGCCAGTGGTGGCTGGACGTACGGCGCCCGAAGAAGGCCGAGGTGGCCGCCCATCTGGTGAATCTGGCCTGGCACGGCCTTGACGGGCTGGAGGCGAAGCCGCGCCTCATCGGGCACCGCAAGAGCTGAGGAGCGGCCGGTTCGGCGGGTGGTGCACTCCCGCTCTCAGTCGTCCTCGATGTCGCGGGCGCTCAGTGCCAGGTCGTTGGTGGCGGAGAAGAACGGTCTGATCCGGGTACGACCACGCTGCGCATGGTCGAGGACGACCGCCGGCACGACATCCGTCTTCTTGCGCTCCACGATGTCCCCGCTGATCCTGCCCACCGGGATCGTCCCGTCGGCGGTGGACAGCCGCAGATCCCAGAGGTCCTGTTCCGTGGTGCGCCGCGCCATGACCTCCTCGTACCGGACGGTGAAGCGGATGCTGTCGGCGCCTGCGGGACTGGCGGGCACGGAGAAGTCGTACGCCCGCTCCGTCCTGGACACCGCCTGCACCATGACCCCGGCCCCGGCCGCGAGGCCGGTAGCCCCGTGCAGCGAGACGGTGACGGAGACCGAGCGCTCGCCGACCTCGATCTGCTGGGCCTCGGCGTGGGCGGGCCGCAGCCAGGTGCGCAGGGCGAGGAAGCCGTCGGCGGTGGTGTACGGGATCCACGCGCTCACGCCGTCGGGCTCGCGGACGGTGAGGGGGCTTCGGAGCAGAGGCGCCTGCTCGACGAGCCGGGCGATGAGGCGCGTGCGGGTGCTGGAGCCGGTGCCACGCGGGGCGACGTAGCAGTCCCAGCGGCCCTCGGCGAGGCTGTGCTCGGCTCGGTGCAGGGTGACGCGGGCGCCGGTGTCCGGGCAGTCCGGGTCCGGGAGCATGGGGAGGCGGACCTCCCGCTTGTCCGGGTCGCGGCGCAGACGCAGGACGAAGTCCAAGGGCCCGGCGGGAAGTTCGGCCGTCTCCAGCAGGACGGTCAGGCCGCCTTCCGCTGTCGCGCGGGCGTGTGCGGCGGGCTGCGGGGTGCTCTCCGGGACGGCGGTGGGCCCGGCCGGGCGGGACAGGACGGTGCGGCTCAGGCGCCGGATCAGGGTCGCGCTTCCGTCGGCCAAAGTGCGGCGGCGCTTGCGGGACAGTTCGTCGATGAGCGCTTCGTAGCGGCGGGCGATGGCGGAGGGGGCGTAGGTCGCGGCCTTCTCCCGGGCGCCTGCGGCCATTGAGCGGCGCAGTTCGGGGTCCGCGACGAGGCGCTTCAGTCCGTCGGCGAAGGCGTCGACGTCGCCGGACAGCGGTACGAGGAGTCCGTCCCGGCCGTCGGTGATGATCTCGCCTGGTCCGTGCGGGCAGTCGGTCGCGACGACCGGGACGCCGCAGTGCATGGCCTCGACGATCGTCATGCCGAACGACTCCATGTCGGAGGAGACAGCCGCGATCGCACCCTTGGCCCACTCGGTCTCGATGGGCGACACGGGTCCCATGAGGAAGGCACGGTCGTACAGCCCGAGCCCGTCGATCTGCTCCCGCAGCCTCGCCTTCTCCGGCCCGCGTCCATAGATCCGCAGGGTCCAGCCGGGATGCTCCGCGGCCATCTTGGCGAAGGCCGAGACCAGCCGGTCGTACCGCTTGACGGCGATCAGACGTCCGGCCGCCACGATGACGCGGGAGTCCAGTGAGGAGGGGAGGACGGCCGGGGTGCGCACGCCGTTGGGTACGCAGACGATCCGCGTCGTCACCGCGGGCAGTGCGGCGCGGTACTGCGCGGCGTCCGCCTCGGACACGGTGACGAAGGCGTCGAGGCCCGCGACGGCTCTGTTCTGATGCTCGCGCAACAGGTCGTTGTGGGCGTCCAGGCTCAGGTGTTCCTGGCCGATCCGCAGATAGCGGGGCCGACCGTCTCGGGCGAGGTAGCCGTTGAGGTCCGGGCGCGTGGCGATCACCACGTCGGCGTCGGTGTCCTTGAGGTAGCCGCCGACGCGCTCGTCATGGAGGCCCGTGTACGGCAGCTTCGACGAATACTTGGCGGCTCCCGTGTCGGGGAACATCGTGCAGGGCTGCCGGGTGAGTTCATGCGCGCCCTCGTAGCCCGGGCTGTCCTCGCGCATGTCGATCAGCGAGGTCAGCCGTACGCGCGGGTCGAAGGGGAGCGCCGGTTCGTCCCGTACCCGGTGCACGCTGACGACCTCGACGTCGTGGCGGTCGGCGAACGCGGCCGAGAGGTTCACCGTGGAGCGGATGGTGCCGCCGATTCCATACGCGTTGTTGATCAGGAAAGCGATCTTCACAGCGTTCTCGGCTTCACTCGAACAATCCGGAGTCTGTATACCACCCGAAGAATTCCTTTCAGGAAGCGGAGCCGCTCCGCGGAACAGCAGCAGGGCAGGCCGACGCCACCAGAAAGCGGCAGCAGATGAGAAAGGCAAGAAACAACACGCCTGGTCACAGACCCCCCTGCGGATCCGAACCTTAGCAAACGCCGGCTGAATTTACACCGAAGAAACAGGTGACATTGGGCATACGTTCGGCCGGTCGACCAGAAGCGGAACGGGTTCATCTAATTGGCCGGGGCGGGAAATGTTTGCGCTGGAAACGAGACAGACACTGGAGCGCCCTCTCAGGGACGCGGGGCTGTAACATTGTGCGGCTCCTGGCCCCACTCTCGACTTCGCTCGAGCGGGGCCCCATCGGGGGCGCGAGCAACCACACACCCCGGACCGTGCCACCGGGCCGAACTGGTCAAGCCGAGCGCAGCGGAACCGTCTCCAGCATCTGCGCGGCCATCCGCGCAGCGGACCCCGCCGTCTCCTCCGCTATCCGGCGGAACGTCTCCTGGGCCTGGCGGGCCGGCCACTCGGGGGGCAGGTGCTGCACCGGCAGCCGAGGGTCCGTACGTATGATCCGCAGCCATTCGGCGACCAGTCGGAGCCGCGTGGCGACGGGGTCGGCCGGTGGCGACACGGCCGCCCACCGCTTGTCGAAGGCGACGTAGCGCGCCGCGATGCTCTCCAGGTCCCAGCTCTCGCGGATCATCAGGCCGACGTCGGTGAACGCGTCGGCGCGGGCGTGGAAGACCTTGACGTGGGCGTCGAGGCCGAGTTCGGAGATGGCGCCGCGGACGTCGGCATGGCCCGGGGCGATCCACAGCCCGCTGTAGAGGGCACCGAAGCCGGACCAGGTCAGACGGGAACGCAGGTCGTGGCGCTGGCGCTGCCAGGACTCGGGGAGGGAGAAGCCGAGCAGGGTCCAGGTGCCGTCCCAGTCCTCGTTGACCGCGCCGTCGCGCCAGATGCGCTGTCCGCCGTCCTCGAGGATCCGGACCGCCTGCGGGGTGAGCCCGAAGAACATCTTGCGGCCCTCGCGCTGGCGCCGCAGCAGACCCCGGTTGACCATCCGCGTCAGCGTGGAGCGTACGGCCTGCTCTCCTGTCCCGACCCTGGCGAGCACGTCGATGATGCTGCCGGAGTAGACGCACAGGTCGCCTTCGTCCAGGACGTGGTTGCCGAAGAAGGCGAGCACGAGCGACTGGGGGCGCGGCTGCGGGGCGTCAGCCATGTCAGCGGCATCAGAGGTGTCCGTCGTGGCCGTCATGTCTAGCTTGTCGTCCTCCACAGCCGTAAGCGTACGACCGCCCGCGCCGGGGAAAGAACGGGCGGTCGTACGCACCTGTCACCGGCGGTCGGCCGGATGCGCCAGGTCGTACGGGCGGGGGTACGGCGCGGGCCGGTACGGGATGTAGCGGGCCGGGGTCGTGGGATCGGCGGCGGCGGCCGTGGCGTTGAGCGACGCGGGATCCGCGCCCTTCCAGTGGCCTGCGGTGAGCCGCTTCTCCAGGGTGTGCAGCGCGGCTGTCTGCTCGGCCGGGCTGAAGGTGCAGTGGCCGGGGTTGTCGACGTACGCCTGGCGCAGGAGCGATGCCGAGCCGCCGGCCGTGGCGGCCCTGCGGTAGGCACTCTCGACCTGTACGGGGACGAGGGCGTCGCCGGTGGTGTGGATGGTGAGCTGCGGTTTGTGCAGTCGGCCGGTGAACGAGCTGGTGCGGCTCATCCAGTCGACGGCGGCGGGGTCGGCGCTGATGCGCGGGGCCCGGTTCAGGGCGCCCAGGTCCTTCTTCAGGGACAGGCCCGCGTCTTTGTAGAGCTCGGTGACCTCCTTGTAGACGGAGGACTGGCGGAGCATCTTCGTGTAGTCGACGCCGGTGTTCCAGGACATGTTGCCGCCGGCCCGGCTCTCGGCCTCCTGGCGCCAGCTGAACGCGGGCAGGCTCAGCATTCCCTGGAGGGCCTGGTACTGGTTGGCCTGCTGGGCGTTCCAGTCGTCCGGGGCGGGTTCGGGCTGCGAGGCGTCGTTCCAGCCGGGGATGTTGTGCAGTGCGGCGGCGAGGGCGATGCGGGCGCGGCCCTCGGGTGTGGCCTGGGCGTCGGTGACCGTCTTGCCCATGGTGCCGGCGGCGGCTGCCGCCGAGGCCTGGTCGGCGAAACCGGTCAGTTGGACGGAGGAGCCGGGCGCGAGCAGGGTCTTGAGGGCGAAGACGGGGTCGAGGGTGTTGTTCCAGTTGGCGACGCCGCCGTGGACGAGGCCGCACATGGCGAGCGAGCCGTCGATGCGCCCGGGGTGCCGCTCGGCGATGGCGGTGGTGACCAGGCCGCCGTACGACTGCCCCCAGGCGATGGTGCGCCGCGCCGCGCCCGACCGCTCGGTGAACACGTCGAGAGTGGCGAGCTGATCGGGCACGGCGTCCGTCACCGCCCAGCCGTTGGTGGCGTACGAGGAGCCGATGAGCGCGTAGCCCTTCTCGAGGAGAAGTGCCTTCGTCGCGTCGTCGGGGGCGTTCTGGGCGGCGAGGGGCGATCCGACGGGCCGGTAGCCGTGGCTGAAAAGCAGGACGGTGCCGTTCCAGTCGGCGGGCTTGTCCATGACGTACTTGGCGCCGGACGGGAGGGTGCCTTCGACGTGCTCGGCGGGCGCTTCGGCGTACGCGGGAGCCGTGGCGCCGGCCGCGGCGGCGAGCAGGAGGACGGCAAGCGCGGCGGTGCCACGCGGTCGTGACGTGCGGGCGCGGGTGCGGGTGGCTGTGCGGGTGGGGGAAGTCACGAGGTCATCGGCTCCTTGGAGGAGGGGGTGTGGGGGGTGGTGGCTCCGGATCCGGCCCCGGCTCCGGCTCCGGCTCCGGCTCCGGCTCCGGCTAGAGAGTCGCGGTGGGTCTCGCGCAGGAACCAGACGGTCAGCGCGGTGACGGTGGCGCCGCCGCACAGCAGCAGGGCGATCGAGGTCGAGCCGCCGCCGTCCGCGGCGACCAGGCTTCCGGCGATCATCGGCGAGAAGCCGGCACCGACGAGAGTGGCGAGCTGATAGCCGAGGGAGGCGCCGGTGTAGCGGACGCGGGTGCCGAACATCTCGGTGAGCAGCGCGCCCAGCGGGCCGTACATCGTCGACTGGGCGACGCCGTGGCCGAGGGCGATCGCCAGGATCAGCAGGCCGGGCGACTCGGAGTCGACCAGGGCGACCACCGGGAAGGCCAGCGCGGCGGAGGCAATGGCACCGGCGAGTACGACCGGACGGCGGCCGATCCGGTCGGACAGCGCGGACGCGCAGGGCAGGACGACGAGCGCGACGCAGGCGGAGACGGTGAGGGCGGTCAGCACCTGCGGGCGGGCGTAGCCGATGCCGGTGGCGTACGCGATCATGTAGCTGGTCAGCAGGGACTGTGCGGTGAAGGCGCCGATGCCGACGCAGCAGGCGAGCAGCAGCGGGCGGGGCCGCCGCAGTACGTCCACCACGGGCAGCCGGGACTCCTTGCGCTCCTTCTTCACCTCGGCGAACAGCGGGCTCTCGACGACCTTCAGGCGTACGAACAGGCCGACGCCGAGCAGGACGACGCTGAGCAGGAAGGGCACGCGCCAGCCCCAGGCGGCGAACTCGTCCCGGGGCAGCGTGACGACGAGGGTGACCACGGCCGACGACAGGAGGGAGCCGAGCGGCGCTCCCATCTGCGTGAAGCTGGACCACAGTCCGCGTCGCCGTTCCCCGGCGTGCTCGACGACCATGAGGGTCGCGCCGCCCCATTCGCCGCCGATGGCGAGGCCCTGTACGACGCGCAGGGTGATGAGCATGACGGGTGCCCAGACGCCGACGGTTTCGTACGTGGGCAGCACGCCGATGAGGAAGCTGGCGCCGCCCATCAGGCCCATGGTCAGCAACAGCATGGACTTCCGGCCGAGCCGGTCGCCGAAGTGGCCGAAGACGATGCCGCCGAGAGGGCGGGCCACGTAGCCGGCGGCGAAGGTGCCGAACGCGGCGATGGTGCCGACGGCGGGGTCGGCACCCGGGAAGAACAGTTCGCCGAAGACGAGCGCGGCGACGGTCCCGTAGACGAGGAAGTCGTAGAACTCGACGGCGGTGCCGAGGAGCCCGGACAGCGCGACGCGACGCAATTGCCGCGCGGATTCCGGGGAGCGGGGTGGGGGTGGGGAGGCAGATGGGGACGGGGGCATCGCGGGTCTCCCTTGAGCGGGGGGAGGGACATCGCGAAGATAGGCGTCTCCTAAACGGCCGTCAATAATCTGCACAACATCAGCCGGCCCGGCACCCCCGAGGTCGACCTGCCGCCCTCACCCCTTCCGGGCGACGGCGAAAAGGCGACGGAAAGGGAACACGGTGCCCTGATCCCCGGCCGGATACGCGGTGCGCAGGGCAGCGCGGTACTCGGCCACGAAGGCCTCCGCCCCATCACCCAGCTCCGTCAGGATCGGACGCAGACCCGTCCCCTTCACCCAGTCCAGGACCGGGTCCTCGCCCGTCAGGAGGTGCAGATACGTCGTCTCCCAGACGTCGGCTTCACAGCCGAGGTCGGTGAGGGCCTGGAGATAGTCGGCGGGTTCGTGGACCGCGCCGTCGTGGCGGAGCGTTCCGGCCAGGCGGCCCTTCCAGCGCGCGGAGTGGGCGAGTTCACGCATCAGGCGGTGGCTGGGGGCGTCGAAGTTGCCGGGCACCTGGAAGGCGAAGGTGCCGCCGGGGGCGAGGCCGTCCACCCAGGCGGGGAAGCGGGCCACGTGGCCCGGTACCCACTGCAGGGTGGCGTTGCTGACGATCAGGTCGTACGGCTCTGCCGGCGCCCAGGTCCCGGCGTCCGCGGCGGCGAAGCCGAGGTGGCCGCCGCCCGGCGTGGGGCCCGCCAGCGATTCGGCGCGGGCGAGCATCTGGGGTGAGCTGTCGAGGCCGGTGATGCGCGCGGTGGGCCAGCGGTCGGCGAGGAGGCGGGTCATGTTGCCGGGGCCACAGCCGAGGTCGGCGATGCGGGCCGGGTCCCCGGGCAGGGACGGGACGCGGGCCAGGAGGTCCACGAACGGGCGGGCGCGATGGTCCGCGTGACGCAGGTACTGGCTCGGGTCCCAGGCAGGAGCGGGCGCGGGCACTGGTGGGCCTCCTTGAAGCGGCCGAGAGGGACCTTCAGCCTCACACCCAAACTATCTTGACGTCAAGAGACTTCACATCGACACAACCACTACACTGATCGCCATGGAGGACGAGGTCGATCGGCTGGTCGCAGCGTGGCGCCGGGAGCGCCCTGACCTCGACGTGGAGCCGTTGGAAGTGCTCAGCCGGGTGAGCAGGCTGGCCCGGCATCTGGACCGCGCACGCCGACTGGCGTTCTCCGAACACAGCCTGGAGCCCTGGGAGTTCGACGTCCTCACCGCGCTGAGGCGAGCCGGTGCTCCGTATCAGCTCTCCCCCGGCCAGTTGCTGACCCAGACCCTGGTGACCTCCGGAACGATGACGAACCGTATCGACCGGCTGGCGAAGAAGGGCCTGGTGGAGCGCCTCCCCGACCCCAGTGACCGCCGTGGCGTCCTGGTGCGGCTGACCGACGAGGGGCGGGACCGCGCGGACCAGGCGCTGGCCGGACTCCTCGACCAGGAGCGGGCGATCCTGGCGGAGCTCAGCAGTGCGCAGCGCGGTGAACTGGCCGGGCTGCTACGCCAGTTGACCGCCCCGTTCGACAACATCCCCGGCTAGGTCGACCGGACCGACCCCGGCGCGGCGGGCGAGCGCCACGGCGGCGAGGGTGGAGTGGACCCCCAGCTTCCCCAGCACGTTCTGCATATGCGTACGCACGGTGTGCGGGGACAGGAACAGGCGCTCGGCGACGGCTTTGCGCCCCAGGCCCGCGACCATGCACCGCAGCACCTCGCGCTCGCGCGGCGTGAGCGACTCGACGAGCTGCTCGCTCTCGGTGCGGTGCTTACGGGCGGCGGTCAACTCGCGCAGCACGCCCGTGAGCAGGGCGGGCGGCAGATGTGTCTCGTCCCGCAGCACGCCTCGTATGACCGTCAGCAGCCTCGACAGCGAGCAGTCCTTGGCGACCCAGCCCGAGGCTCCGGCCTGCAGGGCGAGGGCCGCGCGGCGCGGGTCGTCCTTCTCCGCGAGGACGACGATACGCACACCCGGCTGGCCCGAGCGGACGCCCGCGACCAGAGAGATGCCGTCGACCAGGCCTTCTTCGTTGTTGTCGTGCACGGGTACGGCCGGGCGGACGCCCGGCACATTGCCGCCCAGGTCGGCGTCGACGAGCAGCACGTCGAATCTGCGGCCTTCCGCCGCCGCGCGCTCCAGACAGCGCAGCGCGGCGGGGCCGCTGCCGGCCGCGGACACGTCGACGTCGGGCTCGGCGGCGAGAGCTGCCGCGAGCGACTCGGCGAAGATGCGATGGTCGTCGACGACCAGGACACGGATGCGAACCACTGAAACCCCCACTGGTCGGGGGACGACCGGCGCAGGTACGGCGCCCGGATTGTTCCGGGACCCCGAGGACCCCGGGACGGGGTGCCGCAGCCACACGGCCGCCGCCGTGCTGGACTGCTACCCCCACTCCGGGCGTCGTACCCGACTGTCTCGCCCCCTGATCAACACCGGCCCCCACCGGTGCTGCTCATCAGGGTAAGGCCGGGCGGCAGGAGCGGAAGAGGATTTGCAGAACTGATTGTCCGGCACGTTTATGGTGAGGCATATGTTTCGTATTGAGACAGGAGTCGACAAAGAGTTCGGCAAGTTGCTGCGTTCCCGTCTCCGGGACGCCAACACGGCGGCCTCTCCCGTGCTCCGTGCTCTCCGCGGAACCCCTGACGAACGCGAGCTTCCGCTCCAGCTCTGGGCGCTGGACGAGCGGGACGAGCTTGCGGGCGGACTGGTCGGCCACACCTGGGCGACCTGGCTGCACGTGACGTACCTCTGGGTCGACGGCCCCCACCGGGGTACGGGCCTGGGATCCCACCTGCTGTCCCGAGCGGAACAACTGGCCCACACGGAACGCGACTGCCGCCACTCCCGCCTGGAGACCTGGGACTTCCAGGCCCCGGAGTTCTACAAGAAGCGGGGCTACGAGGTGGTGTGCGAGATCCCCGACTATCCGCCGGGGGTTACGGAGTACACGCTGACGAAGCGGTTGGGGTGACGAGGGGTTTTCGCCCCCGCCGCCCCTGCCCGTTCCCGTCCTGAAGCTGGGGCTCCGCCCCAGACCCCGCCAGGGGGCTCAGCCCACCCGCCGTGCCCCAGCCGAAGGCACCGCCGCGAACACCCGAGGTGCCGTGAATCCCGCCGCGGCGAAGGCCTCCTCCACCGCCTTGGTGACCGTGTCGGCGTCCGTGGACCCCACCAGCACGATCGCCGAGCCGCCGAAGCCGCCGCCCGTCATGCGGGCGCCCAGCGCACCGGCCCGGTTCGCCGTGGAGACGACCAGGTCCAGCTCCGGGCAGGAGATGCGGAGGTCGTCCCGCAACGACACATGGCCGGCCGTCAGTACGGGGCCGATCGCTCGTACGTCGCCCGCGTCCAGCAGGGCGATGACCTGCTCCACACGGTGGTCGTCCGAGACGACGTGGCGTACATAGCGGCGTACTCGTTCGTCGGACAGGCGGGACAGTGCGGCGTCGAGGTCGTCGTACGCCACGTCCCGCAGGTGCGAGACGCCCAGGATGCGCGCGCCTTCTTCGCAGCCATCCCGGCGTTCCGCGTACTCGCCGTCGCCCAGGGCGTGCTTGACGCGGGTGTCGACGACCAGGAGCTGAAGCCCGTGGGCGGGCAGGTCGAAGGGGACCTGGCGGATGGAGAGGTCGCGGCAGTCGAGGTGGAGGGCGTGGCCCTCGGTACAGCAGGCGGACGCCGTCTGGTCCATGATGCCGCAGGGGACGCCGACGAAGTCGTTCTCCGCGCGCTGGGAGACGCGGGCCAGCTCCGGTCCCGTGAGCCTGAGTTCGAACAGGTCGTTGAGGGCGAGGGCCGTCACGACCTCCAGTGCGGCCGAGGAGGACAGGCCCGCGCCCGTCGGCACCGTCGAGCCGAGGTGGATGTCCGCGCCCGTCACCGTGTGACCTGCCTCGCGCAGGACCCACACCACACCCGCCGGATACGCCGCCCAGCTCGTGTTCGTCAGCGGCGCCAGCTCGTCCACGTGCAGCTCGACGACCGGGCCCTCGATGTCGGCGGAGTGCAGCCGCAGCACGCCGTCGTCGCGGCGCGAGACCGCCGCCACCGCCGTGTGCGGCAGCGCGAGGGGCATCACGAAACCCTCGTTGAAGTCCGTGTACTCGCCGATCAGGTTGACCCGGCCCGGCGCCGCCCATACGCCCTCGGGGGCCGCCCCGTACAGCTCCTCGAAGCCTTCCCGTACGCCCACCTAGCGCTCCTTCGACACGTTCTGCGCGAACGCCCACGCGTCCGCCACGATCCCCGCGAGATCCGCGCGGGACGGGTTCCAGCCGAGCCGCTCACGGGCCGTCCGCGCCGAGGCCACCAGCACCGCCGGGTCGCCGCCGCGGCGCGGAGCGGCCACCTCGGGAATCGGGTGCCCGGTGACCTGGCGCACCGTCTCGATGACCTCGCGGACCGAGAATCCGTTGCCGTTGCCGAGGTTGCAGATCAGGTGCTCGCCCGGGGTGGCCGCCTCGACGGCCAGCAGGTGGGCCTCCGCCAGGTCCGCGACGTGGATGTAGTCGCGGATGCAGGTGCCGTCCGGCGTCGGGTAGTCGTCACCGAAGACGGAGATGGCGTCGCGCTTGCCCTGGGCGACCTGGAGGACGAGAGGGATGAGGTGCGATTCGGGGTCGTGCCGCTCGCCGCAACTGCCGTACGCACCCGCCACGTTGAAGTAGCGCAGTGACACCGCGCCGAGGCCGTGGGCAGCCGCCTCTCCGGTGATCATGTGGTCGACGGCGAGCTTCGAGGCGCCGTACGGGTTCGTCGGCGCCGTCGGCGCGGACTCGACGATCGGGGTTTCCTCCGGCTCGCCGTACGTGGCGGCCGTGGAGGAGAAGACGAGCTTGCGGACGCCCGTCGAGCGCATGGCCTCCAGCAGGGCCATCGTGCCGCCGACGTTGTTCTCCCAGTACTTCTCCGGCTTCACCACCGACTCGCCGACCTGCGAGAACGCGGCGAAGTGCAGAACGGCGTCGAAGGAGGAGTCCAGCCACTTGGCAGCGTCCCGGATGTCGCCCTCGACGAAGGAAGCACCGGTCGGAACGCCCTCGCGGAAGCCGGTCGAGAGGTTGTCGAGGACGACGACCTCGTGGCCCGCCTCCAGCAGATGCTGCGCGACCACGCTGCCGACATAGCCCGCACCGCCGGTGACCAGGTACTTCCCACTCATGAACTCGCTACCTCTCGCAGTCGCTGGGCCGCGGTCTCCGGCGGCACGTCGTTGATGAACACGCTCATGCCGGATTCGGAACCCGCGAGGAACTTCAGCTTGCCGGAAGTGCGGCGAATGGTGAAAAGCTCCAGGTGGAGCGCGAAGTCGTCACGGCTGACTCCCTCGAACTCCTCCAGCGTGCCGAACGGCGCCTGATGCCAGGCGGCGATGTACGGCGTCGGGGGCTCACCTTCGCCGAAGATCCGGTCGAAGCGCCTCAAGAGTTCCAGATACACCTGGGGAAATTCTGTGCGGGCGTCCTCGTCGAGGCCCAGCAGGTCGGGCACCCGCCGCTTCGGGTAGAGGTGCACCTCGTACGGCCAGTGCGCCGCGTACGGCACGAAGGCCACCCAGTGCTCGGCGTCCAGCACGATCCGGTCGCCGTCGGCCAGTTCGCGGGCGACCACGCCGTCGAAGAGGTTCTCCCCGCCGGACGCCTCCTTGTGCGCGGCGAGCGAGCGCAGCATCAGGGCCGTACGAGGGGTGGTGAACGGGTACGCGTAGATCTGCCCGTGCGGATGTCCGAGCGTCACGCCGATCTCGGCACCGCGGTTCTCGAAGCAGAAGACCTGCTCGACGGAGGGCAGATGGGACAGCTCGGCGGTGCGGTCGGTCCAGGCCTCCAGGACCAGTCCTGCCTGTTCTTCCGTCAGATCCGCGAAGGACGCGTCGTGGTCGGAGGTGAAGCAGACGACCTCGCAGCGGCCGGAGTCTCCGGCGAGGGAGGGGAAGCGGTTCTCGAAGACGGCGACGTCATACGAGGAGTCCGGTATCTCGCTGAGACGGTCGCCCTCGGACGGACACAGGGGGCATTCGTTCGCCGGCGGGTGGTAGGTGCGGCCCTGGCGGTGCGAGGCGATCGCGACCGAGTCGCCGAGCAGCGGGTCGCGGCGCACCTGAGACGTGGTGACGGTGGCGTCGAGTGGTCTACGGTCGACCGCGTCGCGGACCGCGTCATCACGCGCGTCGTAGTAGATGAGCTCACGACCGTCGGCCAGCCGGGTCGAGGTCTTTTTCACGGAACCGAGCCTTCCTCTTGCGCCGCCGAGTACTGCAGCCGACCTGACCGGCCGGGGGTCGGGGGTTGCCCCCGGGGACATGCAGCACGGATGGCTCCCTAGGCGCACCCATCAAACAGAACTGAACACAACAAACCACAAGCTCTCACGTGGGTCAACACCACAATCAAACAAACTTCCCCACCGCAGCTGTTCAGTTCTGGAACTGGAGGCGTAGCTTCCGCCCAGATCCGTGTCTCACGGTCTCGGACGCGGACCTGGACAACGCGGACGTACCCACGCAGGACGCCACAGGGCATCGAGACGCAACGGAGCAACTATCGTGCCCGGTGGCCGGAGTTCACTCCGGCCCTTCGGGCGCCTCCATCGGCGGATGCGGACGCGGCGGCACCGGACCGGCCCGGTCCAGGAGCCCCGTGCGTGCCGCCAGGGCCGCGGCCTCCAGCCTCGATCCCACGCCCAGCTTCATCAGCACCCGCTGTACGTGCGTACGCGCCGTACTCGGGGCAATGCCCATTCCGGCCGCGATCAGGCGGGTGTCCTCGCCCTCCGCGACCCTGACCAGGACCTCGACCTCCCGCGGCGTGAGGATCTGCAGCAGCCGCTGGCCCTCGTCGTCCGGCTGGGCGGCCGGGTTGAGGAGTTCGCTGAAGGCGCCCTGCAACAGCTGCGGGGCCACCGCCGCCTCTCCCGCCCTGGCTTTCATGATGGCGCGCTCCACGCCCTCGATGCGCTCGTCATGGCGTACGTAGCCCGAGGCGCCGGCGGCGAAGGCGGCGGCGATGCCGCGGGGGTTCGGTACCGGGCCGAGGACCAGCACCGCCACCTGCGGTCGCTCACGCTTGATCTTCACGACCGGGTCGAAGATGCCCGGCTCGGCGGGTGTCGCCGTGCCGATCAGACACACCTCAGGTGCCCTGGTGATCACCAGCTCCGCCGCCCCCGCGGCGGGCGCCGCCGCGGCGAGCACGCGGTGTCCGCGCAGCTTCAGTGCCGAGGCCAACGCCTCGGCGAGCAGACGGTGGTCATCGACCACCATGAGCCGCACACCCATCGAGCCCAACCCCCCAGTTCCCCCAGGTCCCCAACTGGTCCCCCATGGACAGGAGCCCCCCGGCTCTCCATCCCCCGGAAGCTACACGCTTGTTCGACGTTGCGCTTCCCCTACCGGTGAGAAGTGCCCCGGATTGCCAAAATTCCTCGCATTCGTGAGCGAGCGAGGAAACGAGCGAGGACAAGCGTAGGCCCCGTCCCTGAGCAGGGACGGGGCCTTGATCCACGTAGGGACGCCTTGATCGTCGTACGACCGGAAACGGCCGCCTCTCGATCGTCGTACGCCCTACTGCGCGCCGAATCCGATCGTCGTGTACTTCTCCCCATCCAAGGAGGACGAGGGCTTACTGATCAGGTCCCGGCCCATGAAGAGGCGGCCGTTCGTGTAGAGCAGCTCGGACGACTTCGGGACCATGCTGCTGATCGCGTTGCGGACCTGCTCCGTGGCCGGGGTCACCAGGAGCGTGGTCTGCTTGAAGCTGCCACCGTCGATCGAGACGATCTCGGAGCCCTTGTCGTAGGGGCCCTGCTTGTACGCGATGATGTCGCCGCCGTCCATCCGGACCGGGAACATCTCGTAGCCGTCACCGGCGTCGGCGCGGTCGCCCGCCGTCTTGCCGGAGGCCAGCGAGAAGGAGATCACCTCGTTGGTGCGGCTGAACTCCTTGGTCCCGTCGTGCTGCTTCGTCGGAACGTAGAGCTTGTCGTTGCCGACGACGATCCCCTTGCAGTCGTGGATCTTGCCGACGCCGCAGTCGTGCTCGTACCGTCCGTCCTCCAGCGTGATCTTCGTACGCAGCTGGCCGCTCTCGTCGAGCGAGAAGACGTCCGTGGCGCCCGACGAGGTGATCTCATCGGAGTCCAGACCGATCACGACCGGCTTGGTGGAGATCACCTTGGCGTTGTCGATGCCGTCGGCGAGCTTGTACGTCCACTGGACGCTGCCGTCCTTGGGGTTGAGCAGCTGGACCTCGAGCTTCTCCTCGCCGTACTCACCGCACTTGCGCACGGCAACCAGCTGCTCGCCGCCGCGATAACCGAGGTCCTCGCACGATTCGACCTTCGGCTGCCACAGGGCCTTGCCGGTCGTGAGGTCGAAGCCCGCGCCGCCGTCGAGGCCGGCGCCCACCGCGACCGTGGTGCCGGTGATGCTGGCTTCCTCGAACTTGGCCTTCTCGCTGCCGTCGCCCACGGACTTGGTCCAGAGCTGCTTGCCGGTGTTCAGGTTGAAGGCCGTGACCTCGGTGCACCCGGGGTACTTGTTGGTCTTGCTGCGTTTGGACGCCTCGGAGATCACCACGGCCACACCGTCCTTGGTGACCTCGGGAGAGGCCGCGCAGGTGTGACCCGCCAGCGGCATCGTCCAGGTCTCCTTGCCGGTGGCCGGGTCGTAGCCGACGACCTCGCCGAGGCCCGCCTTGGCGTACACCTTGTCCGTCAGCCAGGAGCCCGCCACGCTCCAGACCTCGTCGTCGGGCACTGCGGGCTGGGGGACCTGGAAGAGGACCTTGGCGCTGGTACTGGACGGCACCTTCTCCGAGCCGCCCCCGTCGGGGGCCTTCTTGCCCTCGTCGCCCTTGCCGTCCTCACCGCCGGTGCCGCCGGACGTACCGGAGGCGTCGTTCTTGTCGTCGCCTCCGGTCGAGGACGCGTACCAGACGCCCCCGCCCACGATGAGGCCGATGGCCAGGACCGCCGCGACGATGATCATCAGCTGGGCGTTGAGCTTGCGTCCGCCGCCCGGCGCCTGCGGCTGGAGCGGCAGCGTCGAGGGCTGCGGGTAGCCGTACTGGGGCTGCTGACCCGGGTAGCCGTAACCGGGCTGGCCCGGGGGCTGGGTCTGCGGGTATCCGTACGGCTGGGGCGGGGTCGTCGGGGGCGGGGTCCCGGGTGCCTGCGGGGGCTGCTGCGGGTAGCCGTAGCCGGGGTTCGGCGGGGTGCCCTGTGGCGGGGTCGGCGCGCCGAATCCGCCTGGTGGCGGGCTCTGCGGAGCGCCGTAACCACCCGGAGGCGGATCCTGGGAAGCCCCGAAACCGTTCGGCGGCGGGTCCTGCGGGGCGCCGAAACCACCGGGCGGCGGACTCTGCGGAGCCCCGAAGCCACCCGGCGGCGGATCCTGGGGTGCGCCTGAACCGCCTTCCTGCGGCGGCTGGTTGGGCGGGGGCGGCGGCTGGCTCATGACGGGTTACCTCGGAAAACTCGGAGAAGAAAGGGAGTGGGGGCGGGACGAGGGGCGGTCACTTGCCGTAGGCCAGCATCAGCTTTTCCTGCGCCTCGTCACGGCCCGTCAGCCGGGTCGTGGAGATGTAGAAGCGCCCGTCCACGTAGTCCACGTCCTTCGAGTAGAAGCCGCTCTCGATCTTCGCGGTGCCCTGCGGGTTCTGCAGCAGCTTCTTCGGCGTGTGGGAGCCGCTGCCCGTCGGGATGGACACGATCCGGCCGCCCGAGTCGTACGACGGCTGGACGTACGCGAGAAGGTTCGTGCCGTCCATCTTCAGCGGCTGCATGCTCTCTTCCACCGGGGACTTGGTGCGCCACTTCTCCTTGCCGGTCGCCAGGTTGATCGCGACGATCTCGTTGGCGCCGGTCTTCGCGTCGGTCGGCAGGTAGAGGGTGTTCTTGTCGGCCGCGACGCCCTGGCAGCCCTGCAGATCACGCGAGAGGATCGCCCAGCCGCACTCCGGCGCGAAGGACTCGTCGATGTCGACCTGCGCGGTCACCGTGCCGTTGTTCAGCGTGGAGATGTTCCACTGCTTCTTGTCCTCGTTGGTGAGGTACATGACGACGGGGTCGGTGGAGTACGTACGCGCGGCCTGCCAGCCCTTGGGGACCTTCCAGGTCCACTTGGCCTTGCCGGTGGCCGGGTCGAGTTCCTGCACCTCGTCGTGCTCGTTGTCGCTGCCGGCCGCGCAGGACGAGACGGCGATCAGCTTGTTGCCGCCGGCGAACGCGGCCGGGAAGCAGGCCGAGCCGTACCTCTTCTTGTCCCACAGCTTGTCGCCGGTCGAGACGTCGTAGCCGATGCCCGACTGCCCGCGGCCGACCACCAACGTGTCTCCGGTGACGGTCAGTCCGAGCTGGAGCATGCTGTCGAAGAGTTCGCCCTCCGGGATCTCCTCGGTCCAGCCCTTCTTGCCGGTGTTGAGGTCGATCTCCATCAGCTGGTTGCAGTCGGCGGTGTCCTTGGTGCCCGCCTTGTACGCGACGACGATCTTGTCGTTGGTCGTCTTCTCCGGGGTGACCGAGCAGATCTCCTGCGGGAGCGTGATCTCGGGCCAGGCCGGCTTGCCGTCGCTGACGTTGTAGGCGAGGACCTGCTTGTACGCGGCTTTCACCGCGGTCTTGTCGGTGATCCACATACCGGGGGCGTCGGCACCGGAACCGGGCGCATCCGGCCCCTCCTTGTACCAGAGCACCTTCGATTCGCCCGCCTGGCGGCCCGCGTTGAGGTCCTCGGTGCCCTCGCCGCCTCCGCCGTCACCGTCGCCGGGGTTGATCGGGTCCTCGCCCGGGTTGGGCTGGGCGTCACCGCTCTTCTGGGCCTCGGGCTTCTTGTCGCCGCCATCACCGCTGGAGACCGCCCACACAGTGCCGCCGATGACGAGAGCGGCGGCCAGCGCGGCTCCGATGATGATGGCGGGCTTGCCCTTGAAGGGGTTGCGCGAGCCGCCACCCGGCGGGATGCCGGGCGGGCCGGGGAACTGGGGCTGCTGCGGGTAGCCGTAACCGGGCTGACCGTAGGGGCCGGGCTGCTGAGGCTGTCCGTACGGGCCGGGCTGCGGGGCGTACGGTCCCGGCTGGGCGTACGGTCCTGGCTGCTGGCCGTACGGACCCGGCTGGTTGTACGGGCCGGGCTGCTGGGGGTAGCCGTAACCGGGCTGCGGCGCGGGCGGAGTCCCCGGGGCTCCGCCCTGCGGCGGCGTCTGCGGCGCGCCCTGCGGAGGCGGTGGAGCCTGCGGCGGCTGCGCGGGCGGCGGAGGCGTTCCCTGGCCCGGGTACTGCCCGCCCGGATCCTGTGGAGCTCCGAACCCGCCCTGTGGCGGCTGGTTGGGCGGCTGAGACATCAGCGCGTTCCCCCTTCATCACTGATTTTTAGCCACGCCTAGAAGTACGTAGTGAATACGGAGTTGTACTCAGCGTCGTACTCAGACAGTTCAGACGGTTCTCAGACGGCCCTTTCTATCACCATGTCCCGCTCGAACTCAGGGCCGGTCCAACCCCTGTTCCCAAGGGAGGACCGGCCCGTGATGCCCCCGTTACGCTCCTTCACGCCGCCTTCACGCGTCGTCTGCGAGCTCCAGCCAGCGCGTCTCCAACTCCTCGCGCTCGGTGGCCAGTTCGCGCAGGTCGGCGTCCAGTTCGGCCACCTTCCCGAAGTCCGTGGCGTTCGCGGCGATTTGGTCGTGCAGCTTCTTCTCGTTCTGGGAGAGCTTGTCCAACTGCCGCTCGATCTTCTGGAGTTCCTTCTTGGCGGCGCGGGCGTCGGCTGCGGAGATGCCGGGCTTCTCGGCGGGGGGCGCCACGGGGGTCCGGGCGGCCACGGCCTCCTCCATCCTGTGCCGCCGCTCCAGGTATTCGTCGATCCCGCGCGGCAGCATCCGCAGCGTCGCGTCGCCGAGCAGGGCGAACACCCGGTCCGTGGTGCGCTCGATGAAGAACCGGTCGTGGGAGATCACGACCATCGATCCGGGCCAGCCGTCGAGGACGTCCTCGAGTTGGGTGAGGGTCTCGATGTCGAGGTCGTTGGTGGGCTCGTCGAGGAAGAGGACGTTCGGCTCGTCCATGAGCAGCCGCAGGAGTTGGAGCCGGCGGCGCTCACCACCGCTCAGGTCACCGACCGGCGTCCACTGCTTCTCCTTGTTGAAGCCGAAGGTCTCGCAGAGCTGACCTGCCGTCATCTCGCGTCCCTTGCCGAGGTCGACGCGGTCGCGGACCTGCTGCACGGCCTGCAAAACCCGCAGGGCCGGGTCGAGTTCGGACACCTCCTGCGAGAGGTAGGCGAGCTTCACGGTCTTGCCGACCACGACCCGTCCGCCTTCGGGCTGCCGCTCGCCCCCGCTGTACGCCGCGTCGGCCAGCGCCCGCAGCAGGGAGGTCTTGCCCGCGCCGTTCACCCCGACCAGGCCGATACGGTCGCCGGGGCCGAGCTGCCACGTCACATGCTTCAGCAGCACCTTCGGGCCGGCCTGCACGGTCACGTTCTCGAGGTCGAAGACGGTCTTGCCGAGCCGGGTGGACGCGAACTTCATCAGCTCGCTGCTGTCGCGCGGCGGCGGTACGTCCGCGATCAGCTCGTTCGCGGCCTCGACGCGGAAGCGCGGCTTGGACGTACGGGCCGGGGCGCCGCGGCGCAGCCAGGCCAGCTCCTTGCGGACCAGGTTCTGCCGCTTGACCTCCTCGGTGGCCGCGATGCGCTCGCGCTCGGCGCGCGCGAAGACGTAGTCCGAGTAGCCGCCCTCGTACTCGTACACATCGCCCTTCTGCACGTCCCACATACGCGTGCAGACCTGGTCGAGGAACCACCGGTCGTGGGTGACGCACACGAGCGCGGACCGCCGCTCCCGCAGGTGCTTCGCCAGCCAGGCGATCCCCTCCACGTCCAGGTGGTTGGTGGGCTCGTCGAGGATGATCAGGTCCTGCTCGGCGATCAGCAGCTTGGCCAGCGCGATACGCCGCCGTTCACCACCGGACAGCGGCCCGATGACGGTGTCAAGACCCTGCGGGAACCCCGGCAGATCGAGCCCGCCGAACAGTCCGGTCAGTACGTCCCTGATCTTGGCGTTGCCCGCCCACTCATGGTCGGCCATGTCCCGGATGACCTCGTGCCGGACGGTGGCCGCGGGGTCCAGCGAGTCGTGCTGGGTGAGCACGCCGACGTGCAGACCGCCGGAGTGCGTGACGCGCCCGGTGTCGGCCTCCTCCAGCTTGGCGAGCATCCGGATCAGCGTGGTCTTGCCGTCACCGTTGCGCCCGACGACGCCGATCCTGTCTCCCTCGGACACTCCGAGCGAGACGCCGTCGAGCAGGGCACGGGTGCCGTACACCTTGCTGACGTTCTCGACATTGACCAGGTTGACGGCCATTTCTCTCCTGACGCGGGGATCGATCAGCCTTCCAGCCTAGGCCCTCCGGGCGAGGGGCCGGGGCGTACGGGGATCGTCACTCTTTGTGATGACGCGCCCCGGAGGCTCAGAGCACCGTCGCGCCGGGCGCGGGCGAGGGTGCGAGCCGGGCGGTGCGGCATGCGCCCGAGGCGAGCAGTGCCTCGGCGACCTTCGTCGCGGACGCCGCGTCCCGGGTCAGGAACGCCGTCGTCGGGCCCGAGCCGGAGACCAGGGCTGCGAGGGCACCGGCCGCCGTGCCCGCGGCAAGGGTGTCGGCCAGGGACGGGCGCAGGGACAGGGCCGCGGGCTGGAGGTCGTTGGAGAGGGCGGCTGCGAGGGCGGTCGGGTCGCCCTTCGCGAGGGCGTCGAGGAGGGGCTGGGACGCGAGTGGTTCGGGAACCTCGACGCCTTCGGTGAGGCGGTCGAACTCCGCGTACACCGCCGGGGTCGAAAGGCCGCCGTCGGCCACGGCGAAGACCCAGTGGAAGGTGCCGCCGACTTCCAGCGGGCGCAACTGTTCGCCCCGGCCCGTGCCGAGCGCGGCCCCGCCGACCAGGCTGAACGGTACATCGCTGCCCAACTCGGCGCAGATGTCGAGGAGTTCGGCCCGGGAAGTGTTCGTACCCCAGAGGGCGTCGCAGGCCAGGAGTGCGCCGGCGGCGTCGGCGGAGCCGCCTGCCATGCCGCCGGCGACGGGGATGTCCTTGGTGATGTGGATGTGCACGTCGGGGGCGAGGCCATGACGTGCAGCCAGCTTCTGAGCCGCGCGGGCCGCCAAGTTCGTGTGGTCCAGGGGAACTTGATCGGCGTCCGGCCCGTCGCACGTGACGCGCGGCTCGTCCGCCGCCGTGACCGTGACCTCGTCGTACAGGCCGACCGCCAGGAAGACGTTCGCCAGGTCGTGGAAGCCGTCGGGGCGGGCGGCGCCCACGGCCAGCTGGACGTTGACCTTCGCCGGGACGCGTACCGTCACGCTCACTGCTCTCCGCGCTCCTTGTTCTCCGCGATGCGTGCGAACTCCTCCACCGTCAGGGCCTCGCCCCGTGCCTGCGGCGAGACGCCCGCCGCGACCAGGGCGGACTCCGCTGCCGCCGCCGAACCCGCCCAGCCGGCGAGCGCGGCCCGCAGGGTCTTGCGCCGCTGGGCGAAGGCGGCGTCGACCACGGCGAAGACCTCGCGCCTGGACGCCGTCGTCTTGAGGGGCTCGGTGCGGCGGACGAGGGAGACGAGCCCGCTGTCCACGTTCGGTGCGGGCCAGAAGACGGTGCGGCCGATGGCACCGGCCCGCTTGACCTCGGCGTACCAGTTGGCCTTCACCGACGGCACGCCGTAGACCTTCGAACCCGGCGCCGCGGCCAGCCGGTCGGCGACCTCCGACTGCACCATCACGAGCGTGCGCTCGATGGTGGGGAAGGTCTCGAGCATGTGCAGCAGCACGGGGACGGCGACGTTGTAGGGGAGGTTCGCGACCAGGGCGGTCGGCGGGGAGCCTGGGAGTTCGGTCACCTGCATGGCGTCGGAGTGCACCAGTGCGAAACGGTCGGCTCGCTCCGGCATGCGGGCCGCGATCGTCGCGGGGAGCGCGCCCGCGAGTACGTCGTCGATCTCGACGGCGACGACCCGGTCCGCCACCTCCAGCAGGGCCAGCGTCAGGGAGCCCAGGCCCGGGCCCACCTCGACGACCACGTCCTCTGGGCGCACGTCCGCGGTGCGGACGATGCGGCGGACCGTGTTGGCGTCGATGACGAAGTTCTGTCCGCGCTGCTTCGTCGGGCGGACGCCGAGCGCTGCCGCGAGTTCGCGGATGTCGGCGGGGCCCAGGAGGGCGTCGGGGGCGGGGGTGCTGCTCACGTCCGCAAGGGTACGGGGGCCTCCGGCGGTTGGGCGGGTGGGTTCGTCGTCGGGTGCGGGCCGTCTGTGGCTGGGCGCGCCCCGCGGCGGAGCCGCTGATGTCGCAGCCCCGCGCCCCTGGGTTCGTTGGGGGTCGGGGCCGTGGGCCGGTGCGTCAGCCCGTCGCTGGGTGGGCATACGGCCCTTCGGCTGATACAGGGCGCGGGTGGCCTGAGACGGAACCTACGCGACGGGCATACGACGCACCGGCCCACGTCCCCTCCCGCCGGTGGGAGGCTGCGGGTAGTTGGGGGTACGGGATTTCCCTGGGCGCCGGGAGTCGCAGGCTTTGCTTTTGAGGGGCGCGGGGAACTGCGCGACCAGCCACGACGCACCCGCAGCCGCGACACGCCGTGTCACCCCCTACCCCCTGGCAGGGCCTGGGGGCGCAGCCCTCAGTTTCGGGAAGGGGCGGGGCTGGGGAAAAGAAACCCTTCCCCCACTCACCCGCAGGTCAGGTGTACAGTCGCCCCCCGCAGTGGGGCCAAGGACTCGCCCCCCTGCGTACGTACAGCTTCTTCGCCCGATACGTCTGCTCCGCCGCCGACGCGTCCTGCGGTCGCCCGGTACCGCCGAGGCTCTGCCAGGTCCGAGTGTCGAACTGGTAGAGGCCGCCATACGTGCCGGAGGGATCCACCGCCCCCGGCCGCCCCCCGGATTCGCAGGCCGCGAGCGCGCTCCAGTTGAGGCCGTCGACATCGGCGGGAGCCTCCGGCAGGGGCTTGGTGCCGATCTTCACCAGCTGGGTGCGGGGTTCGTGGACCACCTCGGAGTCGAGCGGGCGCGGCTTGGAGCGGACGCCGTTGACCGTGCGGTGGGCGTAGGTGACGCGCCGCATGCCGGGCTGCCCCGCCTGCTCGACGACCTCGGTGCCCCGGAACAACGAGGCGTCCAGCGTCCGCCGCACCCCGAACGCGATGGGCTCCTCGCGGACCTCCTTCGTGCGCGTGATCCGCAGCACCGTCACCGTCTGCCCGTCGCGCGGAAAGCTCCCGGGCGGGACGGACGTGGTGTCCTGTCCGCGCAGGGTGATCCCGGCGCCCTCCACGGCCTCGAGGACGGTCGCGGCGTTCGTACGGACCGTCCGAGCCCGCCCGTCCGCCATGACCGTCACGGTCCGCTCGGTGCGGACGTCGAGGGTCAGCCCCTCCAGTCCGATCCTCCGGGAGCGCGGGGCCGATACGTACGCGCCCTCCGCCCGCACCCCGAGCTCCCTCAGCGCCCCGTCCACCGTGCGCGCCGTCGTCCACACCGTGCGCGGCCGGCCGTCGAGGGTGAGGTGCAGAGGCCGTCCGTACCGTACGGCGATCTCGTCACCACTGGTCAGCGGGGTGCCGGGGGCGGGCGCCACGACGTCGTGGGCGCCCACCTCGACGCCCTCGTCGGCGAGCAGCTCGCTCACGTCGTCCGCGAAGGTGTGCAGCGTGCGGGGCTTGCCGTCGACGGTCAGCTCGATCGCCTTGTCGTCGGCGACGAACGCGGTGGTGCCGCCCGCCAGAAAGGCGACGACCAGCGCCCGCGGCACCAGTCGGCGCACCGCCTGCGGCCGCTCGGCGGCCTTCTGGCGCCGCGCCGCCCGGCGCGCCTCGGCCCTGCCGCCGTAGGTGCCGGGCAGCTCGATCGTGGGCGGAAGCGGGCGGGGCAGCTGGGGTTCGGTGGCGGCTTCGGGATGGGTCCCGTAGTGGACCTCGTGCTGGGTCTCGTACGCGGGCCGGTACGTGTCCACGTACCCCTGCGGATCCTCAGCGGCGTACGGCTGATCGTTCGGCTGATCGTTCTCGTACGTCGGGCCATACGTCTCGTACTGCGAAATGCTCACGACGACACGCTCCAGGGGGTCCTCCGGATCGGGCGCGGAGAACCTAGCGGAGCGGCCGTCACTCTCCAAGGCACGACGACTACGTTGCGTCGTCGCGACGCCCGGTAATGCTCCCCTGTGGGCGTTATGCGTCAGTAGTCGAAGGCACGCTTCGTATTCGCTGCGAGGGCCGTCGCCAGCGCATCCTCGTCCAGATCCCGTACGGCGGCCATCGCGCGGACCGTGACCGGAATGAGATACGGGGCGTTAGGCCGTCCGCGGTACGGCGCGGGGGTCAGGAAGGGCGCGTCCGTCTCGACGAGGACGAGTTCGAGGGGGGCCACGGCGAGGGCGTCGCGCAGGGGTTGGGCGTTCTTGAAGGTCATGTTCCCGGCGAAGGACATGAAGTAGCCGTTCTCGGCGCACAGTTCGGCCATCTCCGCGTCCCCGGAGTAGCAGTGGAAGACGGTGCGTTCGGGCGCGCCCTCCTCCTTGAGCACACGTAGCACGTCGGCGTGGGCGTCGCGGTCGTGGATGACCAGGGTCTTGCCGTACCGCTTGGCGATCTCGATATGGGCCCGGAACGACCGCTCCTGGGCAGCCTTGCCCTCGGGTCCCGTGCGGAAGTAGTCGAGCCCCGTCTCCCCGACGCCCTTGACCTGCGGGAGGCCCGCGAGCCGGTCGATCTCGGCGAGCGCCTCGTCCAGCGCGCCGTCTCCGCCGGGTTCGCGGGCGCCCTGCCGGGACCATCCGTCGGGATCGCCGAGGACGATCCGCGGCGCCTCATTGGGGTGCAACGCGACGGTCGCGTACACGGCCTCGTACTCCGCGGCCGTCTCGGCCGCCCAACGCGAACCCTTCAGGTCGCAGCCGACCTGCACGACCGTCGTCACACCGACCGCCGCGGCCTTCGCGAGCCCCTCCGCGACTGTGCCTGACTGCATGTCGAGGTGGGTGTGCGAGTCGGCGACGGGCACACGGAGGGGGTCCGGGAGGGGCGGGGCTTCGGCGTTGGAGGGCATGCCCCGATTTTACGAAGCGGCCCTCCCGGTCCTCACCCCGCCTTGCGGTGGTGGAACGGGTGGAGCAGATCGGACAGGTGCCAGTGGTGGCGCTCACTGGGCTCCGCGGACTCTGCCTCGGGCTGCTCCGCCTGGTGCGGCACCGAGCGGGAGCGACGCGGGTGCAGGGAGTTCAGCGCCGAGGACACCTGCCCCGGGCGCATGATCCGTACGACATGACCGTCGCAGTTCTGGCAGGTGGGCCGGCTCAACGGCGACGGCACCACCTGGCCGTCGGCCACGTACATCACGAACTCGCTGCCCTCGGCGTCGATGTGATGCTCGATCTCGTACGACTGCTCCCAGCCGTGCCCGCACCGCATACAGGCGAACGAATACGACTCGTGCACGACGGCCATCTCACTCATGCCAGCTCCTAGGTCCGCTGGTCTGACGCCTCCGGGGGAGCGGAGGCGGGGACGGGTGCGTCCCGTCACCCAGTGGACTCTTCTGACGGAGCAAGTGCATGGAACCTGCCGACTATTGGACCCGTCTTGGCAGTTCTTTGTCCGAAGGCCCTGAATACGGGACCTGAGCTTTGCGTTTGCCGGGGCGCCTTTACTCACGCATGGGGCGCACGGGGTGCGCCCCACAGGGGCGCGGGGCTGCGACACATGCGGCTCCGCCGCGGGGCGCGAGCAACCACAAACAACCCGCACGCCGCAGAATTCGGCAACCCTCAACGGCGCTCCCCGCAACGCCCGGTCTCAAGGCGCGGAGCGCTTCGCGGCGACCACGGCGTCGAAGACCTCGCGCTTGGGGCGCCCCGCCTCCGCGGCGACGGAGGCGATGGCCTCCTTACGCCGCTCCCCCGCCTCCTCCCGCACCCGGACTCGGCGCACGAGTTCCGCAGCGTCCACTTCCTCGGCGCCCTTCTCCGGCGCCCCTTCCACGACAACGGTGATCTCCCCGCGAACACCCTCCGCGGCCCAGGCCGCAAGCTCCTCCAGTGGCCCCCGCCTGACCTCCTCGTACGTCTTGGTCAGTTCCCGGCACACGGCAGCCCGCCGCTCGGCGCCGAACACCTCCGCCATCGCGGCGAGCGTGTCGTCGACCCGGTGCGGCGACTCGAAGTACACAAGCGTGCGCCGCTCCCCCGCGACCTCCCGCAGCCGGGAGAGCCGCTCGCCCGCCTTCCGAGGCAGGAACCCCTCGAAGCAGAACCGGTCGACAGGCAGCCCGGACAGCGCGAGCGCGGTGAGCACGGCGGACGGTCCGGGCACGGCGGTCACCCGGATGTCCTTCTCCACCGCCGCCGCGACCAGCCGGTAGCCGGGGTCGGACACCGACGGCATCCCCGCGTCGGTCACAAGCAGCACGCGCGCCCCGCCGGCCAGGGCCTCGACGAGTTCGGGCGTACGGGCCGATTCGTTGCCCTCGAAGTACGACACGACCCGTCCGGCGGGCTGCACGCCCAGTGCCTGGGTCAGTCGGCGCAGCCGCCGGGTGTCCTCGGCGGCGATCACATCGGCGGCCGTCAACTCCTGGGCCAGCCGAGGCGGTGCGTCCGCGACGTCCCCGATGGGAGTGCCTGCGAGTACAAGGGTTCCTGTCACGGTTCCATCCTCGCAGGGCCGATGAAGGGGACTCGCACAGAAGGGTTCCCTACGATGGCGCGGTGACCAGTACCGCGTCCCACACGGACACCCGGCAGGCAGAGGGCGTCGAAGAGCGGCAGCCGTCGTGGCAGCTGCGGCTTCGCCGGTTCGGCTACACGAGCCCGGCCAGAAGCGACGTCCGTGACCGTCTGGCGCCCGCGTACGCGCAGCCCAGCCCGCGTCTGTGGGCGGCGTTCGGGCTGTCGAAGCCGGCCGCCACGCTTTTGGTGCGCTGGTCGGCATGGGTGGGCCCTCTGCTGGTCACATTGCTCGCGGGCCTGACGCGGTTCTGGAACCTGAGCAGCCCGAAGTCGGTGATATTCGACGAGACGTACTACGCCAAGGACGCCTGGGCACTCCTCCACCGCGGCTACGAGGTCAACTGGGCCAAGGACGCCAATGAGCTGATCCTGAAGAACAACGGCGACGTCCGGATCCCGTCGGAGGCCGCGTACGTCGTCCATCCGCCGGTCGGCAAGTACGTGATCGGGCTCGGCGAGTGGCTGTTCGGGTTCACGCCCTTCGGCTGGCGGTTCATGACGGCCGTGCTCGGCACGCTGTCCGTGCTGATGCTGTGCCGGATCGGCCGCCGTCTGTTCCGCTCGACGTTCCTCGGCTGCCTCGCGGGCGCCCTCATGGCTGTCGACGGGCTGCACTTCGTGATGAGCCGCACGGCGCTGCTCGACCAGGTGGTGATGTTCTTCGTACTCGCGGCCTTCGGCTGCCTGGTCATCGACCGGGACAGGACGCGCGAACGCCTCGCCGCCGCGCTGCCGCCGTCCGAGGACGGGGTCGTACGCCCTGACGCGCACACGGCGGAACACACCCGGCTGGGTCTGCGCCCCTGGCGCTGGGCGACAGGGCTGATGCTCGGTCTCGCCATCGGCACCAAGTGGAACGGTCTGTACGTCCTGGTCGCGTTCTGCCTGATGACGGTCCTGTGGGACGTCGGCTCGCGCAGGGTCGCGGGCGCCCGGCACCCGTACAAGGCGGTGCTCAAGCGCGACACCGGCCTGGCGTTCGTGGCAACCGTGCCGGTGGCGATCGTCACATATCTCGCGTCGTGGACCGGCTGGATCCTGTCCCCCTCCGACGGCACCGGCGGCTACTTCCGGAACTGGGCGGCCACCGAGGGCAAGGGCGGCAGCTGGACGTTCCTGCCCGACTGGCTGCGCAGCCTGTGGCACTACGAGCACCAGGTGTACGAGTTCCATGTCGGCCTCTCCTCGCCGCACACCTACGAGTCGAACCCGTGGAGCTGGATCGTCACCGGCCGCCCGGTCTCGTACTTCTACGAGTCCCCGAAGCCCGGCAAGGACGGCTGCCCCGTCGACGCGGGCGAGAAGTGCGCCCGCGAGGTACTCGCCCTCGGCACGCCCCTGCTGTGGTGGGCCGCGGGCTTCGCGATCCTCTATGTGCTGTGGCGCTGGTTCTTCCGCCGCGACTGGCGCGCGGGCGCGATCGCCTGCGGTATCGCGGCCGGCTATCTGCCCTGGTTCATGTATCAGGAGCGCACGATCTTCTTCTTCTACGCGATCGTCTTCCTGCCCTTCCTCTGCCTGGCCCTGGCGATGATGATCGGCGCGATCCTGGGCCCGCCAGGTTCGACCGAACGCCGCCGCGTGGCGGGCGCGGCGACGGCGGGCGTCCTGGTCCTGCTGATCGCGTGGAACTTCATTTATTTCTGGCCGATCTACACCGGCCAGGCCATCCCGATAGACACCTGGCGTTCACGGATGTGGCTGGATACCTGGGTGTGAGGGCGGTCTGAGAGCGGGGTCGAGAACCGGCCAGCTGCCGGTCACCCCCGGCTTAACAATCCGGGAACTCCAGCCACACCGGTCCCACCTCCCGCATACAGTGCGATAGATGAGCATCTTTCTGGACGCGTTCAGAAAGGCCATGGGGAGGGGGATCGCGCGATGCGCAAGGGGGCAAAGGCCGCCATCGTGGGCGGTGTGTTCGCGGTGATGGTCGGGGGAGCCGGGTACGGCGCGTTCAACATCGTGTCGGCAATCACCGGAGGCAGCACGGCCGGGGGCGACACCGTGAAGACCGGACCGCCGTCGAGTGACGAGGTCAAGGAGACCAGCGGGGAGTTCTTCGCGGCCTGGGAGAAGGGCCAGGCGGCCAAGGCCGCCGGGCACACGAACAACGCGGGCGTGGCCCAGCCGCTGCTCGCCGGCTACCGCACCGAGGCGCGTCTGACCGGCGTCAAGATCACGCCGGGTACGCCGTCGGGCCAGACGGTGCCGTTCTCGGTCTCGGCCACGGTGTCGTACGAGGGGAAAAGCAAGCCCCTTTCGTACAAGAGCGAGCTGACCGTCGTACGCGGGGACACCACCGGACGGGCGCTGGTCGACTGGAAGCCGACCGTCCTGCACCCCGATCTGGACGAGGGCGACACCCTGGTCACGGGCGAGGCGGCCAGCCCGCCGATCGAGGCGGTGGACCGGAACGACACCGCGCTGTCCAAGGAGAAGTACCCCTCGCTCGGGCCGATCCTGGACCAGCTGCGGGAGAAGTACGGCGACACCGCGGGCGGCACCCCGGGCGTCGAGCTGGCGGTCAGGAGCGCGGACGAGAACGCGGGCGACAAGACGCTGCTCACGCTCGCGGAGGGCAAGCCGGGCAAGCTGCGCACCACGCTCAGCGCGGGCGTGCAGGCCGCTGCGGAGAAGGCGGTCAAGGAGTATTCGGAGTCGTCGGTGGTCGCGGTGAAGCCGAGCACCGGCGAGGTGCTGGCCGTCGCCAACCACCGGACCGACGAGTTCAACGCGGCGTTCCTGGGCAAGCTGGCGCCGGGCTCCACCATGAAGATCCTCTCCGCGGCGACGCTGATCGACAACGGCGTCACGAACGCGACCGGACCCGCGCCCTGCCCGGCGGAAGCGACCTGGCAGAGCCGGACGTTCAAGAACATCGAGGGCATGACCCCCAACGAGAACGCGACCCTCTCGGAGAGCTTCGCGCGCTCCTGCAACACGGCGTTCGTGAAGTACGCGGACGAGGTGAAGGCCGACTCGCTCACGAAGGAGGCCCAGGAGCGCTTCGGTCTCGGCCGGGACGACTGGAAGACCGGCATCGCGTCCTTCGACGGCTCCGTCCCGGCCTCCGGCGGCCCCGACACGGCGGCCAACATGCTCGGCCAGGGCCAGGTCCAGATGAACCCGCTCAACATTGCCTCAGTCACCGCGACCGCGATGACGGGCACGTTCCGGCAGCCGGTGATCGTGCCGCAGAGCCTCGACGACCGTGAACTGGCCACCGCGAAGGGCCTGGACGCGGGTACGGTCGCGCAGCTTCGCGAGATGATGAACCGCACCGCGGTCAGCGGCACCGCGGCCAAGGCGATGAAGGACCTCGGCGGCCGCATCGGTGCGAAGACCGGTTCGGCGGAGGTCGACGGGCAGGAAACGTCCAACAGCTGGTTCACCGGCTACCGCGACGACATCGCGGCGGCGGCCATGACCCAGGAGGGCGGCCGGGGCGGCGACGCGGCGGGCCCGATTGTCGCAGCCGTGCTACGAGCGTCCGGCTGAGGTCCCGTCTGTCACACCGGGACCCTAGGCTGTTGGCTTCGTTCCCTAAGTGGAACGTGGGAACACCGAGGCAACAGCGGAGGAACGGGAGCCGTGGGGAACAGGGGACGCGCCAACGAGCGCGGCAGGACGAAGCCCGCCGTCATCGGCGGGATGATCGCCGTGGTCGTCGGTGGGGCGGGGTTCGGCGTCTACACCGTGTACGGCGGTGGGGCGGCGGCCGACGACAGCGCGTCGACGGCCGCCGAACGCAAGCCGGCCGTGAAGACCGGCCCGCTGTCGGCGACCGAGGTCAAGTCGGCGGCCACAACGTTCCTCACGGCCTGGCAGAGCGGTGACGTCACGAAGGCCGCCGCCACCACGAACGACACGGCGGCGGCCCGCACGCTGCTCACCGGGTACGGCAAAGAGGCGCGCATCGAGGACGTGACGCTCACGCCCGGCACCAGATCCGGCGCGAAGATGCCGTTCTCCGTGAAGGGCACCGTCTCCTACAACGGCCGGACCAAGGCCCTCTCGTACGACTCCCAGCTCACCGTCGTCCGCCGGGCCGAGGACGGAAAGCCGCTGGTCGACTGGCAGTCCTCCGTCGTCCACCCGGATCTGGAGGACGGCGACCGACTGGTCACCGGGGAGGCCGGGACACCGCCGGTCAAGGCGCTCGACCGGGACGGCGGGGAGCTGACCGCGGCCAAGTACCCCTCCCTGGGGACGGTCCTTGACGGCCTGCGCGAGAAGTACGGCAAGAAGGCCGGCGGCAAGGCGGGCATCGAGCTGCGGGTGATCCGCAAGGGCTCCTCCGGCGATTCCGCCAAGGCGACCGAGAACGACGAGGGAACCCCCGACAAGACGCTGCTGGAACTGAGCAAGGGGACGCCCGGCACGGTCCGTACGACCCTCAACCCGAGCCTCCAGGCGACCGCCGAGGAGCAGGTGGCCAAGAAGCCCAAGGCGTCGTTGGTCATGACGAAGGCGTCGACGGGCGAGATCCTGGCCGTCGCGAACTCCGGCCGCGGTTTCAACACCGCCTTCCAGGGCTCCCTGGCACCCGGTTCCACGATGAAGATCATCTCGGCGTCGCTGCTCATCGACAAGGGGCTGGCGTCGATCGACAAGCAGCACCCGTGCCCCAAGTTCTCCACGTACGGCGGCTGGAAGTTCCAGAACGACGACAAGTTCGAGATCAAGGGCGGCACGTTCAAGGCGAGTTTCGCGCGTTCCTGCAACACGGCCTTCATCAGCCAGGCAAAGGAGCTGAGCGACGACGATCTGACGAAGCAGGCCCAGGAGGTCTTCGGGCTCGGCAAGAACGACTGGTCGATCGGGGTGTCCAGCTTCGACGGCGCGGTGCCGGTGCAGTCCGACGCCCAGATGGCGGCCTCGCTGATCGGCCAGGGCGGGGTCCGGATGAACCCGCTGAACATGGCGTCGGTCGTCGCGACGGCGAAGACGGGCACCTTCCGCCAGCCCTACCTGGTGTCTCCGGACGTCGACGACCGTACGTTGGCGAAGGCGCCCCGTTCGCTGTCCTCCTCCACGCGGGCCCAGTTGCAGGAGCTGCTGCAGTACACGGCGGCGGCGGGAACGGCGGCCGAGGCGATGGCCGGCCTCGGCCCGGACTCCGGCGCGAAGACCGGCTCCGCGGAGGTCGACGGCCAGAAGAAGCCCAACGGCTGGTTCACGGCATGGAAGGGCGACCTGGCCGCGGCGGGGGTCGTGCAGCAGGGCGGGCATGGTGGCGAAGCCGCTGGGCCGCTCGTGGCGGCGATGTTGAAGGCGGGGAGCTAGGCGCTCAGGCGCTCCGCTGGAAAGCACAGTTCGACGCTGCGGGTCCGTCGTGGCTGGTCGCGCCCACGCGGCGGAGCCGCATATCGACACAGTCCCGCGCCCCTGAAGGAAGGCCAGCGGTCTCCTTCAGGGGCGCGGTTTCGCACCGGCCTTCGGCCGGTCCGCTCAGCTCCTGCGAGCCACCGGCGCCCCCGCCATGTACGTACGCCGCAAGAAGCGGATCAAGGCCTTCACATCGAACTGCACCACCGCCACCCCCTCCGGCGAGTGGAACTCCACCACGGTCTGGACGCGGCCGCACGGCCATATGCGTATGTCACCGGACGCGGTCGGAGTGCGCAGCCCCCGTTCGAGGAGGTCGCGGGCGACAACCCATTCGTGCTGTCCGGGAAGGGTGACGTGCACCTCGGGCGGCTCGGCCTCGGGGTCGTAGCGGAGGGCTACCGGGACGGCGGGCGTTTCCTGCGCCGAGTCCGTGACGATGTGGGCGCGCGCGTACTGCTCGACGGCGGACATCGGTCGCTCCTTCGCTGGGGGTCCAGAGGCCCCTGTGAGAACCCTTTGTGTGGATTTCTATCCAATGTCGCATACTTTCCGAATTGCGCTCCTGAGCTATTGATGGACATCTCGCTCTTGCAAGCTGTTCGCAACAAGGCACTATCATCAAACGGTTAGCCAGCCGGCCGGACCCCGGAAGCGGAGCCCATCCATGCACGTGCCCGACGGATTCATCAACGCCCCCGTCTCCCTGGCCACCGGAGTCGTCGCCGCCGGAGCCGTGGCCGTCAGCCTGCGCGGCGCCCGGCGCGAACTCGACGAGCGGACCGCCCCGCTCGCGGGCCTGGTCGCCGCGTTCATCTTCGCCGTGCAGATGCTGAACTTCCCGGTCGCCGCAGGCACCAGCGGCCACCTCCTCGGCGGCGCGCTGGCCGCGATACTCGTGGGCCCCTACACCGGGGTCCTCTGCGTCTCGGTCGTCCTCCTCATGCAGGGCATCCTCTTCGCGGACGGCGGCCTCACCGCGCTCGGCGTGAACATCACGATCATGGCGGTGGTCACGACGGTCGTGGGGTACGCCGTGTTCCGCGGCCTCGTAAGACTCCTGCCCAGGAAGCGCCGCTCCATTACCGTCTCCGCGTTCATCGCCGCCGTCCTCTCCGTGCCGGCCTCCGCCGCGGCCTTCACGCTCGTCTACGCGATCGGCGGCACCACGGACGTACCCATCGGGCAGGTCCTGACCGCGATGGTCGGCGTCCACGTCCTCATCGGCATCGGCGAGGCCACGATCACCGCGCTCACGGTCGGCGCCGTCATCGCCGTACGACCGGACCTCGTGTACGGCGCCCGCGGACTGACCGCCCCGCTGAAGCTCCGCGTGAACGGCGAACTGGTCGACGCCCCGGCCGCCAAGCCCGCCCCGGTCGCCGCCCGGTCTCCCCGCAAGGTCTGGCTCGCCGGCCTCGCCGCCTCCCTCGTCCTCGCCGGCTTCGTCAGCTTCTACGCCTCCGCCAGCCCCGACGGCCTGGAGAAGGTCGCAGCCGACAAGGGCATCGACGCCAAGACCGAGGACCACGCCGCCGCCGACTCCCCGCTGGCCGACTACGGCATCGAGGGCATCACCGACTCCCGTGTCTCCGGCGGCCTCGCGGGCGTGATCGGCGTGGGCGTCACGGTGGTCGCGGGCACGGGCGTCTTCTGGGCCGTACGCAAGCGCCGTACGTCCGAGACCTCGCCCTCGTCAGTTCCCGAGAACGTCTGACATGGGCGCAGGCCACGCGCACAAGCTCTACCGGCACGGGCACTCACCCGTGCACGCCCTGCCGCCGCACACCAAGCTCGCGGCCGTCTTCGCCTTCGTGCTCGTCGTCGTGTCGACGCCGCGCGAGGCGATGTGGGCCTTCGCGCTGTACGCCGTGCTGCTCGCGACCGTCGCCCACGCGGCCCGCGTACCGGCCGGCTTCCTGCTGAAGCGGCTCCTGATCGAGGTGCCGTTCGTGACCTTCGCGGTACTGATGCCCTTCGTGGCGCAGGGCGAGCGCGTGGACGTCCTCGGGATGTCCCTGAGCGTGAACGGCTTGTGGGGCGCGTGGAACGTACTGGCCAAGGGCACCCTCGGCGTCGCCGCCTCCGTACTGCTCGCCTCGACCACCGAACTGCGCGAACTCCTCCTGGGATTGCAGCGGTTGAAGCTGCCCCCGCTTCTCGTCCAGATCGCCTCCTTCATGATCCGGTACGGCGACGTCATCGCGGACGAGATGCGGCGCATGCGCATCGCCCGCGAGTCGCGCGGCTTCGAGGCCCGGGGCGTACGGTCCTGGGGCGTCCTCGCCAAGTCGGCGGGCGCGCTGTTCATCCGGTCGTACGAGCGCGGGGAGCGAGTGCATCTCGCCATGGTGAGCCGGGGTTACGCCGGTTCCATGCCGGTCATCGACGAAGTGACCGCGTCCCGGGCGCAGTGGTCGTACGCCCTTGCCCTGCCCTTCGCCGCCCTCATCGTCTGCGTGTTGGGATGGACTCTGTGACTGCCTCTTTGGAAGTGGCCGGACTGGCCTTCGCGTACCCCGACGGCCACCAGGCGCTGTTCGGCGTCGACTTCACCATCGCGCGCCGTGAACGCGTGGCGCTGCTCGGGCCGAACGGCGCCGGGAAGACCACGCTCGTGCTGCACCTCAACGGCATCCTGACCGGCGGCACCGGCACCGTGACGGTCGCCGGGCTGCCCGTCGGCAAGGAGCACATGGCCGAGATCCGGCGGAAGGTCGGCATCGTCTTCCAGGACCCGGACGACCAGCTGTTCATGCCGACCGTGCGCGAGGACGTGGCCTTCGGACCCGCGGCGGCCGGGCTGAAGGGCCCGGAGCTGGAGGCGCGGGTCCGTACGGCGCTGGAGCGGGTCGGCATGGAGGCCTTCGCGGACCGCCCCCCGCACCACCTATCCTTCGGCCAACGGCGCCGGGTGGCGGTCGCGACCGTTCTCGCGATGGAGCCGGAGATCCTCGTACTCGACGAGCCGTCGTCCAACCTCGACCCCGCCTCGCGGCGCGAACTCGCCGACATCCTGCGCTCGTTGGACGTCACCGTCCTCATGGTCACCCACGACCTGCCGTACGCCCTCGAGCTGTGCCCCCGCTCCCTGATCCTCAGCGATGGCGCGATCGCCGCGGACGGGAAGACGGGCGAACTGCTCTCGGACGAGGAGCTGATGCGGCAGCATCGCCTGGAGCTGCCCTTCGGCTTCGATCCGCGCTCCGTAACAATGGGCGCGTGACGAACGACGAGGGCTCGCTCTCCCTGGACGACCAGTTGTGCTTCGCGCTGTACTCCGCCCACCGCGCGGTGACGGCCGCGTACCGCCCGCTGCTCGACGAACTCGGCCTCACCTACCCCCAGTACCTCGTCCTGCTGGTCCTGTGGGAGCGCGGCGAGACGCCGGTCAAGGAGCTGGCGGCCGCCCTGCGGCTCGACTACGGCACCGTGTCCCCGCTCCTGAAGCGGCTGGAGGCGGCGGGCCTGGTCCGGCGTGAGCGGTCGGCGCGGGACGAGCGGTCGGTGCTCGTCGCGGCCACGGGACGCGGGGAGGGGCTGAAGGAGCGCGCGCAGTGCGTACCGGGCGCACTGCTCAGGGCGACGGGGCTCGGCGGGCCGGAGGTCGCGCGGTTGCGCGAGGAGTTGCGGCGGCTGGCGGAGAAGGCGGAGGCCGCGGCGGACCGTACCGGCTGATCTCGCGTTACCCACGGTTTCTACCCCCTGGTAACAAGGGGCCGGCTACCGCCAAGTACCTTGTGCACGATGTATTTGTGCGCAGGCGTTCCGGGGGAGGCCAACCATGACCGAAGGCACCGCTGTTGTCGACACCCGTCCAACAAAGATCATGTACGTCGCCGAGGCCACCGCGCACGGCGGTCGTGAGGGCTACGTCACCAGCCAGGACGGCCAGATCGAGCTGAAAGTCGCGATGCCGCCCGCGCTCGGCGGCGACGGCAACGGCACGAATCCGGAGCAGCTGTTCGCGGCCGGGTTCAGCGCCTGCTTCCACAACGCGCTGGTCCTCGTCGGCCGCCGGGCCGGCTTCGACCTCACCGGCTCCACGGTCGCCGCCAAGGTCGGCATCGGGCCGAACAAGCAGCGGGGCTACGGACTCGCGGTCGCCCTCAGCGTCTCGCTGCCCGTCCTCGACCCGGACATCGCGTCGAAGCTGGTGGACGCGGCGCACGAGGTCTGCCCGTACTCGAACGCGACGCGGGGCAATATCGAGGTCACGATCCTGCTGGGCTAGGAATCGCGGGTGATGGGCGGTTGTTGCCCCCCACTGTCGGCTGTTTCTGGACGGGAGTACGGGCGTGGACGTGAACGGCACGGTGGCGGAGGGGTTCGAGCCGGTCGGGGATGCGTTCGTACGCAACTTCACGGCGCTCGGGGAGCGGGGCGCGGCGGTGGTCGTGTACCGGGACGGGCGCAAGGTCGTCGACCTGTGGGGCGGGCTGCGGGACGTGGCGGATTCCTCCGTCTGCTGGGAGCGCGGGACCGCTCAGATCGTGCGCTCGGCGACGAAGGGGGTCGCCGCGGCCGTACTCCTTCTCCTGCATCAGCGCGGGCAGTTGGACCTGGACGCGCCGGTGGCGGAGTACTGGCCCGAGTTCAAGGCCGCGGGCAAGGAGCGGGTGCTGGTGCGGCAGGTGCTGTCGCACCAGGCCGGAGTGCCGGTGCTGGACCAGCCGTTGACTCCGGCTCAGGCGCTGGATCCGCTGCGGGGCGCCGAGGCCGTGGCGCGGCAGGCCCCGGTGTGGGAGCCGGGCACCGACCACGGCTATCACGCGCTGACGTACGGCTGGCTGACCGGTGAACTGGTGCGGCGGGTGACGGGCCGGGGAATCGGGGAGTGGACCGCCGCCGAGATCGCCGCCCCGCTGGGCCTGGACCTCTGGATCGGTCTGCCGGACGGAGAGGCGGGCCGCGTGGGCCGGGTCGGCCGGCTCGAGACACCTGCGAACGCCGGAGGCATGCGTACGCGCCCCAAGCGCACGGTCTCCGAGGCATACGAGGACCCCGCCTCCCTCACCCGGCGGGCCTTCGCCGCGATCACCCCGTTCCCCGACCAGAACGACCCGGCGTACCGCGCGGCGGCGCTCCCCGCGACGAACGGCATCGCGACGGCGGACGGCCTGGCCCGCTTCTACGCCGCGCTGATCGGCGAGGTGGACGGCGTACCAAGCCTGTTCACGTCGCAGACGCTGGCAGCGGCCCGCACGGAGGAATCCACGGGCCCCGACCGAATCCTGGTGATCAACACCCGCTTCGGCCTCGGCTACATGCTCCACGGCTCGGCCTCACCCTTCCTGTCCCCCGGCTCCTTCGGCCACCCGGGCCGAGGCGGCGCCCTCGGCTTCGCCGACCCCGAGTCGGGCATCGCGCTCGGCTATGTGACGAACGGCTTCCGCAAGACGGTTACGGCGGATCCGCGGGCGCAGGCGCTGGTGCGGGCGGTGAGGGCCTCGCAGTCGTCGTAGCCGACCCGGCCAGGCTCACCCTGCGTGCAGCATCAGCCCGATACCCACGACGAGGAGGCCGCCGCCGCAACCCTCGGCGCCCCGAACCGCTCCTTGAAGAACACCGCGCCGATGGCCGCATCGACGGTGATCGGCCCCATCTACCACGCGGTGCTGAAGATCCCGAAGCGGGCACCAGGCCGAGCGGTGTGTCAGCCGCGGGTGGACCCGATCCCACGCCTGGGCTTCGGCCTTGCCGTAGTTGCCAACAAGTCACTTCAGGAGAGCCGCGCCGAATGCCACTCCAGTCCCGAGCTGGATTCCGGAGACCTGGACATTGGGTGCCGACTCTCCACGCCGTCGACCAGCTACGAAGTCCGGCGGGCGGCTCAATACGCTCAAGGGATCAATCGGAGCATTCAAGGATATTTGACCCTAGGGTGGGGGGCTATGACCGGCCACCAGCGAGTGCGGGACGACGAAGGGAGCGCCGTCCGACTCCTCGCGCTGTCGGATGGCGTGTTCGCCATCGCGATGACGCTGCTCGCGCTGGACATCACGCTGCCCTCCGGGCTGGACCCCGCCCGTTTCGAGCAAGCCCTGGGGGATGTGATGCCCAACGTGTGGGCGTATGCCCTCAGCTTTGTGGTCATCGCAGCGTTCTGGCGGGGGCACCACCAGATCTTCCGGTACGCGCGGGCGGTGGACGGGACGGTCACCAAGCTCGGGCTGCTGAGCCTGGGGCTGATCGCCATGATGCCCTTTCCCACCACTTTGCTTGCCGAGTACGGGGACCTGTCGCGGTCGGTCGCCGTGTACTCCGGCGCCGTCGCGGCCATGGGGGCCACACAACTCGCGCTGATGGTCGCCATGTGGAAGCGCCCTTGGCTGGGTAGTGCGGCATTGCCCGATCCTGTCGCGCGCAACGATGTGGCCGATCTGGCGTCGACGGTGCTGGTCTTCGCCGTCGCCGTGCCGCTCGCCTTCATCTCTCCGACGGGCGCGAAGCTGTGGTGGGCGGTGCTGATCCCCGTCAAGTTCGTGACGGGCAGGCGGGGCAAGCGCCTGCGCGCGGCCGCTGCATGAGTAGAGCTTGACTGAGCTCTCCCAGTGCATAGCGCAATCATGTAGGGCTCCCGGCCCTCCGAAGCAGTGCCGCTCCGCCGACCTGATCGGCTGCAGCGTCATGGGTTTTCTCGTTACTCCACAGCGCGGCCGATGAGTTTGTGGCTCCCGGCCGGTCCAAGCTCGTGACACCCAAGGAAAGGACACTGCCATGTCGGAGCTTCTCGTCGACTTCATCACCTCCCTCGACGGCCACGCATCGGGAGAGGGATGGCCCGGGTTCTGGGGCCTCGAGGGCCCGGAGTACCTCGCATGGCTCGGCGAGCAACCCGAGGCCACCTACCTGATGGGAGCGAACACCTACCGCCTGATGTCGGGCTTCGCCTCAGGCGAGGTCCCGAAGGGCCAAGACGAGTTCAGGCCCGAAGAAGAGGCGTCCGTCGACGAGCTCACGCAAGCGTCCAAGGTGGTGTTCTCCTCCTCACTCGAGGAGCCACTGACGTGGGCCAACTCCACGCTCGTCCGCGACGACGCCGTCGAGGCGGTCCGCGCCATGAAGTCGAGTGGCTCGGGGCTCCTCAGCACGATCGGCAGCCTCAGCCTGTGCCGGTCCCTGCTACGAGCCGGACTCGTCGACCGCTTCCGGGTCGTGATGTTCCCGGTGATCACCGGGGCCACGGGCCAAGAACGCATCTACGACGGCTATCCGGACGTTGCCCTCGAGATGATCGAGCACCGCACCTTCGACGGCCGCATCCAGCTGGTCGAGTACAAGCCCCGCGTGCTCGAGCACCCGCCGCTCGGCGTCCCTGCGTGACGTCGCCCCGTCCGCCGGTCTGGACGGCCGCCAGGCCGGCGCCGGCGGCTTCGGGTCACTGGGCCCTCACACGCGCTCTTCACTCCCCACATTCCCCACACGCGCCAGGACGCTACGAAGTGGAGGAAAGAGCCTCCCTGGCCGATTTCAGAGATCCTCATCAGCTGCACCAGTTCTGTTCGGATAGCTTGATCGGCATGGATCAGGGGCGGGTGGTTGAAGCGTTTCGTCTCGAGGCCGGGCAACTCGCGCGGGCGATGGCCGGTGTCTCGGCGGACGAGTGGCGTCTGCCGACGCGGTGTACACCGTGGACGGTGAGCGACTTGCTGGCTCATGTCCGGGTGGTGATTGCCTGGCTGCCGGGCATGCTGGCCGCACCGGCGCCAACCCATGCCGAGGTCTCGGCAGTTGAGTACTACCGGCCCGACGACCGTTTCGCTCCGGACACCAACGCGGCTCGGATCGCTCTGGCCCAAGACCATGCGGCCGAACAGCTCAGCAGTGCCGCGCTCGCCGACGACTTCGACACCACTTGGCAACAGGTGGACCGACTGTGCCGGGCCGAGCCCGAAGGGCGTGTGGTTCGCACCCGGCACGGCGATCCGATGTTCCTGTCGGAGTTCCTGCTGACGCGCGTGGTCGAGGTCGCCGTGCATGGCCTTGACCTGGCGGACGCCCTGGGGCGCGAGCCCTGGCTGACTTCCGAGGCCGCAGATCTGGTGCAAGACCTTCTGCTCGGTCCGGATGGGGCAGCGGCACTGGAGGAGCTGGGATGGGGTCAGCTTCGCTTCCTGCGCAAGGCGACGGGGCGCGAGCCGATCACCAGGGAGGAAGCATCGGACGTCAGCCGCCTGGGCATCCGATGGCTCACGCTGGGTTGAGCGTATCCAATACAACGGGAGTAAAGTCGGCCAGGTCACCCAACTCACGAAGGACGTATTGAGGCACCAGTAGGCCGCCTTCACCTTGCAGCAGCTCCATCGTGCAGTACCGCCCCCGCCTCATCAACGGCATCGCCAAGACCCGCCTCGACCTCCAACCGCCGTACCCCCAGCCATTAGAGGTCTCTGGCGGCCTTCGGAGTCAGTCCGAGCCTAGTTCGCTCCCAGAGCGCCGGTGATGCCCACGCCGGTGCACCTTCCCGGTCGCCACAGACGGACATATGCTGCGCCCGAAGATCGTGATGTGAGGAGGACCGTACGCCATGGCGACGGACGCCCAACTGCCGTACCTGCGCCGCTGTGTGGAGCTGGCAGCCGAGGCGCTGGCGAAAGGGGACGAGCCGTTCGGTTCGGTGCTGGTAGGCGCGGACGGCTCGGTGCTCGCTGAGGGTCACAACGAGGTGGCCTCCGGAGACCACACCCGGCACCCTGAGTTCGAGCTGGCCCGCTGGTCCGCCGCACACCTGACGCCCGAGCAGCGGAAGGCCGCGACCGTCTACACCTCCGGCGAACACTGCCCGATGTGCGCGGCTGCGCACGCCTGGGTTGGTCTCGGCCGCATCGTGTACGTGGCCTCTTCCGAGCAGCTCGCCACATGGCTTGGCGAGTTGGGGGTTCCGGCACCTCCAGTGCGCCCGCTGTCAGTCAACGAGGTCGCTCCCGGCGTGGTCGTTGAGGGGCCGGTCCCGGAACTGGTGACGGAGGTCCGCGACCTGCACCGCAGATTCCACGGCGCGAGGCAGCGCGACTAGCTCTGGGAACCCCAGGACGAGCACCAAGGCCACCCATGACCTGTGGGCGCATGCCCGACGCGGCCAAGCCGCCCATATCGGCTGGTTGCGCGCTCAGATCGCCTCCATCGAGGCGCGGCCGGCCCGGCCGCTGGGCGCCAAGGCACCATGACGAGCCCGATCAGCGTCCCGCCGCCGGCGATCAGTGTGAACCCGACGAGCTTGTCGGTGATCTGGTGCGCGATCGCGTTCCAGCTCGCGTGGGTGACGGCGCCGAGCAGGACGGCTGACGCGACGAGTGGAGTCACTCCGACTGCTCACGTACGTCCACCAGTGCGGCGCCCGCGTGCGCGATGAGGGTCTTCGGGTCCATGGGGAAGACGGTGTACGGAGTGCCCGCGGCGGCCCACACGATGTCGTGGTCGAGCAGCGAACGGTCCGCCAGGACACGGGTCTTGGTGCGGTGCCCGAAGGGCGGTACGCCCCCGATCGCGTACCCCGTCGTCTCCCGCACGAGATCCGCCCTGGCTCGCGTGACCTTCTCGGCGCCGAGTTCCCTCCGGACCAGCTCCAGGTCCACGCGGGACGCCCCGTCCATGAGCACGAGGACCGGCACCCCGTCCGCCGCGAAGATCAACGACTTGCAGATCTGACTCAACTCGCACCCGACCGCCGCGGCGGCCTCGGCGGCGGTACGGGTCGCGTCCGGAAAGCGGCGGATCTGCTGTGGCAGGTCATCGAGTCCCAGCTCACGCAGGGCCTCGGCGAAACGGGGATGCGCGGCGTTCTGTTCTTCAGCGGCGGTCATGCACGGCACGCTAGCGGCGCACGTACGGGGCATGCGACCGAGTTCTCCGCTTGGGGTGCGCGCCGGGCACTTCCCGCGTCAGCAGCGCGAGGCCGGTCGCCCACAAGGATGACAACCGCCAACTCGGCGGGATTTTCGACTGGTTGACGGGCATATGCTCGCCGCAAACAACCGCACACATGCGACGGCCCCCGTCCAGGACTGCAACCCCGATCGAGGGCCTGACCACCAGGAAGCAGGAGCCTTCCCGATGGATGCGCAGAACCCTAACGCGCCCTTGTGCGCCCAGGCGCGTCCGTGCACCACGCCGTCCCGGCCCGTTCCAAGGCAGTAGCGCTGCAGAACGGGTATCAAGCGAGTGGTCGGCAGACGGACCACGGCTCACGACGCGCAAGCGACAGGGCGCCCCACCAACGCGTGGGGCGCCCTGTCCGTTCAGGCGAGGCTTCAGACCCGTAGCCTCAGCGCCGTAATCTCAGACCCGTACCAACTCCCGTTCCTCGTCCGGGTCCTTCGGACCGTCGGCGTCGTGGGCGCGGAGCCCCTCGCCCTCGACGTCGACGTTCGGGAGCGCGCGGTCCAGCCACTTCGGGAGCCACCAGGCCTTCTTGCCGAGCAGGGCGAGCACCGCCGGGACGACGGCCATGCGGACCACGAACGCGTCGAAGAAGACGGCGATCGCGAGGCCGAAGCCGATCATCTTGATCATCGACTCGCTGGAGCTGATGAAGCCGCCGAAGACGGCCATCATGATGACCGCGGCGGCGGCCACGACCCGGGCACTGTGCCGGAAGCCGGTCACGATGGCCTGGCTCGGCGACTCGCCGTGGACGTGCGCCTCCCGCATGCGGGTCACGAGGAACACCTCGTAGTCCATCGCGAGACCGAAGACCACGCCCACCATGAAGATCGGCATCATGGACATGATCGGACCGGTCTCCTCGACGCCGATCAGGCCGCCGAGCCAGCCCCACTGGAAGACCGCGACCACTGCACCGAGCGCGGCGAGCACGCTGAGCAGGAAGCCGAGGGCCGCCTTCAGCGGGACCAGGATGGAGCGGAAGACCACGATCAGGAGCAGGAAGGCGAGGCCGACCACCAGGGCCAGATACGGGACCAGCGCGTCGGTGAGCTTCTGCGAGAAGTCGATGTTCATCGCGGTGGTGCCGGTGACCAGGACCCTCGCGTCCGTGTCGGCCTCGACGTCGGTGCCCTGGTCACGGATGGCGTGCACCAGGTCCTCGGTCTGTACCGAGGACGGCTTGGAGTCCGGGATCACGGTGATCGTCGCTGTGTCGCCGGCTTTGTTGAACGCCGCCGGGGTCACCGTGGCGACGTCCTTGAGACCCTTGATCCCGTCGGTGACCGTGGTGGCCGCCGCCTTGGGGTCGTCGCTGTCCTTGGCGTCGACCACGATCATCAGGGGGCCGTTGAAGCCGGGGCCGAAGCCCTCGGACAGCAGGTCGTACGCCCGGCGCTGCGTGGTGGACGTCGGCTGCGAGCCGTCGTCGGGCAGGCCCAGCTCCAGCTGGGTGGCCGGGACGGCGATGGCACCCAGGCCGACCACGCCGAGCAGCAGCACGGCGACCGGACGGCGGATGACGAAGCTCGCCCAGCGGGTGCCCATTCCGGGCTTGGCCTGCGCCTCGGACTTCTCGACGCCACGCCGCTTGCGCTTCTCGCCCGTCGGCCGGACCTTCTTGCCCGCGTACCCGAGCAGCGCCGGGATCATGGTCAGCGCGATGAGGACGGCCACCACGACCGTGCCCGCAGCCGCGAGGCCCATCTTGGTCAGCATCGGGACGCCGACGACCGACAGGCCCGCCAGGGCGATCACGACCGTGAGACCCGCGAAGACCACCGCCGAGCCGGCGGTGCCGGTGGCCCGGCCTGCCGCCTCCTCGCGGTCACGGCCGTCGGCCAGCTCGCCCCGGTAGCGGGAGACGATGAACAGCGCGTAGTCGATACCGACCGCGAGGCCGATCATCAACGCGAGTGTGGAGGTGGTGTCGCCGAGGTCGAGCGCGTTGGCGAGGGCGGTGATGGTGGAGACGCCGATACCGACGCCGATGATCGCGGTCAGCAGCGGCAGTCCGGCCGCGACCAGCGAGCCCAGGGTGAGGACGAGGACGACGGCGGCGATGGCGAGACCGATGACCTCTCCGATCGCCCCCGGCTCGGCCGCGGCCTGCAGGGCGTCACCTCCGACGTCGACGGTCAGCCCGGTGGCCTGCGCCTCGTCCGCGGCCGCCTCGAGGGCGTCCCGGGTCGAGTCCTTCAGCTCCATGCCGGGGGCGTCGTACCTCACCGACGTGTAGGCGACCGTGCCGTCCTTGCTCACGGCGTTCGTCGTGAACGGGTCGGTGACGGAGACGACTTCGGAACCGTCGCCCAGTTCCTTGACGGTCTTCTCGACGGTCGCCTTGTTGTCGGCGTCCGTCATCTTCTGGCCCTCGGGCGCCTTGAAGACGATGCGCCCGGTCCCTCCGTCGGCGCTGGCGCCGGGGAAACGCTGCTCCAGCAGGTCGAAGGCCTTCTGCGCCTCGGTGCCGGGGATGGAGAAGGAGGTGGCGCCCGGCGCGGGCGCGGAGGCGGCGCCGACACCCGCGAGCGTCAGCAGCGCCACCCATATCAGGGCGACGAAGTGCCGTCGCCGGAAGGCGAGCCGGCCGAGTTTGTAGAGGAACGTGGCCACGAGGGAGTACTCCCGGTCAGGTCGTGGGGTGGTACAGGGCAGGGGAGATCAGCCCGACGACGTGAGCGGTCGCGTCAGGTGCAAATGGGTGACTCTGGAAGGTGGTTGAGGGTCAGACGCCGAGAGCGGGGAGGACCACGGCGTCGAAGTACGAAATGAGGTACGCCTGGGTCGGCGGCAGTTCGTCGATCATGTTCCGGGCGATGAAGGCGCCGAGCAACATGTGCAGCACGTAGTCCATCGCGGGGTTGTCCGCATGGATCTCACCCCGGTCGACGGCACGCTGCAACACCTTGCGAATCTCTGCCACCTCGGGCTCGATGAGCCATTCCCGGAACGCCTTGAGGAGTTCCGGGTTGCTGTGGACCGCCATGACCAGGCTCCGCATCAGCGCGGTGTCCTGCTCCATGGAGCAGTCGTCCTCACGCAGCGCCATGGCATGGAAGTCGCCCCGCAGGGACCCGGTGTCGATATCGGCCGGGTCGATCCGCTTGTGATGCCGGAGCGCCTTGACCACCAGCTCGGGCTTGCCGCCCCACTGGCGGTAGAGCGTCGCCTTGCTGGACCGGGTGCGGGCGGCCACGGCGTCCATGGTCAGGGCGTCGTAGCCGACTTCCCGGAGCAGGTCGAGCACGGCCCCGTACAGCTCGGCCTCACGCTCGGGCGTGATCCGACTGCGGCGCACCGTCGCGGCTTCAGTCATCGCACTCACCTCTCCTGCTCCAACGCTCGGAGCGCCAGGCTACAGACCCACGCATGCGCGCCTGCGGACCACACTGCCGAACGAAACGGTTTCGTACACCCATGAAGATACCTCGAGAGCCTGCGAAACGAAACCGTTTCGTACGTGTCCTGAATCACGCACCCGCCCGTCAACTTTCGCCACGAGTTGCCGGTCCCCCTCCCCCGTCAAAGCATGGGTAGGTGAGCGACAGGCAGGAAAACCCGACCGGACCGGACGCCCCCGGCTATCTGCGCTTCCCGCACCTCAGCGGCGACCGGCTCTGCTTCGTGGCCGAGGACGACCTCTGGGTGGCCCCCCTGGACCGCCCCGGCCGGGCCTGGCGGCTCACGGTCGACCGTACGAAGGTCGGGCACCCACGCTTCTCACCCGACGGCCGACACATCGCGTACACGACCTGGCGCAGCCTCGACCCGGAGATCCACCTCGCCCCGGTCGACGGCGGACCCGCCCGGCGGCTCACCTACTGGGGCAACCCCGACACCCGCGTCTGCGGCTGGACCCCCGACGGCGACATCCTCGCCGTCGCCTCGCACGGCGAGCCCTTCGCCCACTTCACCTGGGCCTACAAGCTCCCGGTGGGCGGCGCCCCCGGCGGCAAGCTCCCCTGGGGCCCGGTCTCGCACATCGCGGTCGCCGACGTCGCCGGCGAGCACAAGACGCTGCTGCTCACCGGCACGCCCCCGCACGAGCCCGCCTCCTGGAAGCGCTACCGGGGCGGCGCCACCGGACGCCTCTGGCTGCACGGGCAGCGCATCCTCGACGACCTCGACGGGCATCTGGACGCGCCCATGTTCGTCGGCGACCGTATCGCCTTCCTCTCCGACCACGAGGGCGTCGGCAACCTCTACTCCTGCCTGCACGACGGCTCCGACCTGCGCCGCCACACCGACCACGACGCCTTCTACGCCCGCCATGCATCCTGCGACGGCACCCGCGTCGTCTACCAGTGCGCGGGCGAGCTGTGGATCGTCGACGACCTGTCCGCCGGCTCTGGACCCCGCCGCCTCGATGTGAGCCTGGGCGGGCCGCGTGCCGGGCGCCGCCCGTACCAGGTGCCGGCCGGTCTGCACGTCGACGGGATCTCCGTGGACGAGACGGGCCGGGCCAGTGCCGTCGTCGTACGCGGCAGCCTGTACTGGCTCACGCACCGCGACGGCCCGGCGCGCACCATCACGGACACTCCGGGCGTACGCGTACGGCTGCCGGAGATGCTCGGCTCGAGCGGGAGGCTGGCGTATGCGACGGACGCGGAGGGCGAGGACGCCGTCGAGATCGCGCACCTGCCCGGCGCGACCGGCGCCCGCGCCCCGCGGCGGCTCGCCTCCGGCCGGCTGGGCCGCGTACTGGAACTCGTCTCGGATCCGCAGGGGGAACGGCTCGCGATCGCGTCCCACGACGGGCGACTGCTCCTCATCGACACGGCCGAGGAGCCCGAAGGCGGCGAGGTCACCGAGCTGATCCAGTCCGTCAACGGGCCCGTGCGCGACCTCGCCTTCTCCCCCGACGGCGCCTGGCTGACCTGGTCGCACCCGGGCATCGGACGGTCCCTGCGGCAGATCAAGATCGCGCGGATCGAGGGGCCGGGAACACACACGATCGTCGATGTGACGGGTGGCCGCTTCGAGGACGAGGGGCCGGTCTTCACGCGGGACGGCCGCTTCCTCGCGTTCCTGTCCTGGCGCGGCTTCGACCCGGTGTACGACGTGCACACCGGCGACCTGTCCTTCCCGCTGGGCTGCCGCCCGTATCTGGTCCCCCTGTCGTCCGCGACACCCTCCCCCTTCGCGCTGACCCCCGAGGGACGCCCGGCCGCGGGCGGCCTGGACGTGATCGCAGACGACACCGACGACACCGGCGACGGTGCCGCGGTCACCGTCGAGACCGAAGGCCTGGCGAACCGCGTCACGCCCTTCCCGGTGCCCGCCTCCAAGTACTCGGCGCTGTACCCGGTCGCGGGCGGCGGACTGGTCTGGCTGCGCTGGCCGATCTCCGGCGCGCTCGGCGAGACCTTCGTCAACCCGGACGACACCTCGGGGCGGCCCACGCTGGAGTACTTCAACATCAGCAAGGCGAAGAAGTCCGAACTCGTCGACCACCTCGACTGGTTCGCGGTCAGCGGCGACGGCTCGCGACTCGTCGTCGTCGACGAGGGCGATCTGCGGGCCGTCCCCTCCACCGAGTCCGGCGACCTCGAAACGACCGTGTGGATCGACTCGCGCCGCATCCTGCACCACGTCGACCCGGCCGCCGAGTGGCGGCAGTCGTACGAGGAGGCGGGCCGCCTGATCCGCGCGTACTTCTGGGAGCCGAAGATGTGCGGCATCGACTGGGACGCGGTCCTCGACCAGTACCGGCCGCTGGTCGAACGGGTCGCCTCCCCCGACGAGTTCGCGGATCTGCTGCGCGAGGTCCTGGGCGAGCTGGGCACATCCCATGCGTACGTCACTCCCGCGCGCCGTAACGAAGGACCGCCGCACTACCAGCGCGCACAAGGCCTGCTGGGCGCCAACTTCGTACGTAAGGACGGCAGTTGGACGGTCAGGCGGATTCTGCCCGGCGAGTCGTCCGACTCCAGGGCGCGTTCACCGCTGGCCGGTACGGGCATCCGCGAGGGCGCCGTGCTCACCCACGTCGACGGACGACCGGTCGATCCGGTCGCCGGGCCGTATCCGCTGCTCGCGGGGGCGGGCGGCACAACGGTGGAGCTGACCTTCTCCCAACCCGTCGCCCACCACCACCCTTCTGAGGAAGGCCCTTCGGGCCCCTCTGATTTGGACGGCGAGGGCCATGCGCGCCGGGTCGCGGTCGTGCCGTTGATCGACGAGCGGCCCCTGCGCTACCAGGACTGGGTGGCCAAACGCCGGGATGTCGTACGGGAGTTGAGCCACGGCAAGTGCGGGTATCTGCACATCCCGGACATGGGCGGCTCGGGCTGGGCCCAGTTCAACCGCGATCTGCGCATGGAGATGTCCCGGCCCGCCCTGATCGTCGACGTGCGCGGCAACGCCGGCGGCCACATCAGCGAGCTGGTCGTCGAGAAACTCACCCGCACGATCCTGGGCTGGGACGTTACGCGGGGCGCCCAGTCGGTGTCGTACGCCTCCAACGCCCCGCGCGGTCCCGTCGTCGCTCTCGCCGACGAAATGACGTCCTCGGACGGCGACATGATCACGGCTGCCTTCAGACTGCTCAAGCTCGGCCCGGTGGTGGGGCAGCGCACCTGGGGCGGCGTCGTCGGCATGACCGGCCGGCACCGTCTCGGCGACGGCACGGTCATCACGGTTCCCATGAACGCCGCCTGGTTCGACGCGTACGGCTGGTCCATCGAGAACCACGGCGTCAGCCCCGACCTGCCCGTACTCCGCACCCCGCTGGACTGGGCGGAGGGCCGCCACGCCCAGCTTGCCGACGCGGTCCACCTGGCCCTGAAACTACTGACCGACCACCCGGCGGCAACTCCCCCCGACCACCACCACGTTCCGGACCGCACCCGCCCGAATCTGCCTCCCAGGGGCACCGCGTGACCGCGTGAGGGGCGCCCTCCGTGGAGGGCGCCCCTCACTGCTGCTCACAGGTTACTGCTGCTCACAGGCTCAGCGATCAGATGTCGTAGTCCTGATCGAGCCGGTCCTGCTCCTCCTGCTGCGCCCGCCGCGTCGGATCCTGCTCCTGACGCCCACGCTGCTGCTCCTGCCGACGGCGCCGGGCATCCTCGTGCTGAGCCCGCTCACGCTCCTCCGGCGTCATCCGGCGAGCACGCTCCTCCGGCGTCATCCGGCCGCGCTCACTCTCGTCCCGGCCCTCGCTCATCTTCTTCTTCGCGTTCTGCTGAAGCTTCTCGGCCTTGTCCTGGAACTGGTCCTTCATGCCCATGAGATTCACTCCCGTGTGGGTGAGGGGATGGGGCCTCGACCAGATTCACACGGACTGACAAAGCGCGCATTTCGGTCAGTTACGGACGGTTACGCACCGTGCTGCGCGCCTCTTCATCGGCCGCCCCACCAGCACCGACAAGCCCCGTACGGACCTTCCCGAGCCGCGGCTCGAACCGTCTCATCTCCCGCCGCCCCACCGTCGCGACGACCCCCGGCAGATAGCCCCGTACACCTTGCACACCGCGCAGCCACCACTGCCCGTACACGTGACTCGACCGCCGCTCGATGCCGGCCACGATCCGGTCGACGGCGGGCCCCAGCGGATAGGTCTTGCCTGCCGGCCACGGCATCCGCTGCCTCAACTCCCGCATCACGTCGTCCTGATCGGCACCGCGCACCATGTCGGTGTCGGTCCACGACAGATAACCGACCCCGACGCGTACGCCCTTGTGGCCGACCTCGGTGCGCAGGCTGTGCGCGTACGCCTCCACGCCCGCCTTGGACGCGCAGTACGCCGTCATCATCGGTGCGGGCGTGAGCGCGGCGAGCGAGGCGATCTGCAGCAGATAGCCGCGGCTCGCGAGCAGGGCGGGCAGGAAGGCACGGGCCGTCACCGCCGAGCCGATGAGGTTGACCTCGATGACGCGGCGCCAGGCCTCGGGGTCGGAGCCGACGAAGGTCCCGCCGGTCGCGACACCCGCGTTGGCGACGACGATGTCGACCTTCCCGAACCGCTCCTCGACCTCGGCCGCGACCCGGACCATCGCCTCGTGGTCGGTGACGTCGGCGTACCAGTGGCCGCCCTCGGTGTGCAGCCGCCCGGCGACCCGCTTCAGCTCCTCCGGCTCCAGGCCCACCAGTGCGACCTTCGCGCCGCGCGCGGAGAGTTTGCGGGCGAGGAGTTCGCCGACGCCCCGCGCCGCTCCCGTGACGACGGCGACCTGTCCCTCCAGGCTTGTCCCGCTCCTCATGCGCCCTCCTTCAACTCGGCCCGCACATAGGTGGACGCGAGTTCCCGGATCCGCCCGCTGACCAGCTCGGGCGCCTCGATGGGGGTCATGTGCCCGATTCCGGGCAGCACGGTGAGGCCGGCACAGTCGGGCAGGGCGGCGGCCAGTTCGCGTGCGTGGACGACGGGCGTCATGCGGTCTGCCGCGCCCACGATCACAGCCGTCGGCATGGTCAACTCTCGTACGGCATCGTCGAGTTCGAGTGCGTCCAGTACGTGCGACCAGGCGTACCGCACCCGGCGCGGACACGCGTGCACGATGCGCGCACACGCCTCGACCATCTCCGGGGCCGAACCGGGGCCCATCGTCGCGTACTTGAGGATCCGCCGCGCGATCGGCGTGACCGGCCCCATCGGCGCCCGCGCCCCCAGGATGCGCCGGGTGAGCCAGGCCCGCAGCCGCCCGGCCCGCAGCGGCACCACCAGCGACTCGGCGACCAGCCGCGAACTGCCCGTACTGCACAGCAGCACGGCCGCCGCATGCTCCCTCAGACCCGCCCGCCCAGAGGCGGCGATCAACGTCATCCCGCCCATGGAGTGCCCCACCACCACAGCCTTCTCGCCCGGCTCGAGGGTGGCCGCGAGCACGGCCTCCAGGTCGTCGGCGAGCGCGTCCGTGGTGCAGGTGTCGTGCGCGGGACTCCGCCCGTGCCCGCGCTGGTCGTACGCGATGACCCGGTGGTCGGCGGCGAGATCCCGTATCTGCGCCGCCCAGTAGGCGGTCGAGCAGGTCCAGCCGTGCGCGAGCACCACGGCGGGCCCGGCGGTGTCTTCGAGGGGGCCGTGCACCTCCACGTGCAGCCGTGCGCCGTCGGCGGAGACCGCGGTCAACTCCCTTACGGGGGCGGGCGGGGAGTAGGGACCACTCTTGACATGCGTCAGTCGGCTCACGCGCCGGCCTCCACCTTCTGCTCGCCTTGGATGTCGTCGGTACGGGTCCAGGGTCCCCGGAGCACTTCGTACTCCCCGAGGTTGACGCGTCGTGTCGCGCTGCGGAACTCCGTCGTCGTACCGGGCCAGATGGTCGTGTTGCGGCCGTTCGCGTCGAGGTACCAGCTGGTGCAGCCGCCCGTGCTCCACACCGTGCGCTTCATGCGCTCCTGGACCCTGTCGTTCCAGGCGCTGACGGCGGTCGGGCGGGCGTCGAGGGCGACCCGTCCGCCGAGGACGTCCAACTGCCGCAGATAGTCGGCCATGTAGTTCAGCTGGGACTCGATCATGAGGATCATGGAGGAGTTCCCGAGGCCCGTGTTCGGGCCGATGATCGACATCCAGTTGGGGAAGCCGGCCGCACTCGCACCGCGCAGCGACTTCATGCCGGTCGCCCAGGCCTCGGCGAGGGTGCGGCCGTCCGCGCCCACGACGCGCTCGGCGATCGGCAGGTCGGTCACGTGGAAGCCCGTACCGAAGACGATCGCGTCGGCCTCGGTACGGCTGCCGTCGGCGGCGACGACGGTGCTGCCCTGGATCTCCGTGAGCCCGGAGGCGACGACGTCCACATTGGGCCTGGCGAGCGCCGGGTAGTAGTCGCTGGACAGCAGGATGCGTTTGCAGCCGATGCGGTAGCCGGGCGTCAACTTGGCCCGCAGCGCCGGGTCCTTGATGGCTCGGGCCATGTTCAGCCGTGCGAACTGCTCGACCAGGCCCAGCTCCCCCGGGTGCTTGGTGAACGCCTGGACCTGCAACTCCCTCAGGCCCCACAGGAGTCCGCGCCGGGCCTTCGCGGTGAAGGGCAACTGCCGGTGCAGCAGGCGCTCGACTCCGCTGATCGCCCGGTCGACGCGCGGCAGCACCCACGGCGGGGTCCGCTGGAACAGGGTGAGTCGGGAAACCCGGGGCTGGAGCTCGGGCACGATCTGGATGGCGGAGGCGCCCGTACCGACCACCGCGACCCGCTTGCCGCGCAGGTCGTAGTCGTGGTCCCAGCGGGCCGAGTGGAAGACCGCGCCGGGGAAGGTGTCGAGCCCGGGGATGTCCGGCATCCGGGGCTCGGAGAGCGGCCCGGTGGCGGAGACGACGACATCGGCGGTGAGGTTGCCGCTGCTGGTCTCGATCTCCCAGCGCAGCCGCTCGCCGTCCCAAGTCATCCTCTTCACCTCGGAATTGAAGCGGAGGTGGGGGCGGAGCCGGAAGACATCCGACACGTGCTCCAGGTACGCGCGGATGTGCTCCTGCCCCGAAAAGGTGCGCGGCCAGTCGGGGTTGGGAGCGAAGGAGAACGAGTACAGGTGGGACGGTACGTCGCAGGCGCAGCCGGGATAGCTGTTGTCCCGCCAGGTGCCGCCGACACTGCCGGCCCGTTCGAGTACGACGAAGTCGGTGATCCCTTCCCGCCGCAGCCGCACGGCGGCCCCCAGCCCACCGAAGCCGGACCCGACCACCGCCACGCGCACATGCCGCACACCTTCGGCCGCGTGCTCGTCGCGGTCGCGCTCCTGTCCGGTCATCCCGACCCCTCCCTAGTCCATTCCTGCCTCTGCCCAGCGCGACCATGCCAGTGAACACTGGCGCAATGGGGAGAGTAAGGGGAACGCCATACTCCTGGGTAGGGTCCGGGCCGAAGAAGTTACTGGCGGTACAACATAGGCTGCTTGCGTGGCTGAGGGATCAGGAAAGCGGGGGCAGGGGAAGTCCGGGCCCGGAATGCGCGAGCCCGGCAAGCGGGAGTACCGCGTGGAGGAGCTGGCCGAGGAGGCCGGCATCACGGTGCGCACCCTGCGCTTCTACCGCGAGCGCAAGCTGCTTCCGCCGCCCCGCCGCGAGGGCCGTATCGCCTGGTACGACGACGACCACCTGGCCCGCCTGCGCACGATCTCGGCACTCCTGGAACGCGGCCACACCCTCAGCGGCATCGCCGAACTGGCCGAGGCCTTCGACCACGGCCGGGACGTCGGTGAACTGCTCGGCCTGGGCGCCCCCACCGAGGAGGTCCCGGTCCGCCTCTCCCCCGAGGAACTGGCCGACGCCTTCGGCGACCAGGCCACCTCCGAGAACCTCGCCGCCGCCCTCGACCTCGGCTACCTCGCCACGGACGGCACCGACCTCGTCCACATCAGCCGCCGCCTGCTGGACGTCTCGGCGGCCCTGGTACGCGAGGGCATCCCCCTCGCGGACGTACTTCGGACCGGCCGCCGCGTACGCGAACACGCGGACGCCCTGGCCGAGTTGTTCACCGACCTCGCCCTCGCCCGTGGCGCCCAACCGGCCGATCTCGAGCGCTTGCGGCCGCTGGCGAAGAGCGTGGTGGAGGCGGAACTGTCGATGGCGTTGGACCGGCGGGTGCGGGAGGCCGGGACACGGCCTCGAAAACCCCCGAGGACCTAGAGGTTGTAGACGACGGTCACCGGCGCATGATCCGACCACCGCTCGCCATGCGTGGCCGCCCGCTCCACATACCCCTTCGCGGCCTTGGCCGCGAGCCTTGTCGTCGCGACGTGATAGTCGATGCGCCAGCCGGTGTCCCGATCAAAAGCCTGCCCACGGTAGGACCACCACGTGTACGGCCCTTCGACGTCCGGATGCAGGGCCCGTACGACATCGACGTACCCGCCCTCCGTTTCGTCGAAGACCGCCGTGAGCCACTCGCGCTCCTCCGGCAGGAATCCCGAGTTCTTCCTGTTGCCGCGCCAGTTCTTGAGGTCGGCCTCCTGATGGGCGATGTTCCAGTCGCCGCAGACGACGACCTCACGGCCGTCGGCGGCGGCTCGCTCCTTGAGCGCCTTCAGATAGGCCAGGAACTCCCCCATGAACCGGACCTTCTCGTCCTGCCGCTCGGTCCCGACCTCGCCGGAGGGCAGATAGAGGGAGGCGACCGTGACCCCGGGCAGGTCGACCTCGACATACCGCCCACTGCCGTCGAACTCGGCGGATCCGAAGCCGACTTGGATGCGGTCGGGCTCCCGCCGCGTATAGATGGAGACTCCCGCACGCCCCTTGGCGGCGGCGGGCGCGTGCACGACATGCCACCCGTCGGGCTGCCGGATTCCCTCGGGCAACTGCGGCGGCTCGGCCCGCACCTCCTGAAGACACAGCACGTCGGCGGAGGTGCCCGCGAGCCACTCCACAAAGCCCTTCTTGGCGGCAGCCCGAAGGCCGTTCACATTCACAGAGGTCACAGTCAGCACAGCACTCTCCTACGCAACAGGGAACGTAGGTTACTGGGCAAGCGCCATGTGCGACTTGGCGGCCTCCGTCCGCGCGGGTCGGCACCCCGAGGAGCAACTGCCGTCGGATCATCCGCCTCAGCGCGCGCCCGTCCAGCTGTGGGCGACGTCGACGACCAGCCGGTCGGGCAGTTGGATCACCCGGAACGGCAGCCGGGCCCGGACGCCGAGTCCGATCTGGGTCTCACCCTCGAAGCTGCCGGCGAAGCGCGTGTCCCGGAAGGTGCGGTAGCCGGCGACGTCGACGCCGGGCAGGGGCTCGGCCACCTCCGCCGCGTAGGCGACCCCGCCGGTCTCCGGGTCGTAGCTCGGCGCGGCGACCCGGACTTCGAGGATGGCACCGCCGCCGACCGGGATGTGGTCGCCCGAGCCGGCCTGGTGGAGGCGGTCGACGTACTGGACGTAGTAGCCGATCTCGTCGCCGCCGCCGCGGACGTCGAACACCATGCGGTCGAAGCACTCGTGCCGGCCGGTCCTGATGTCGGCCAGCGGCACGGCACCACTCGCCACCCCGCCCTTGACGCCACTGCCCCAGCCCGTCGGGCAGGCCGCCGCTACACGCGTGGCGACCACAGGCGTGGCGCCCGCACTGCCCGCCGCCGTCCCCATGGCCGTGCCCGCGATGACGAGTACGGCCACTGCCGCTCCGACACTTCCGATACGTCGCACAATGTCCCCCTAGTCGTGAAACGCTGTTATCGGATGAGACGGCCCGGTATGACGGAAGGTTGTAGGTCAGGAGCCGCAGAAGTGTCCCAGGTACGTAACAGCGGGCCGACTCCCGCCAGGAGAAACCCCGGGACGGACGGAATTCACTTGCCAGACGATCACCCGTACACGACGGTCGCAGGCGCGTGGTCCGACCTGCCACTCCGCATGTGTGGCCGCCCGCTCCACGTAACGCACACACAGGGACGATTTCCGGTACTCGCTTCGGGTGACACAATCCGGCCCGCGCGTCCCCGCAAGTCGTGGCAGCGACACAAGGGATCAGCCCGGTGCTTGGCTTTTCCAGGCCGATCGCACCCCGCGATCGTGTTCGACAGCCAGGAGGGACACCATGGCCGTGCAGCGCGAATTGGACGAAGCAAAGGTCGAAGCCTTCATGGAGAAGGCACTCGGGGACATCAGCGGAACGATGGCCATCGGCCTGTGCCACCTCGGCGACCGACTGGGCCTGTTCAAGGACCTCGCGGCCAATAGCCCCGCCGGAAGCGAGGAGCTCGCGGACCGGCTGGACCTGAATGAGCGTTACGTACGCGAGTGGTTGCGAGGCATGACCGCCGCAGGCTATCTGGAGGAACCAGCGCCCGGCCGCTTCGCCCTCCCCGCCGAGCACGCGCCCGCCCTGGCCGACGAATCCGGGCCCATGTTTCTCGGTGGCGTCTACCAGATGATGCCCGCCGCCCTGGCGCCGTACGAACGGTTGAGTGAGGCGTTCCGGAACGGTGGAGGCGTACGGCAGAGCGACTACCCGGACATCCTGTGGGACGGTATGAGCCGTTTCACGGGCAGCTGGTTCGAAAGCGTCATGGTCGACGACTGGCTGAGCACCTTTCCGCACGTCATCGAGAGGCTGGAGCGGGGCGTCGACGTCGCGGACGTGGGATGCGGCGCGGGCCGCGCACTGACCGTGCTCGCCAAGACGTTTCCCCGCTCGCGTTTTGTGGGGTTCGACAACTTCCCGGGCCAGGTGGAACGCGCCCGGGCGAACGCGGAGAAGGCCGGTGTCACCGACCGCGTGACCTTCGAGACGGTCGATGCCGCCAAGGGTCTTCCCGGACGCTACGACCTCGTCACCACCTTCGACGTGATCCACGACGCGGCGGACCCGAAGCGGCTCGTCGCCGCCATCAGAGCGGCGGTCAAGGACGACGGCGACTACCTGATGCTCGAGATCAACTGCCAGAACCGCCCCGAGGACAACGTCGGCCCCGTGGCATCGATGTTCTACGGCTTCAGCGTCTTCTACTGCATGACGACCTCCCTCGCGAACGGCGGAGCCGCCCTCGGAACGTGCGGTATGCCCGAGGAAGTCGTACGCGAGCTGTGCACCGAGGCCGGCTTCAGCGACGTCGCCCGGTCCTCTGCGGACGACCCTTTCAACGTCCTGTACGACATCAAGCCGTAGTCGACACCGAGATCTCAGCCGCGCGGCCATGGGAAAATGGATCGCCACCACGTAGCGCATAGAAGTACGATCCTCGGCATGAATATACGTCGCGCCTCCTTCGACCACCCCGACGCCGTCAAGCTGAACGACCGGGTCCAGGCCGAGTACGCCGTGCGCTACGACGACGAGGGTGACGTAACCCCCCTCGACCCGTCGATGTTCGAGCCGCCGCTCGGCCTGTACCTCATCGCGTACGACGCGCAGGACCAGCCGGTGGCCACGGGCGGCTGGCGTACCCAGGACGCGAACGACGAGGGCTACTCGGACGGCGACGCGGAGATCAAGCGCATGTACGTGATCGAGGAGGCGCGCGGCAACGGTCTCGCCCGTCGCATCCTCGCGGCCCTGGAGGACGACGCCCGCGCGGCGGGTCGTACGCGCATGGTCCTGGAGACGGGTACGAAGCAGCCGGAGGCGATCGCCCTCTACACGTCCAGTGGCTACGAGCTCTGCGCCAAGTTCGGCCACTACCGCTTCCACGACGCGAGCAGGTGCTTCGCGAAGCCGCTCTGAAGTCCCTGTGAAGCGGCCGGCTTGGGGACGTCAGGCGCGCAGGAATGCCAGTACGGCCAGAACCCTGCGGTGGGTCTCGTCGGCCGGGGGCAGGTCCAGCTTGGTGAGGATTCCGCTGATGTGCTTGCCGACGGCGGCCTCGGACACCACCAGCTCGCGGGCGATCGCGCCGTTCGACCGGCCCTCGGCGATCAGCGCCAGGACCTCGCGCTCGCGCGGGGTGAGCCGCTCCAGCGGATCGCGGCGGCGGCGCAGCAGTTGGCGTACGACCTCGGGGTCGACGACCGTGCCGCCGTCGGCAACCTTGAGCAGCGCGTCCACGAACTCCTCCACCTGCCCGACCCGGTCCTTGAGCAGATAGCCGACGCCCGTTCCGTCGCCGGAGTCGAGCAGGTCGGCGGCGTACCTCCGCTGGACGTACTGGCTGAGGACGAGGACGGGCAGCGTGGGTCGCGTCTCACGCAGCCGTACGGCCGCGTGCAGGCCCCTCGTCCTGGAAACCGGGAGGCATCCGGACATCCGTCACCACGATGTCCGGCCCGTGCTCGTCGACCGCGGCGAGCAGCGCCTCGGCATCGCCGACGGCCGCCACCACCTCGTGCCCGTAGCGGGTGAGCAGGCCGATGAGCCCGTCCCTCAGCAGCACGCTGTCCTCGGCCAGGACTACACGCAGGGCTCGGTCAGCTCGCAAGGGATCTCCACGCGCAACGAGGTCGGTCCGCCGGGCGGGCTGGACAGCGCAAGTCTGCCATCCAGTACGGACACCCGGTCCGCGAGTCCGGTCAGCCCGCTGCCGCTCCCGGCGTCCGCGCCGCCCCGCCCGTCGTCGCGTATCTCCAGGAACAGCCGCCCGTCGTGGTGACCACCGCCGACCTCGGCACGGTGCGCCCCGCTGTGCTTGTCGACGTTGGCGAGCGCCTCGCACACCACGAAGTACGCGGCCGCCTCGACCGCTTGGGGCAGACGCCCGGGCAGTTCCAGGCTCAGGTCCACGGGGATTACGCAGCGGTCGGCTGCGTCGGCCACGGCCGCCTGGAGTCCGTAGTCCGCGAGGACCTGCGGGTGGATGCCGTGGATGAGCTCGCGCAGCTCCGCCAGCGCCTTGCCCGCCTCGTCGTGCGCCTTGGCGAGCTGGTCGGCGAGGGAGCCCGGCGGGGCGTCGAGCCGGGCAAGGCCGAGGGTCATCGTCAGGGCCACCAGCCGCTGCTGCGCCCCGTCGTGCAGATCGCGCTCGATACGCCGCCGCTCCGCCTCGAAGGCGTCCACCAACCGCACGCGAGAACGCGCCAGTTCGACGACCCGCACTCCCAGATCGCCCTCGCGGGAGGCGATCAGCAGACGGGTCAGCGCGGCCCGCGCGCCCGCCGCGACCCCGAGAACGTATGCGCACAGGCCTATCAGGACGAGCCCGAGGACGGCGATGCCGAAGGCGGCCGGCCAGCTGGTGACCGTCCACTGCTTGAGCACCTTCGCCTCGTGGCCGCCGCCAACCGTCGCCATCAGCAGGGGAGTTGCCGTCATGGACACCGGGAGCAGCAGGGCGACCGTGAGCACCACGGCGTCCACCGGCCACAGCAGGCCCGCGAACAGGAGCGCGTACCCGAGCTCCCGCCAGGTCGTCCGCTCCCGCAACCGTGTCGTCAGCCAGGCCCACAGACCGGGCGCGGCCGGCAACCGGTGCTGGTCGGGCACCGGCTCCAGATCGACAAGACGCAGTCTGAGCCGCTCGACGCGGGCCACTGGCAGACCGGCCAGAGCTATGCAGACCAGCAGCGGCAGCCCCACCAGGATCACGGCGAGGACCCCCCCCGACCGCCGCCAGGATCACGATCGCCACCAGGGCGGCGGCCCCGGTGAGGGCGCCGGTGACCAGGTAGCCGATCGAGCGCCAAGGCCACACCGACAGGAGGTAGCCGGGCCTGGTCATGGCCTGCCACACGGTGCGGGGCTGCGCGGGGATCGCCGGATGCATGGGGATCACCGTAGAAGCCGCATCTGTGCCGGTGCCATCGGTCCAGGGGGCGGATCGGAGGTAGGCCTGGCCCTACCCCAGGTCTCGGTTCTGCCGCACTGCGCCTCTGTGCCCCCGCACGGTTTGGTGAAGCCATCCCGAAACCGGCTCACCAGATCGAGGCCATGCTGTGCTGAGAATCGCCCTGCGCACGCTGCGTACCCGCTGGATCTGCTTCGTCGGCAGCTTCGTCGCCCTCTCGCTGGGCGTCGCGCTGATCGCCGTGATGGGCCTGGCCCTGGCCTCCTCACTGGACGCGCCCGAACGCCGGCCCGAGCGGTTCGCCGCGGCGCCGGTCGTCGTGCAGGGCGCGGACACCCTGCACGTTCCCACCGCGAACGGCGACGAGACGCGGCAACTCGCGCACCCGCATGGCATACCGGCCGACGTCGTCGCGCGGCTGAAGGACCTAGGGACGGTCGTGGCGGACCGGTCGTTTCCCGTACGGGCCCGGGGCGGCCCCCGCGAACTGGTGGGCCATCCCTGGTCGACCGCGGCCTTCACCCCGTACGAGATGAAGTCCGGGCACGCGCCCCGGGCGCCCGACGAGGTCGTCGTCAGCGGCGACTGGACGAGGCCCGGCGAGCGCGTACGGACCGACCGCGGCACCGTACGCGTCGTCGGCACCGTCGCCGGGCGCGGCTTCGAGAACGCCGTGTTCTACACCGACGCGCGGGCCGCCGAGCTGTCGCCGCGCAGCGTCCAGCTCGTCGTGGACGCGGAAGCGGCGGCCGTACGCGACGTGGTGCGCGGCAGCGGCGCATTGGTGCTCACCGGTGACGCGCGCCGTGACGCCGATGCCGATCCCGACCGGGACAGCGAGGCGCTCACCGCGATGAACGCCCTGTTCGGCACGGCCGGCGGGGTCACCGGCTTTGTGTCGGTGTTCGTGGTGGCGTCCACCTTCGCGTTCGCGGTGGCCCAGCGGCGCCGGGAGTTCGGGCTGTTGCGCACGGTCGGGGCGACCTCCGGCCAGATCCGGCGCATGGTCTTCGCGGAAGCCCTCGTGATCGGTGTGCCGGCTTCGGCCGCCGGCTGCGTCCTCGGGGCGTACGGTGCGCCATGGCTCGCCGAGAGGGTGGTCGACGGCGGTCTCGCGCCGGGCTGGTTCACGATCGGCGATCACACCTGGCCGTACCACCTGGCCTTCTGGACGGGCCTGCTCGTCGCGCTGTGCGGGGTGGTGGCCGCTTCGTGGCGGGCCGGGAGGACCGCGCCGACCGAGGCGCTGCGCGAGGCGTCCGTCGATGCGAGGACGATGACGTGGGGCCGCGGGTTGTGCGGTGCGGCACTGCTGCTGACCGCCGCCGTGACGCTGGGGCTGGCCCTGTTCAGCGATCCGGGCGACCTGCTGCACCGCAAGACGTACATCAGCCGCACCATGCTGCTGATCACCGCGGTCGCCCTGCTCGCACCGGTCCTGGTGCGTCCGCTGACCCGTGTGATCGCCTGGCTTCCGGCCCAACTGCCGGGCGTGGTGAGCAGGTTGGTACGCGAGAACGCCGCCACGGACGTACGCCGCACCGCCGCCGTCGCGGCCCCCGTCCTCGTCACGGTCGCGCTGGCCGGCTCGCTGCTCGGCGCTCCCGCCACCCTGAACGAGGCGAAGGGCGCCGAGATCCGTGCGCAGACGGCGGCCGACTTCGTGATCACGGCCACGGACGGCTCGGAGCTCACCCCGGCGACGGTGGCGCGGCTGCGCGAGGTACCCGGAAGCGTGGTCTCCGCGACCTCGTCGAGCGCCGTGCACACGATGGAGGAGGACGTGGCCCTCATCAAGTCCGAGGCCCGCGCAGCCGATCCACGCACACTCGCCGCGACCACCCGCCTCCCGGTCACGGCCGGCGAAGTCCGCGACCTCGACGACGACTCGATCATCGTCAACGAGGAGTGGGAGAAGCACACGGTCGGCCAACGCGTGGACGTCTGGCTCGGCGACGGCACGAAGAAGTCCCTGCGGATCGCCGCCGTACTGTCCATCGGCACGGGCGACAACGGCGTGTACGTCACTCCGCGCAATGCTCCGGGCGCCACGGTCGACCGGGTTGACGTGACCCTCGCGAAGGGCGCCGCCAGATCCACCGTGGCAAAGGTCCTGCACGAGACGGTGCGCGGCACAGGCGCCGAGATTCTCACCAAGTCCCAGTGGGTCCAGTCGAGTCACCCAGAGACCAACCGCACGACCCGACTCGGCATCCTTCTGGTCCTCGGCATCGCCTTGCTGTACACGGCCGTCTCCCTGATCAACACCATGATCATGGCAACCTCCGACCGCCCCCGCACCCGCGACCTTGCCTCCCTACGCCTGGCCGGCGCCACCAAGGGCCAGGCCCTGCGCACGGTCGCAGCGGAAGCCCTGCTGGTGGTGATGGTGGGAGCCGTACTCGGCCTCGTGACCACGGCCCTGAACCTGCTCCCGATATGGACCGCCCTGAGCGTCCTGTCGGCCCCCACCCCGCTCCGGATCCCGTGGCCGGAACTCGCCACAACGGTGACGGCGTGCGCCTTCCTCGCCGTGCCCTCGGCACTCGTCGCGGCGGGGGTCGCCTTGCGGCGAGGGGTGCTGCGGTTGGCGGGCGTACAGGAGTGAGGTTCGGGTCGGCGACCGCGTGGTTCCTCCGGATCGCTTCAGGGGCGTTCAATCGGCCGCTGGCCGTCGGTGCCACACCCCCTCTGTCCGCAGGGATCGTCCCCGAGGCCGGCCGGGACCTGCTGAAGCAAGCCGGCGCGCGCACTGCGGACCGATGTCACCACAGTGGGCCTCGTCGATCCCTCAACCCGTGGTATCTACGTGATCACACCACGTCGCAATCCAAACGCACCCTGACCCGCTGGATCGGTGCGTTTGCCATCTCGAGATGGGCGCGTAAGGTGCAAACATGCACTAAAGGGAAGAAAGGGGTATTGAGTCATGACGAGGCGCGTAGGACGAGCCGTAGCGGCTGCGATGCTTGTTGCGGCCGGCATCTTCGGTGCGTCGACCCAGGCCTTCGCCACTCCGCAGCCTCCCACCAATGGTGGCAATGGCGCGGGGCAGAGCGGCCAGTGCACCGGACCCGCCGCCGAACGCCCGACTTCCTGCCAGAGCCCTGGTGGTGTAAGCGGACGGTAACCGGCGATGCTCGCAATGAGCACCCACACACGGCCTCGGGAAGAACCCGGGGCCTTCATTCACGTTTCCCCCGTTCATGACCCTGGCCACTGTCAGGTGATCCCGGGGGTCAGCTGTGCCTTCTGCGTTGTGAGGTCGGTGGAGTCCTAATGACCCAGTCAAGCTGCTGTAGCGGTGCGCCCGCGATCCGGCCACGGGCCTCGTTCTGCGACAGCGCGGCGGGCAGCTGCTCACCTGGGACGACCGTGCGGACGGCGGCCCGTTCGGCGAGCGAGGAGACGATGGCGAGCGACACCTCGGCGGCGATCAGTGCACACCGGCCGCCCGCCACTGATCCGGTTCATCCTCATCCGGCTCGGATCGGGTCCGGGCAGGAGAAGACCGGCTTGAGCACGCGGTCGGAGGCGTGGCCCTCGGCCTGGTTCGTGGGTTCTTCCCGCGCGCACCACCCGCACCCACCCAGCCCTACCGGCCCGGGACAGCCCGGGCGTTCGGTCCCCGGACCAGGCCCTAGGGTGGATCGGATCGTCGTGCAAAACTCCTACCGTGACGCAGCGGGCCACCTGCGCCGACGCACGGACGACCACGTCGGGCTGCCGACGTCTTCCTCCCCACCCCAGGACGGACGGTTTCCGGCCCGAGCCTCCTACGACCGCCGAGTCGGTACCGTTGTCAGCCCCTCTCGACCAGGGTGATCAGCTCGGCAGCGTGGGCGATGGATCCGTCGATGCTGTGGACGGTGTACAGCGAGTCGACCATGAAGTGGTCGATCCCGGTGCGCTCGTGGACCGCCTTGATGACGTCGGCGACCTGCTGCGTCGTGGTGCCCTCGTCGATGTTGACCCGCAGGACCGTGTCGATCGCGGAGGGGTCCCGGTCGGCCTCGTGGGCCAGTCGGTCGATGAGCGCCCGCTGGTTCAACAGTCCGTCGATGTCCACATAACTAGGCACTACGACCAGCGGCAGCCAGCCGTCACCGCGCTCGGCGACCCTCCGCAGAGCGCGCTCGGACAGAGCGCCGAGGTAGAACGGCGGGCGGGGGCGCCGGGCCGGCTTGAGGGGAGCGTGGTGCAGGGGCACCGAAATCAACTCACCGCTGTAGTGGGCCGGGTCGTTGGTCCAGATGGCGTCGAGAGCGTCGAGCAGCTCGTTCATCCGCGCGCCGCGCCGGGTGAAGTCCGTACCCGCGGCCTCGTACTCCTCCGGCGACCAGCCGATACCGAAACCGGGCAGCAGACGCCCCTCACTGATCAGGTCGATGCTGGTGAGCGCCCTGGCCATCTGCACCGGCGGATACAGCGGGGCGATGAGCACATGCGTGCCGAGCAGCACACGCTCGGTGGCGCTCGCCGCGATGCCCAGAAGTACGAACGGGTCCGCGGCCGCGTTGAGTTCGGCGGGAATGGTGTTGCCCTGCCCTCCGTACCCGACCTTCGGGTTGACGGGGGCCAGGTTGCGGTCGCTCACCCACAGACTCGCGGCCCCCGCGTTCTCCACCTCGCGGGCGAACTCCGCGGTCCGGGCTATGCCTAAAGCCTGCTCGTGGAACTGCGGGAGCGCAAAACCGATCTTCATGGCTGTCCTTGCTGATAGTTGCTGAATAGCTGAATAGCCGCGGCAACACCGGCAGTAATCGATGGCGACCACCGCACGCCGGTTGCCCCGGAAGCGAGACAGCGGTCGGGTGTTCGTCCACGGCCGCCATACGTGTTGAGGCTACACACGTTGAACCCCGCAACTACTTCGGTATCAGGCTCTCGGCGTGTCGGGAGACGAGGCCGATTGGCAATGCCGTCTCGTGGCCGGCCGGCGGGCGGCCCGCACTGGCACCGCGTTGAACCGGACCCCGCAAACCTCCGTTGTGGCATGCGAAATGTACCGCCGATCAGAAAGACGACCAGTGTCCCTGCCTCCTCTGCATGTACCGCCGGACGGCGGCTCTCCCGTTTTCCTCGTGGGAGACACCTACACCACTCTTCTCGGGGCCGCTGGCACCGGTGGTGAACTCTCCTTGGCGGAAGCCGTGGTACCCGCCGAGGCCGGGCCGCCGCCGCACACCCACCACGGCGAGTCCGAGACGTTCGTCCTCCTGGAGGGGGCACTCCATGTGACCGCCGGCGACGAGGAGTTCGAGGTCGGGCCGGGCGGAGTGGTCTACGTCCCCAAGGGAGTGCGCCACTCCTTCCGCAACATCAGCGCCGATCAACCCGCCCGGATGTACTTCTTGTACGTTCCCGGCGGCATGGACGGCATGTTCCAGGAGATAGGGCGCCCCGGTGTCAGGGGCCGGGTCGGGCCGCCGCTCGACCCGGCCGACGTGGTGGCCATGGAAGCGGTCGCCGAGAAGTACGGCTACACCCTCGGCTGAGCCCGCGACAGGGGCGAGGACCCGGTTACGGGCGGGTGGGCCCACCTCAGGAGCACGGCGATCAACGAGCGAAGGGCGCCTGGGCCGCGGAGCGGGAAGAGCACAACTCGCGCAAGAGCAGACAGGCTCCGGCCGTCATCGACCTTGAGGACCCCCGCAGTCCTAGGGCCCACCCCGCAGGTCGGCCGTCAGGATTCTTCGCCCTGCGCAGGGCGGGTGAACGCTCCGGCGGCGGCGGCCAGGGTTGCTGTGGTGGCGGCGTGACCGGGCAACTGCGGATCAGGAGCGGTCCGCAGGAGTACTAGCTGGTGGTAGAGCGGTGCGGTGGCGGCGATCAGCAGACGCCGCGCGTCCGCGTCCGGCGGGAGTTCACCGCGATCGATGGCGCGCTCGACGAGGGCCTCACAGCGCGCGTACCGGTCCTCCCACAGCTGATGCTGGGCGTGGGCGGCTTGCGCGGAGCGGAACGAGGCGGCAATCAGGGCTTCGGGGACCGACGGTTGTGCGACCAAGGACTCCTGGATCTCGTCATTGAGGGCTGTCAGATCGCCGCGCAGCGAGCCGGTGTTCGGGGGCTGCCAGTCGTCCTCGCCGGCGGCGTCAAGGACGTCGGCGAGCAAGCCACCGACGTCCTGCCAGCGCCGGTAGACCGTGGCGCGGTGCACGCCGGCGCGGGCCGCCACGCCCTCCATCGTGAGCCCCTCGTAACCGTGTTCACCGAGTTCGGCGCGCACCGCGTCGAGAACTTGGGCGCGGATGCGGGCAGTGCGGCCGCCCGGTCGGCGGTCGGGCGGTGCGGTGGGGCGGGCACGTTCCGGCGGGTTGTCCGGTGGGTCTGTCATCAGGAATCCGGTTGCTCGGCGGGACTAGATCATGACAGCATCTTAAAGTAACAACTGTCGCACTAGTGGAGTTGCCGATGCTCTTCCGAAGCGTTCTTCCGGCCTTGCGGTCCCAGGCGACCGTTCCGTCCCTGACAGCTTCGGAGTTGCTCGTATGTCCACACAGATCACCGCGCTCGCAGTCAGCAAGTCCTTCGACGGCAGGCCCGTTCTCGACTCGGTGACCTGCTCGCTCGCGAAGGGTGAGTGCACCGGGATCGTCGGCGAGAACGGGTCCGGCAAGACCACCGTGCTGCGGCTGCTCGCCAAGCGGGAGCGCCCCGACCAGGGGGAGATCATCCTGCAGGCCGACGGCGGCGTCGGCTACCTCGCCCAGGACGGGGGCCTGCCAGCGGATGTGACGGCCCAGCAGGTCATCGACAAGGCACTGGGCGATCTTCGTGCGATCGAAGCACGGATGCGCCGCCTGGAGGCAGCGATGGCCGACGGTGACGAGTCGGCGCTCGACGCGTACGGCGAGGCCGTCTCGGCCTTCGAGCTGCGCGGCGGCTACGACGCCGATGCCCGGCTGGAACGCGCTCTGCACGGCCTCGGCCTGAGGCAGGTGGGCCGTGCCTCGACCATGGGCAGTCTCTCCGGCGGCGAACAGGTCCGGCTGCGTCTGGCGGCGGTGCTGGCAGCTGCTCCGGAGGTGCTGCTGCTGGACGAGCCGACCAACCATCTGGACGAGGCCGCCCTGGCATGGCTGGAGGAGCACCTGCATAGCCGGCGGGGCACCACAGTGGTTGTTTCCCACGATCGGGGCTTCCTCGAACACGTCGCTACAAGCCTGCTGGAGGTGGACGGGGACCGACGCAGCGTCGTCCGGTACGGCAACGGCTACGCCGGCTACCTCGCGGAGAAGGCGGCGGCGCGGCGGCGCTGGGCCCAGCACTACGACCGGTGGCGTGCCGAGGTCGACCGAGTGCGCGACTCGGCTTCGGGTACCGCCCGCCGGGTGGCCCCCGGCCGGGCCATGAAGGACGGCAACAAACTGGCCTACAACCAGGCCGGTGCCCGTGTGCAGCAGTCCCTGGCCAGCCGCGTCCGCAACGCCGAGGAACGGCTGCGCCGCCTGCAGGCCGACCCGGTCCCGGCCCCGCCGGAGCCTCTGAACTTCTCGCCTGTGCTGCGCGCCGGACAGCTGCACGGCGCCGTGCTCGACGCCGTCGGGGTGGCCGTCTCCGGCAGACTCGACCCGATCGATCTGACAGTCCGGGCGGGCGAGCATCTGCTGGTCACGGGCGAGAACGGCGCGGGCAAGAGCACCCTGCTGCGCGTCCTGGCCGGCGATCTGGCCCCCGTCCGCGGGCACGTCAACAGGCGCGGCCGGATCGGGTACCTCCCGCAGGACCCGGACCCCGGTTCGGCGGATGAGACCCTCCTGGCCGCCTACGCCCGTGGGCGGGCGGGGGAAGCCGACGACCACGCCGAACGGCTTCTGGCCCTCGGGCTGTTCGACCGGTCCCGGCTGGCGGTGCCAGTCAGGCGGCTCTCCACCGGCCAGCGGCAGCGGCTCGCCCTGGCGCGGTTGGTCAGCCGGCCTGCGGACATCCTGCTGCTCGACGAGCCCACCAACCACCTGTCTCCAGCCCTTGCCGAGGAGCTGGAGACCGCCTTGGCCGGTTTCGCCGGCACCGTCGTCCTCGTCAGCCACGACCGGTTGCTGCGGCGGCGCTGGAGAGGAACCCACCTGGCTCTGCGCGCCGCCCGAGGGCCCGTGATCAGAGGCTGAGGGTTCCTGTCCGACTCCAACGCCCGTTCCAGAGAGGAATCGACTCACGATGCCGGCTGCTCCCGCCGACCCCACCGTCCTGCACCCGATGCCCGAACAGCAGCGGGTGGTGCTGCTCAAGCCGCTGGTGAAGTCCCCGCTGATCGAAGTCGGCGAGTACTCCTACTACGACGACCCAAGTGATCCGACTGCGTTCGAGGCGCGCAACGTCCTCTACCACTACGGCCCCGAGAGACTCGTCATCGGTAAATTCTGCGCGCTGGGCACCGGAACACGGTTCATCATGAACGGCGCCAACCACCGTATGGACGGCCCCTCGACCTTCCCCTTCCCCACCATGGGCGGCTCCTGGGCCGACCACTTCGACCTGCTCACCAACCTGCCCAGCCGGGGCGACACCATCGTCGGCAACGACGTCTGGTTCGGCCACAGCGCGACGGTCATGCCCGGCGTTCGGATCGGCCACGGCGCGATCATCGCCTCCGGCGCCGTGGTCACAGGCGACGTACCCGACTACGGCATTGTCGGCGGCAACCCTGCCCGGCTCATCCGCACCCGCTACGACGCCGAGGACGTCGCCCGCCTCCTCGCCGTCGCCTGGTGGGACTGGCCCGCGGATCACATCACCGAGCACGTCCGGACGATCATGTCGGGATCGGTCGCCGAGCTGGCCGCAGCCGCCCCGCGCACTCGTCATCCGTGACACCGACGGATGCACCTCGATCCGTCCATGCCCACCCCGCACCCGAAACGAGTGATCGCCCATGTCCCGTCGCCGTGCCCACATCGCGATGGTCGGCATCCCCGCTGTCAGCCACGTCCTGCCGAGCCTAGAGATCATTCGCGAGCTGGTGGCCCGCGGCCACCGGGTCACCTACGCAAACGACCCAGCCGTGGCCGACCGGATCGCGGACACCGGCACCGAATTGGTGCCCTGCACCTCCATGCTGCCGGTTGCCGACAACAACTGGCCCGACGACCCCATCGCCGCGGCGAACCTTTTCCTCGACGACGCCATCCAGGCACTCCCTCAGCTGCGCGCCGCCTACGACCACGACCCGGCTGACCTGTACCTGTACGACATCGGCGCCTACGCCGCGCGCGCCCTCGCCGAATCGCAGGGCCGGCCCCTCATGCAGCTGTCCCCGACGTTCGTGGCCTGGGACGGTTATGAAGAGGAGATCGCGGCGCACCTGCGGAAGTTGCCGGGTGCCGACGTATACCGGGCGAGGTTCGCACACTGGCTCGCCGACTGCGGGGCGACTACCACGGACGTGGACGCCTTCTCCGGTCCTCCCGCACGGGCCCTGGCCCTGATCTCTCGGGCGATGCAGCCGTACGCCGACAAGGTCGACACCGACTCGGTGACCTTCGTCGGGCCCTGCTTCGACGCACGTGCGGACGCGGACAGCTGGACACAGTCAGCGGACGCGGAGAACGTACTGTTGATCTCCCTGGGCTCGGCGTACACGCGCCAACCGGAGTTCTACCGCCAGTGCATCGCGGCGTACGGAAACCTGCCCGGCTGGCACATCGTGCTCCAGATCGGCAAGTACACCAACCCGCACGAAATCGGCGACATCCCACCCAACGTCGAGGTGCATTCCTGGGTCCCGCAGAGGGCGATCCTGGAGCAGGCAGACGCCTTCGTCACCCACGCCGGAATGGGCGGCTGCGGCGAAGGACTCCTTGCGGGCGTCCCGATGATCGCCGTGCCGCAGGGCGCCGAGCAGTTCGTGAACGCGGACCGGCTCGTGGAGCTGGGCGTTGCCCGCCGCATCGACACCCCGGACGCCACTGCTGAAACCCTGAGAGCGGCCCTGAACGAACTGGTCACCGACACGGAAGTCGCCCGCCGATCGGCACAGTTGCGCGCCGACGCCCGGGCCGAGGGCGGCACCCCGCGCGCCGCCGACCTCATTGAGAACATGCTGGCCATCGCTGACGGACCGGCGGGCTGAATGGTGCTGTAGCTGCAAGCAACAGGTCTGATGACCGCCGCCGGCACGGCCGCAGAGCGATAGACGTCGACTATGCGACGGTGGTCGGCGAACGGACGCCCTGCCTTCCCTGTGTTGCGGGGAAGGCAGGGCGCCAGGCGTGCCCACTAAGCTCGCGCGGCGGCCTTCTGCGGTTCATGCCTCCGACCATGCAGATGCACTCCTTTCCGCGATGATCGGCTTCAACCCCTTCACCGGCTGCTTGACCAGCCGATGGTCTTGGTCCGTGACCCTGAACTCGGAGATCTCCAGCCGGATTCGCGACTACCGCCCGCGGCTGCCGCACCAGCGGTGGACGCCGGTCGCCGACCAGGTGCGAGCCACGGTGGCGGCGGCCGTACCGGCCACCTGCTACGAGGCACGGCGGCTTCTGTACGTGGTGGGGCGACTGGCCGTGTGGGCCGACAGCGGCGGACTGCCACGCGATCCCGGTGTCTGGCTGCGCACGGAGACAATCGACGCGTTCGTGCTGTCCGGCTGCCCGGGTCTGGACGGCTCGACCGTGCAGACCTGCCGGACCTGGCTGCGTCGCACCCGGGAAGCACTCGTCTGGGTCGAGCGGGGCGAGGCCCCGCCCGTGCGGATCGCTTCTCCACGAAAGCCGCAACCTCCCTACGAACAGGGCGAGTTGGCCCGGCTCCGGGACTGGGCAGGGCATCCCCCGGGACGGGCCCGTCTGGACGGGCACCGGGGCTGGCCGCCATGCCTTCTGTAACCTGCGGCAGCACACCAACCCAGCCCTCACCAAGGACCGCTGCCATCCATCACCCCGAACAGGCTCGAACAAGCCCCAGAAACGACAAAGATCCCGACCGATCATGATGATCAGCGGGATCTCGTCAACCGCTCCCGAGCGAACTCAAGAACAGTCGTGCGTGGACCTGAGGGGATTCGAACCCCTGGCCCCCTCGATGCGAACGAGGTGCGCTACCGGACTGCGCCACAGGCCCTTGCAACGAGGGAAACTCTAGCATCCGCGTCCGGGTGCTTGGAAATCCGTTCCTGGCTGGTCAAGGGTGGGGCTTCTGGGGCATTGCCACTCGCTCGTCACTCGTTGGCGGCGCGCGGACGGTCGCCGTCCTCGTACTGGTCGAAGAGCGGAGTGCGGCCCCGTTCGCGGGCCCGGCGGGCCGAGGCGGCGCGGCGGGCGTCCGCGGCGCCGTCCGAGTCCGCGTCGGGCTCGGACGGCTCGTCCTCCGGCGTCGGAGCCGTCCCTGCCGCGGGGCGCTCGGCCGCGCTTGAGCGTGCCGAACTCCACGCGTCGGGTGCGCCCAGGTCGACACCGGCCGTGGCGCGCGGGGCGACAGGGGCCGTCACGTAGGTCGGCAGTGGTACCGGGACGGGGTCCCAGCTGTCGCCGCCGGCCGGACCGCGTCGGCGTTCGCGCTGCTGGTCGACCCACTCCGCGTGGTCGGTCTGCTCCACGAGGGCTCGGCGGTCGGCGGCCAGTGCGGACAGGCCGGAGTCACTGGTCGGCTCCGGTCCGTCCTCCGGGTCGTCCGCGGCGGACGGCTCGGCGGACGGTCGCCGCCTCGGCTGCCGTTCCCGCAGCCGCTGCGCCGCGGCCTCGGCGCGCCTTCGGTCCATCGTGTACGTGAACCTCCGCCGCTCCTGGGAGCGCAGATACGCGATGTAGACGCTCAGCATTATCGCCGGCACCCCCGGCGCCCACAGGAACGCGAGCCCCCCGACAGCCGCCACAATCGCGCCGAGTGTGAAGGCGAAGAAGAGGACCGTGGTCGTACGCCGCCGGCGCGCGAGCACCTTCGAGCGCCGGGCGCGCGCGGCGGCCTCCGCCGCGGCAGCACGGCGCGAACGAGCCGAGGAGGAGGACGCGGGCGAGGAGGAGGACGAGGACGAGGACTGTGCCGGTGACGACGACGGCTTGGTGCTCGACTTCCCTCCCGGCTTGGCCCCCTGCTGAGGCACCGGCCTGCCACCGACCGAACGGCCAGTCTGCGACGCCGACTTGGCACCGGGCTTAGGCGCACCCGCCGATCCCGGCCTGGACGCCGAGTCAGCCGCCCGCTTCCCGGAAACGGCAGCCGAAGCCGAAGGCCCACCCTCCGGCGCGGGCCGCCCCTCACCGCGTGCGCCCCGGGCACCGTCCCGTACGTCCGCGACCTTGCCCCGCGCCTCGCGCCGGGTCTGAGGCATGGCGAAGGCCCGGGCGTCCACCGATCCGGTAAGGCCGTCCGGTTCGGCGGCGTGCTCCCCCTCATCGGTGGAGCGCGCCCGCAGGTCCTTGGCGTATCGGCGCTCCATCCCCGCCCGTCCGGACAGCAACCGGATGGCAGTGCTGAAGCGTTCCGTCGGACGGGCCTCATTCAGCTCGTCCTGCCTACGGAGCCACATGGGCACCAAGTAGGCGGCCCAGGCCCCGACAATGACTGCGTAGATGAGGCCGCTGCTGCTCACGCCTCACACGGTAGAGGGGTTTGCGTGAGGCCATCTGCCAATTCCGCCGGTGTGTCGCACGATCTGGCTGATATTTCGAGCTTTTTTTGCGACCGATGCGATCAGCAGGCCACCGAGAGCGGGAAATTAATGCCTGAGGACGGTCGATCGCCGATCATTTTCGAACATGCATTTCATTTGGTCGGTGTTAGGCGGTGTTAGGCGGTGTTCCGTGGGGTGTCCCGCGGCGAGTTTTCGGACGTGTTTCGCGAACGAGTCCGCCGCCAGCGGCTGAGCAGGCCCTCAGGGATCTCTTCCGCCGTGAGCGCGAAGACGAGGTGGTCGCGCCAGGCCCCGTCGATGTGAAGATAACGTGGACGAAGTCCTTCCTCGCGGAATCCGAGTTTCTCCACGACCCGGCGGCTGGGGCCGTTCTCGGGGCGAATACAGACTTCGATGCGGTGCAGCCCGATGGTGCGGAAGCAGTGGTCGACCGCGAGAGCGACGGCTGTCGGCATCACTCCGCGTCCGGCGACCGCCTCGTCCACCCAGTACCCGACATGGCCCGAGCACATCGAGCCCCAGGTGATTCCGGCGACGGTCAACTGCCCGACAAGCCGCCCCTGGTACTCGATGACGAACGGCAGCATCCGGCCCGCGTTGGCCTCGGCGCGCAGGTGCCGGACCATCTGGCGGTAGGTCGGCCGGTGCGCTATCGGCCCGGTGGGTGTGGGCGGCGGGATGGTGGCTTCCCAGGGGCGCAGCCAGTCCCGGTTGCGCCGGTTGACGTCGCGCCAGGCCCGGTGGTCGCGCATCTTTATGGGCCGGAGGACGACATCACCGTCCACCAGCTCGACCGGCCAGGATGGGCTGTTCAGCTCGCACCCCCGCTGCCGCTGGGTCTGGGGTGATCGCCACCGCGGAGCTGGTCCACGGCGTGGATCAATAGGGGCCGCAGAACGGCGAGTCCGTCCCTGACCCCGCCGGTGGAGCCCGGCAGGTTCACGATCAGTGTCCGCCCGGCAACTCCGGCCAGTCCCCGGGACAGCGCCGACGTCGGCACCTTCTCCCTTCCGAACGCTCTGATGGCCTCCGCAATGCCCGGCACCTCGTGGTCGAGGACGCTCCGGGTCGCTTCGGGGGTGCGGTCGGTGGGCGAGATGCCGGTGCCTCCGGTGGTCACGATGACGTCGTACCCGGCCTCGACGCCCTCGCGCAGGGCGGCCTCCACGGGGTCCCCGTCGGGCACTGTCCGCGGCCCGTCCACCTTGAAGCCGTACGAGACGAGCCCCTCGGCGATCAATGGGCCGCCCTTGTCCTCGTAGACCCCGGCGGCGGCGCGGTTGGATGCCGTGACGACAAGGGCGCGATACGTCACGTCCGGCTCCAGTCGCCCGACTTGCCGCCCGTCTTCTCCTCAACGCGTACGTCCGTGATGACCGCCCCCTTGTCGACCGCCTTGACCATGTCGATCACGGTGAGAGCCGCCACGCTGACCGCGGTGAGGGCTTCCATCTCCACACCCGTACGGTCGGTGGTCTTCACGGTGGCCAGGATCTCGACGGCGTCGTCCGCGACCGACAGATCAATCTTGACACCCGCCACCGACAACGGGTGGCACAGCGGAATCAGGTCCGGTGTGCGCTTGGCGCCCATGATGCCCGCGATGCGTGCGGTGGCCAGTGCGTCACCCTTGGGGAGGCCCTCGCCGCGCAGCAGCTCGATCACCCGGGGCGAGACCAGGACCCGGCCGCTGGCGCGAGCGGTGCGCGCGGTCACGTCCTTCCCGGACACGTCGACCATGCGGGCGGCGCCCGCCTCGTCGATGTGGGTCAGTCGGTCGTTGGTACTCATGGCGCTCCCGGTCGGGCCTGTTGTGCGCGACACGGTACCGCCATCCCGGCCCGGTCAGCCGAGGAGTACCACCTCGACCTCGGTGCCGGGCTCCACGGATTCCACGGTCTCGGGGACCACGATCAGGGCGTCGGCCCGGGCGAGGGCCGCGATCAGGTGCGAGCCGGCGCCGCCGACGGGGGTCACTTCTCCGTTCGCGTACCGCCCGCGCAGGAACTGACGGCGTCCGGCGGGCGAGGTCAGCGCCTTGTCCGTCTGCAGGACTGCCCTGGTCGTGGGCCGGTGGATGTCGTCGACCCCCATCAGGGTGCGGATCGCGGGGCGTACGAACAGCTCGAAGGAGACGTACGAGGACACGGGGTTGCCCGGCAGCGCGAGCAGCGGGGTGTGGTCGGGGCCGATGGAGCCGAAGCCCTGGGGCTTGCCGGGCTGCATGGCGAGCTTGCGGAATTCGATGCCGCTGCCGGGCTCGTCCTCGTCGCCGACGGACTCCAGTGCCTCCTTGACGACGTCGTACGCCCCCACGCTGACGCCGCCCGTGGTGACCAGGAGGTCGGCGCGGATGAGCTGGTCCTCGATGGTGGCCCGGAGGGTCTCGGCGTCGTCGGCGACCGCGCCCACGCGGTAGGCGATGGCTCCGGCGTCGCGGGCGGCGGCGGTCAGCGCGAAGCTGTTGGAGTCGTAGATCTGGCCGCTGCCCAACTCCTCGTCGGGCTGGACGAGTTCACTGCCGGTGGACAGGACGACCACGCGCGGGCGCGGGCGCACTCGTACCGTCCCCCGGCCGATCGCGGCGAGCAGCGCGATCTGGGGCGGGCCGAGGACGGTGCCCGCTTCCAGGGCGCGGTCCCCGGCCTTGACGTCGCTGCCCTTCGCGCGCACGTGCGCGCGTGCCGGAGCCGGGCGGTGCACCTGGACCTGGCCGGACGCACCCTCGGGGGCCGTGCTGTGGGCGCGCATCCGGGAAACGGGGCCCTCGCCGAGGCCACCGTCGGTCCACTCCACGGGGACGACGGTCTCGGCGCCCGGCGGCAGCGGGGCGCCGGTCATGATGCGGGCGGCCTCGCCGGGGCCCACCTGGAGCGGCCCGGCAGGACCCGCCGCGACGTCCCCGACGACCCTGAGGGCGGCCGGGAACTCCTCGCTCGCGCCCGCTACATCGGCGACCCTGACCGCGTACCCGTCCATCGAGCTGTTGTCGAACGGCGGCAGGGAGACCGGCACCGTGACGTCCTCGACCAGGACACAGCCCTGGGCGTCGAGGAGTTGCAGCTCGATGGGTTCGAGGGGGCGGACGGTCGTGAGGATGTCCTCCAGGTGCTCGGTCACCGACCAGAGGTGGTCCTGGCCGGTGACGTGGGCCGCGGTGCTGCTCAAAGTTGCTACATCTCCTCGGTGACGTAACTGCGAAGCCAGGTCCGGAAGTCCGGGCCCAGGTCTTCACGTTCGCACGCGAGTCGGACAATGGCACGCAGGTAGTCGCCTCGGTCGCCGGTGTCATAGCGGCGGCCCTTGAAGACGACGCCGTGCACGGGTCCGCCGACCTTCTCGTCGGCGGCGAGCTGCTGGAGGGCGTCGGTGAGCTGGATCTCGCCGCCGCGGCCCGGCTCGGTCTTGCGGAGTATGTCGAAGATGTGCGGGTCGAGGACGTAGCGCCCGATGATCGCGTAGTTCGACGGGGCGTCCGTCGCGGACGGCTTCTCGACCAGGTCGTGGACCTTGACCACGTCGCTGTCCGCGGTGGTGTCGACGGCCGCGCATCCGTAGAGGTGGATCTGCTCGGGCGCGACCTCCATGAGGGCGATGACGCTGCCGCCGTACTGCTCCTGGACCTCGACCATGCGCGCCAGCAGGGGGTCGCGCGGGTCGATCAGGTCGTCGCCGAGGAGGACGGCGAAGGGCTCGTGGCCGACGTGCGGGGCGGCGCACAGGACGGCGTGACCGAGGCCCTTGGGGTCACCCTGGCGCACGTAGTGCATGGTCGCGAGGTCGCTGGACTCCTGCACCTTGGCGAGCCGGTTGGCGTCGCCCTTCTTCTGAAGGGCCGATTCCAGCTCGTAGTTGCGGTCGAAATGGTCCTCAAGGGGACGCTTGTTGCGGCCTGTGATCATGAGGACATCGTCGAGGCCCGCGGAGGCGGCTTCCTCGACCACGTACTGGATCGCCGGCTTGTCGACGACCGGCAGCATCTCCTTGGGAGTGGCCTTGGTGGCCGGCAGGAACCGGGTACCGAGACCTGCTGCGGGGATGACAGCCTTGCTGATCCTGGGGTGTGCCTGAGTCATGCCCGTCACCTTATCCGGTGCCAATGTTCGGAATATGTGGCTCCGGTTAATTCGCTCTCATATGAGTGCATCAGCGAGAGTACGGGAGCTAGTTGTGAGTCGGCCGAGACCGGATGCGGAGCCTGGCAAGCGAATGTTGCGGCAGGAGTTCCTCATGGTGAGAAGCCGGTTGACGGCTGATGACGGACGGGAATCGGAAGCCGCACTCGCCGTTCGCGCCCTGGAGCTGCCCGAACTGGCGCAGGCGCGCACCGTGGCGGCGTATGTCTCCGTGGGGAGCGAGCCGGGTACGCGCGCGCTCCTCGACGCGCTCCACGCGCGCGGGGTACGCGTTCTGTTGCCGGCCCTGATGGCGGACAACGACCTGGACTGGGGCGCGTACGACGGTCAGGACTCGCTCGTCCGCGTACAACACCGGGGAAAAATGGCCCTCCTGGAGCCCGCGGGCGAGCGCCTCGGACCGGATGCCGTGCTCTCGGCCGATGCCGTCCTGCTGCCGGGGCTCGCCGTGGACGCGCGCGGGATGCGGCTCGGTCGTGGTGGAGGGTCGTACGACCGGGTGCTCGCGCGCCTGGAGAGGGCGGGGGCCGATCCGGCGCTGGTGGTGCTGCTGTACGACTCCGAAGTGGTCGATCGTGTCCCCGAGGAACCGCATGACCGGCCAGTGCACGCGGTGGTCACCCCTTCGGGAGTGCGTCGCTTCCGTCGGCGCCCGTAGAGACTGATCTGCCCGGAGAGGCAGATCTGCGAAATGGCCCTCCACGCGCGTGGAGGGCCGTTTTCACGGGGAGGCCTGCCGAAAGGCCGTCCGTCCGGCTCAGGGCTTCAGCAGCAGCGTGTCCTCGGTGCTCTCGTCGACCGCCCGCTTCGTGGAGACCCAGTCCAGCAGCTCGCCCTTGGCCCACTTGTCGGTCTGGTCGATGTAGTGGGCGTTGTAGGCGTGCCCGGAAGCGCCGGTGAGATTGATCCACTTCGACTTGTCGAAGTCGTCGAGGTTCACCACCATCCGCATCGACGGCACCCAGACCACGGTGTAGCCGCCCGCGGCGTTCCAGCCGGTGGCGCTGACCGCGGCCTCGCCGCCGCTCATGTTGTACGGGCCGCGGTTGAGCATGAACTGCAGGAAGCCTGGTCCGTCGGTGCCCATGGTCTGGTTCTTCAGGTACAGCCGGTGCAGGCGGCCCCAGTTCCAGGTGTCCATGTCCTTGCCGAGCTTGGCGGTCAGCTCCCAGCGGGCGTCCTCCAGGGCCCGCCCGAAGAGCTCGTCGCGGTTCGTGGCCGGATCGTCGGTGCGGTTGCCGGGCGCCTGCCACCAGTCGCTGTCCTCGTCGTCGAGGATGGTCCTGACCACCTCGAACCAGCGGTCGCCGCCGTCCGGCTGCGCGCTGTCCGCGTCACGCTGGCCGCACTCCCGCACCCGCCGGTCCTCGTCGGCCGGACCAGTGGTGTCGACCGGCTCGACGTACAGGCACTGGCCCTCGACCCGCAGTTCCTTGGGCAGCTTGTTGCCGAACGCGAGCTTCAGGATGTTGCGCCAGACCGCGTTGAAGTAGGCGGCAGCCGCCGAATCGGCTTCCTGGGTGTAGTTCCAGCCCTCAAGGAGCTTCTGCCCGTCCCGTACGTCCTTGTCGGGGACGTCGATCTTGAGCAGCAGGGGCACCAGAAGCTTGGCGATCTCACTGCTGTTGTCGAGCTGCATCTGGCGCATGTCGTCGGTCGAGACCTTGCCGCCGCCCTTGAGCTTCGACTCGATGAGATCGGTTATCCGCTGGCTGCGTGTGCCGTAGCCCCAGTCCGTGGTCAGCGTGTAGGGGTACTGCTCCTTGTCGACGACGGCCTGGTTGGCGGTGACTATGTAGCCGCGGTCCGGGTTGTACTCGTAGGGCAGCTCGGACTGCTTGATGTAGCCGGTCCACTCGTACTTGGAGTCCCAGCCGGGCGACGGGAGCGAGCCGTCGCCCTCGCCGCGCTTGGGGATCCTGCCGGGCAGCTGGTAGCCGATGTTGTTCTCCGTGTCGGCGTAGATCAGGTTCTGCGAGGGCACGTCGAACAGGGCGGCGGCCTTGCGGAAGCCGGTCCAGTCGGTGGCCTTGTTCATCGCGAAGACCGCGTCCATCGAGGTGCCGGGGTCCAGGGCGGTCCAGCGCAGGGCAATGCCGTAGCCGTCGCCGCGGTCGGGTGCCTCCTGGTCGACGGTGGCCTTCTTGCCGACCTTCACGAGCTCGTCGTCGCGGTCGGACAGCAGCGGCCCGTTGTTGGTCTCCCGGACAACGATGGTCTTGCTGGCGCCACCCGCGACGTCGATCTTCTCCTCGCGGGTGGTGAAGGACCTCACCTTGCCGTCGTACTCGTAGCCGTCCCCGGTGAGCTTCTCCAGGTACAGGTCGGCGACGTCGGCACCTGAGTTGGTCATCCCCCAGGCGATGTTCTGGTTGTGGCCGATCACCACGCCCGGCAGCCCCGCGAAGGTGTACCCGGAGACGTCGTACTGGCACTTGTCGGAGACGCTCCTGCAGTGCAGGCCCATCTGGTACCAGACCGACGGCAGCGACGGCGACAGATGCGGATCGTTGGCCAGGAGCGGCTTGCCGCTGATGGTGTGGGCGCCGCCGATGACCCAGGAGTTCGAGCCGATGCCGTTGCCGTTCACACCGACGGCCGTGGGGACGTCGTCCAGTTCGTCGTAGAGGCCCGACAGCTGGCTCTGGAGACCGTCCTCCGGGGCCGTGGCGCCGCCGGCGAGCCCGGCGGAGCCCCCCTCGGACGCGTCCGTGCTGCCCCGCTGCTCGTACTCCTCGGTGGTCCGGTTGTACTCACCCTCCTGCACGATCGTCTTGTTCCGGTCGTACGGGTACCGCGGGTACAGGTCGGCGATCTGCTGCGGGCCGAGACGGCTGGTCATCAGGGAGCGGTCGATCTCGTCCTGCATGTTGGCGCGCAGGTCCCAGGCCATCGCCTTGAGCCAGGACACCGAGTCGACCGGAGTCCACTCCGCGGGCTTGTAGTCGTTGGAGAAACCGAGCGCCGCGTACTCCAGCGAGATGTCCTCACCGTCCTTGCCCCGGAGATAGGCGTTGACTCCCTTGGCGTACGCCTGGAGGTACTTCTTCGTCTCCGCCGACAGCTTGGTCTCGTACTCCTCCTCCGCGACCCGCTTCCAGCCGAGGGTGCGCAGGAACTCGTCGTTGTCGACCTGGCCCTTGCCGAACATCTCGGAGAGCCTGCCGGACGTCATGTGGCGGCGTACGTCCATCTCGTAGAACCGGTCCTGCGCCTGGACATAGCCCTGCGCCATGAACAGGTCCTCGTCGGTGGCGGCGTAGATCTGCGGGATCCCGTTGCCATCACGTTTGACGTCCACGGGTCCTGACAGACCGTCCAGTTCGATCGATCCCTTGGTCTGCGGGAAGGAGGCGCGCACGGTGCTGATGGACCAGAACGCCCCGTACCCGACGCCCCCGATGATGGCCAGCACCAGGACGATCAAGATCAGACGGGCTCTGCGCCCCTTCTTCCTGCCGGACTTGCCGCGCGTCTGACCGGAAGAAGAGGTGGTGTTGGGGGGCATCGCTGTCCTTGCTGTCCTCACGCGAGCGGCAGGCGGGGCCGTGCTTTTGACTGAACGCTGGAGCAACCATAGGTCAGGGCTCGACGCGCCTTGACGCGGAGTCGGGAACAGGCAGCTTCAGGCGATCGGGGCCACATTCGCGATCGTCAAGAAAGCGTCAAGAGTTAGGTAAGCTAACGAAGCACTTGCACCACCGAGAGGGGAGCACCCCCTGACTGTCCACCACCTCAACCAGCTCCTGCTCATCTGCTCGCTCGTTCTGCTCGTCGCGGTGGCAGCGGTTCGCATCTCCTCGCGCAGCGGGCTCCCCAGCCTGCTCGTCTACCTGGGCATCGGCGTCGCCATGGGGCAGGACGGCGTCGGCGGCATCCAGTTCGACAACGCCGAACTGACCCAGGTGTTCGGGTACGCGGCCCTGGTCGTGATCCTGGCCGAGGGCGGTCTGGGCACGAAGTGGCGGGAGATCAAGCCGGCGCTTCCGGCCGCCTCGTCACTGGCACTGGTGGGGGTCGCGGTGAGCGTCGGCGTCACGGCCACGGCGGCTCACTACCTGATCGATCTGGAGTGGCGGCAGGCGCTCATCGTCGGTGCGGTGGTCTCCTCGACGGACGCGGCGGCGGTCTTCTCGGTGCTGCGCAGAGTGCCCCTCCCCGCGCGCCTGACGGGCATGCTGGAGGCCGAGTCCGGCTTCAACGACGCTCCGGTGGTCATCCTCGTCGTCGCCTTCTCCACGACCGGTCCGGTCGAGCACTGGTACGCGCTGCTGGGCACGATAGTCCTGGAGCTGGCCATCGGCGCGGCCATCGGGCTCGCGGTGGGATTCCTCGGCGCGTACGGGTTGCGCCATGTGGCGCTGCCCGCCTCCGGCCTCTACCCGATCGCCGTCATGGCCATCGCGGTCATGGCGTACGCGGGCGGGGCGCTCGCCCACGGCAGCGGCTTCCTCGCCGTGTATCTGGCGTCGATGGTGCTCGGCAACCAGAAGCTGCCGCACTGGCCCGCCACCCGCGGCTTCGCCGACGGGCTCGGCTGGATCGCCCAGATCGGCATGTTCGTCCTGCTCGGCCTGCTGGTCACACCGCACGAGCTGACGGACGACTTCCTGCCCGCGCTCGCCATCGGGCTGGTGCTGACCATGGTGGCGCGCCCCCTGAGCGTCGTGACCGCGCTGCTGCCTTTCCGGCTGCCGTGGCAGGAACAGGTCCTGATGTCGTGGGCGGGCCTGCGCGGCGCCGTGCCCATCATCCTGGCCACGATCCCGATGGTGAGCGGCATCGAGGAGAGCCGCCGCATCTTCAACATCGTCTTCATACTGGTCGTCGTCTACACCCTCGTACAGGGCCCGACTCTCCCCTGGCTGGCCCGGAAGCTGAACCTGGGCAAGTCCGCCGCAGAGGCAGCCGACCTGGGCATCGAATCGGCGCCCCTGGAGCGACTGCGCGGACATCTGCTGTCCGTCGCGATCCCGGAGGGGTCGAAAATGCACGGCGTCGAGATCAACGAACTACGGCTGCCCCCGGGCGCCGCGGTCACGCTGGTCGTACGGGACGGAGAATCGTTCGTCCCGCTGCCCACGACGATCCTGCAACGTGGCGACGAACTCCTCGTGGTGGCCACGGACCCCGTCCGGGACGCGGCAGAGCGCCGGCTGCGGGCGGTCGGGCAGGGCGGCAAGCTGGCGGGATGGCTAGGGACGGGCGGTAATGGCACTTCGTAGGTGAAAGCGGCCGGGATTCTCGCTTTCCCAGGGGCACGATTATTGATGCCTGTACGATGAAGGCGCACTCAGATCGAACCACCTCTGCCTGACGCAGAGCTGGCGCGACCGTATGGCGGCCGCTGCCCTCACAGGGGCCCGGTATCTACCGCAGTTCCGCGCAAGAGGACAGCTCTCGGCGCCTCCCGCACGGGCGCGCCACCAGGTGGCAGAAAGGCTTGGGCCGTGGCATCCACGGTCACCTCCGAGTCCCCCAGGACATCGGGCTCCTCCCGCCCCGGATACGGGCAACTGCTGCGTACGCGTGGCGCCTGGACGTTCCTGCTCCCCGGCTTCGCCGCGCGGCAGCCGTTCGCGATGCTGACGCTGTCCCTCGTACTGCTCGTGCAGCACACCACCGGCTCGTACGGGGCTGCCGGTGCCGTCGCCGCCGTGACCGGTGTCTCCATGGCGCTGTTCGCGCCCCTCACCGGACGTCTCGCCGACCGTCACGGCCAGCGCGCCGTCCTGGTGCCCGGCGTCCTCGTCCACACCCTGGCGGGTCTCTCCCTTACGGCGCTCGCGCTCACGGACGCTCCCCTGTGGACGCTGTTCGCGGCGGCCGTACCGACCGGCGCCTCCGTGCCACAGACAGGGCCCATGGTGCGGGCACGTTGGGGCGTCAAGCTCCAGGGCTCGCCCCTGATGACGACCGCGGCCGCCTTCGAGTCCGTCACCGACGAGCTGACCTTCGTACTCGGCCCCCTACTGGCGACCGCGCTGTGCACCACCGTGGACCCGGCGGCCGGCCTGCTCACGGAGGCCGCCTTGACCCTGGTAGGCGGCCTGCTGTTCGCGGCCCAGAAGAGCACGCAGCCCGCTGTACGTCTCGAGGGGCACGCGCGCGTGGAGCACGCTTCCGCTGTGTCGATCCCCGGCGTGCGTGTCTTGATCGTGGCCTTCCTGGGCATCGGTTCCGTCTTCGGTGGTCTGCAGGTCGCACTCGCCGCGTTCACCGAGTCGATCGGCGAGCCGGAGCTGAACGGCGTCCTGTACGGCACGTTCGCCGCGGGCAACATGCTCTCCGGGATCGTCTGCGGCGCCATCGCCTGGAAGACGGCCCCGCGCCGCCGTCTGGTCATCGGGTACACGGCGCTGGCCCTGACCGCCTCCGGTCTGTGGGCCGCGGACTCCGTGGTCGCCCTCGCCGGAGTCGGCCTCCTGGTCGGCATGTGCGTCGCGCCCGCCCTGATCACCGGCTACACGCTGGTCGACGGCCTGGTGTCGGCAGGCGCCCGCACGGAGGCCTTCACCTGGCTGACCGGCGCCGTGGCGCTCGGACAGGCGGCGGCCGTCACCGTCGCCGGACAGCTGGAGGACCGCCTCTGGGACGGCGCCGGCTTCCTCGTCCCGATGGGCGGGACGCTGCTGGCTCTGGCGACGCTCGCGGCCCTGCGCTCGCGGCTCGTGACCAGGCCGGTCGGCCGGACCGTCGCACGTGGCGTCGGTCACCGCGTACCGCTGGCAGTGGACTGAACGCGAGGAATAGGTCACTATTGATGGTCGTTAGCACTCATCGAGTGAGAGTGCCAGGAGGAAGACAAGTGCCGACCTACCAGTACCAGTGCACCGCGTGCGGCGAGGGCCTCGAGGTGGTGCAGAAGTTCACCGAGGACGCCCTGACCGAATGCCCCAGCTGTGATGGCCGCCTGAAGAAGGTGTTCTCCGCGGTCGGCATCGTCTTCAAGGGCTCCGGCTTCTATCGCAACGACAGCCGCGGCTCATCGTCGAGCAGCTCGACGGCCAAGTCGTCCTCCACGTCGAACGCCGCCTCCACGACCTCGTCGTCCACCACGGCCTCGTCCTCCTCGGACTCGTCGTCGTCCGGCACCGGCACCTCCTCGAGCAGCAGCTCGGCCGCGTAAGTCTTTGCTTACGAGACCCTGTCGTCGTAGGACGGCGGGGTCCACGGCGTTTTCGGGCCCGGTTAGGGTGCGGTCATGGCGAACACGGAGAACGCCGAGATCGGCGTCATTGGCGGCTCGGGCTTCTACTCCTTCCTCGACGACGTGACCGAGATACAGGTGGCCACGCCCTACGGGGCGCCCAGCGACTCCCTTTTCCTGGGCGAGATCGCCGGGCGGCGGGTTGCCTTCCTCCCCCGCCACGGCCGCGCCCACCATCTGCCGCCGCACCGCATCAACTATCGCGCCAACCTGTGGGCGCTGCGCTCCGTCGGGGCGCGCCAGGTTCTCGGGCCCTGCGCGGTCGGCGGGCTGCGTCCGGAGTACGGCCCGGGAACGCTGCTCGTACCGGACCAGCTGGTGGACCGTACGAAGTCCCGGGAGCAGACGTACTTCGACGGGATGCCGTTGCCCGGCGGCCAGGTGCCGAACGTGGTTCATGTGTCCCTGGCCGACCCTTACTGCCCCGTCGGGCGCAAGGCCGCGCTGGAGGCGGCCCGCGGCCGGGACTGGGAGCCGGTGGACGGCGGGACGCTCGTTGTGGTCGAGGGGCCCAGGTTCTCCACCCGCGCCGAATCGTTGTGGCACCAGACGCAGGGCTGGTCGGTGGTGGGCATGACCGGGCACCCCGAGGCGGCGCTCGCCCGTGAACTCGAGCTCTGCTACGCGTCGTTGAACCTGGTCACCGACCTCGACGCGGGCGCCGAGACCGGCGAAGGCGTCTCGCACGAGGAGGTGCTGCAGGTGTTCGCGGCGAATGTGGAACGGCTGCGGGGTGTGCTGTTCGACGCGGTGGCCGGACTGCCTGAGAACGGCGCACGGGATTGTCTGTGCGCGAAGGCGCTGGGCGGGATGGATCCGGGGTTCGAGCTGCCGTAGGGCAGCCCGGGGCCTCTCGGTGCGGTTCGGTGGACGGCTCGGAGGGCTCTGGCTCGGGGCTCTGTGGACGGCTCGGCGGCTCTGTGGACGGCTCGGCGGCTCTGTGGACAGCTCGGGTTGGGGGCGGAACTCCCCCTTCGGGTGAGCGAGTTGTCCACAACCGGTCGGTAGTCCACGTGCCGCAGCGGGATTCGGCGCGAAGCCGCAGTCTGGCATCGCAAGCCGAAATCCCGACCGCTGGTGGTGGTTCTCGTGTCGCTACTCCCTTCCTTTCCGCGCCCGTTGGGCACGGATGCGCCCGGCACCTGCGAGGTGCCGCACTTCACTCCCGTGCGGGTGCGCGGCGGGCGGTACCAACTGCGACGGCTCGTACGGCACAGAAGGCGAGCGGTGGCCGCGGGACTCGCCGTGACCGCTGCCGCGCTGGTAGCGGCGGGGCCACGGGACGCCGGCCGGGCGCGGGCACCTTCTGCCAGTGCTCCGCCTGTCGCGGCGGAGTCGAGGGTGGCGGGCGCTCCCGCGCGGGAGCGGCAAGCCGTCGAGATGGTGACGGCGCCGGTGCGGATCGCCGACGGCGCGACGGTGCGGCTGTTGCGGCCGGGCGATCGTGTCGATGTCGTCGCGGCTGAGGAGTCGGCGGTGGGCGGCGGTGACGCACGGGTGGTCGCGCGCGGGGTGCGGGTGACGAAGGTGCCCGAGGCCCTGGACGGTGTGGCCGAAGGCGGTGCGCTGGTCGTGCTGTCGGTGCCGCGGCAGACGGCGGTGCGGCTGGCCGGAGCCGGCGCGACCTCACGACTGGCGGTGACCCTGTGCTGAACCTGCTCAAGAGGATCAACGGCCGGCTGTCAAGCCCCTCGTTGGAGCTGGGGCGTTGGACAAGGTCGCCACGCCCTGCCGTAGGTTGCGGAGCTGTTCACTCCACAACTCGTGCGACTGAAGAGGGGCTCCCTGGTGAGCGAGAGCAAGAAGGATCCGGGCGTCTTGGAGGGCTTCAAGACCTTCCTGATGCGCGGGAACGTCGTCGATCTGGCAGTGGCGGTGGTCATCGGCGCGGCCTTCACCAACATCGTCAACTCCGTGGTGCAGGGGGTCATCAACCCCCTGGTGGGCGCGATCGGCACAAAGAACCTGGACAACTACAGCTCCTGCATCAAGGGACCATGCACAGGCGCCGGCGCCACCGCGGAAGGCGTCCGGATCATGTGGGGCTCGGTGCTCGGCGCGACGCTCTCGTTCGTGATCACCGCTGCCGTCGTCTACTTCCTGATGGTGCTGCCGATGTCCAAGTACCTGGCTCGGCAGGCGGCCCGCCAGAAGGCGAAGGAGGGCATGCACGAGGTCATCGAGGTGACCGAGCTGGAGGTGCTGAAGGAGATCCGCGACGCTCTCGTGGCGCAGCGCGGCTCGGGGCACACCGAGCGATAGCGCCCACCGCTCGTCGGGTCTGCCGGGCTCAGATGTGGTGGGGCGGCTTCTCGTCCAGGAACCGGGCCAGGTCCCCGGCACTGTCACCGCTGGGCCGCTCGCCCCACCCACCGTCCGAGTCGTCCACGGACTGCTGGCTCAACGGATCGTCGAAGACCAGCGCGGGCTTGCGGGAGTCCCGGGGAGCCGGGGCTACCCCCTGGGAAGGCTCGGGGTGGGGTTCGGGGGCGGGGGTGCTGCTCATGGCTTCAGGGTACGGCCCTGGAGGCGACACTGGGTGCCATGACAGTTGGCGCTCTGACAGATGTGGCCGGACTGCGCGTGGGGCATGCCACGCGGACCGGCGGTGGTTGGCTGACCGGTACGACGGTCGTCCTGGCCCCGGAGGGGGGTGCCGTCGCAGCCGTGGACGTGCGCGGCGGCGGACCCGGCACCAAGGAGACCGACGCGCTCGATCCACGCAACGTGGTGCGGAAGGTCGAGGCGCTGGTCCTGACCGGCGGCAGTGCGTACGGACTGGACTCGGCGGCGGGCGTGATGGCCTGGTTGGAGGAGAGGGGGCGCGGGGTGCGCGTCGGGCCCGACCCGGCGCACGTGGTGCCGGTGGTCCCGGCAGCCTGTGTCTTCGACCTGGGGCGCGGCGGCGACTTCCGGGCCAGGCCCGACGCGGCGACCGGACGCCAGGCGGTGGCGGCAGCCGCCGCGAGCGAGCTCGGCGCGCCCGTCCAGGAGGGGTGCGTGGGCGCCGGCACTGGAGCGGCGGTCGGGAGCATGAAGGGAGGGGTCGGCAGCGCGAGTGCCGTGCTCGACTCGGGAGTCACAGTGGCGGCGCTGGTGGTGGCCAACGCGGCGGGGTCGGCGGTGGATCCGCTGACGGGGGCGTTGTACGGGGAGCTGCTTCAGGGACGTTTGACGTATCCGGCGAAGGAGGTGCACGAAGCGGCGCGGGCGCGGCTGGCCGAGACCGCGGCGAAGAACGGCACTCCCCCGCTGAACACCACGCTCGCAGTGGTCGGCACCGACGCGGAGTTGTCGAAGGCGCAGGCGCAGAAACTGGCGGGGACGGCACACGACGGCATCGCACGCGCTGTACGACCGGTGCATCTGCTCAACGACGGGGACACGGTGTTCGCGCTCGCCACGGGGGCGCGTCCGCTGGCGGAGGAGAACCCGCTCGCGCTGAACGAGATCCTCGCAGCCGGGGCGGATCTGGTGACGCGGGCGATCGTGAGGGCGGTACGGGCCGCCGAGTCGGTGGAGGGGCCGGGTGGGGCGTGGCCGGCGTACGGGGAGTTGTATGGCGAGTTGTAGTGGAGTCCGGAAGGCAGGGGGCCTGTGAGCGGGGGCGCGCGGGGAAGGAGCGTCTACGCCCTTCTGACCAGGGGGGTCTGAGGCTGAGTCAGGGCGTGCGGGAACTTCTCACGCGGGTTCTACGTTTTCTGTGCGTACGTTTTCTCGGTTCCCGGACATGATGTCCGGCTGAGGGGCTACGGTATGCACCCACAAGGTGACATGCAGCAACGCCGGGAGAAACCTTGAGCGTTCCGTACGAGACGGCAGCGTACGAGCCACCCGAGTCGCCCGAGTCTCCTGAGGAGCATCTCGCGCGACTCCTCGGCCGCGCCCTGAACTCCTTCGAGCTCTCCGACGAGACGATAGGGCGGCTGGACTGCGCGCTGGCGCACGACAGTTCGCTGCACTCCGCGCACCACAGTGCCGGGCTGCATCGCGAGACGTACCGGCACACGTGGCTGCTTGCCGACGGTTCCGCGCTCACGCTGTGGGAGTTGGTCCACAACACCGGGTCCCGCAGCCATGTGGAGCACGAGGTCTACGAGGACCGGGAGGAGCTGCGGACCGCGACCGCGCGGTTGCCGCTGGCGCCGGACGAGCCGGAGTTCGAGGTGCCGGTCATGGCGCTGCATGCACCGGTTCCTGAGCCTCGGCATGTGTACGTGCTCGATGACTCGGCGGATCATGGGCGCCGGTTGCTGCGGCGGGCCGAGAACGTGGACCGGCCGGGCGAGGAGATGGCCGAGCTGCTGCGGATGGCGTTCGCACACGAGATCACTCAGGCGTTTGGCCGGCCGTATGGGGGTCGGGGGGTGGGCTTCTCGCTCTACGAGCATGCGTTTTTGCTGCTGGACGGGCGAGAGTTGTCCCTCTGGGAAGTCGAGCACACGGCTACGCCTGATGGGCGGCACGTGTGTGAGGTGTACGTCAGCGAGGACGCTGCGCGGGATGCGATGGAGAGGCGCGCCTCTGCCTCCGGCGGTTGAGCAGGGGGTTCGTGGGTGGTTTGGGTTCGTTGCGGGTGCGGGTTGAGTGTGGCTGGTCGCGCCCCGCGGCGGAGCCGCTGATGTCACAGCCCCGCGCCCCTGGGGTGGGTGGTGGGTGCGGGGCCGTGGGCCGGTGCGTCAGCCCGTCGCGAGTGGGGGAGCGACCAGCCACGACGAACCCGCAGCCGACATCGTCAGCGTCAGACGGGCTGTGGCCCGGGACCTGCGTCCCGGGCCACAGCGCGTCTCGTGGAAGTCAGGCAGCCACCGGCTCCTTGGCCTTTGAGGCCGCCACCTCCGGCGACTCGGCCCCGCCCGCCGGCTTGGTCTTGCGCATCCCCTTCAGGGCGATCACCAGGCCCGCCGTCACTGCCGTGCCGACCCCGATGGCCAGCAGGTAGAGGAAGGGCTTGCCGATCAGGAAGGTGACCCAGATGCCGCCGTGCGGGGCGCGCAGGGTCGAGCCGAACGCCATGGTGAGGGCGCCGGTCACCGCGCCGCCGGCCATGGAGGCGGGGATGACGCGGAGCGGGTCGGCGGCGGCGAACGGAATCGCACCCTCGGAGATGAAGGAGGCGCCCAGGACCCACGCGGCCTTGCCGTTCTCGCGTTCGGCCGTGGTGAACAGCTTCTTGCGGACCGTGGTGGCCAGGGCCATGCCCAGCGGGGGCACCATGCCGGCCGCCATGACCGCCGCCATGATCTTCATCGCCGAGTCGCTGGGCGCTGCCACGGAGATGCCGGCCGTCGCGAAGGTGTACGCGACCTTGTTGACCGGGCCGCCGAGGTCGAAGCACATCATCAGGCCGAGCAGCACGCCGAGGAGGATGGCGTTGGTGCCGGTGAGGCCGTTCAGCCAGTCGGTCAGGGCCTCCTGTGCCTCGGCGATCGGCTTGCCGATGACCACGAACATCAGGAATCCGACGACCGCCGAGGAGATCAGTGGGATCACCACCACCGGCATGATGCCGCGCAGTGGAGCCGGGATGTTCACGCGCTGGATGCCGAGGACGACACCACCGGCGATCAGACCGGCCACCAGACCGCCGAGGAAGCCCGCGCCGATCGTCACCGAGATGGCACCGCCGACGAAGCCGGGCACAAGGCCTGGTCGGTCCGCCATGCCGTAGGCGATGTAGCCGGCCAGGACCGGGACGAGGAAGCTGAAGGCCGCTCCGCCGATCTGGAACAGCAGCGCGCCCCAGCTGTCGACCTGACCCCAGTTGAAGACCTCGGTGACCGGCTTGGCCTCGTTGATCTGGTAGCCGCCGATCGCGAAGCCGAGGGCGATGAGCAGACCGCCCGCGGCGACGAACGGGACCATGTAACTGACGCCGGTCATCAGCCACTTGCGGAGCTTGGTGCCGTAGCCCTCGCCAGGCTCTCCGGTCCGCTCCACCGGCGTACCGCCGGGCTTGGCGGCCGCGGTGACCTCGCCGCGCTCGGCCTTCGCCCGGACCTCGGCGATCAGTGCGGCGGGCTTGTTGATGCCCGCCTTCACGCCGACGTCCACGGTCGGCTTCCCGGCGAACCTGTCCTTCTCCCGTACGGGCACATCGTGCGCGAAGATCACGCCGTCCGCCGCGGCGATGACGGCCGGGTCGAGCCGGTTGAAGCCCGCCGAGCCCTGCGGCTCGACGACGACCTCGACGTCGGGGTTGTCGCGGCCCGCGTTCTCCAGCGCCTCGGCCGCCATGTACGTATGCGCGATGCCGGTGGGGCAGGAAGTGACGGCGACGATACGGAACGGCCGGGCGCCCTCGCCCTCATCGGAGCTGCCGCCCTCCGGAGCCGCGCCGTCCTCGGCGCTCGCACCCGGTGCCGGGGCCGAGGCGTCCGCGGCGGCTTCGGCGGAGGCCGCTCCTGCCGATGCCGCCGCGGAGTCATCGGTGCTGCCCACCGTGGTGGCGACCTGCGCGGCCACCGCGGGCTCGTTCCCGCGAATCAGGGCGGCGGCCCCCTCCGCGTCGTCCACCGCCCGCAGCACGGACGTGAACTCGGTGTTCATCAGCTGCCTGGCCAGCGACGACAGGATCGTGAGGTGGGCATCGTCGGCCCCGGCCGGGGCGGCGATCAGGAAGATCAGGTCGGCGGGCCCGTCCGGGGCGCCGAAGTCGATCCCGGCCGCACTGCGACCGAAGGCCAGCGTCGGTTCGGTGACGTGTTCGCTGCGGCAGTGCGGGATGCCGATGCCGCCGTCGAGGCCGGTGGGCATCTGCGCTTCGCGGGCGGCCACGTCGGCGAGGAAGCCGTCGAGGTCGGTCACCCGGCCCTTGGCCACCATGCGCTCGGCGAGGGCGCGCGCCGCCGCTTCTTTCGTATCGGCGGACAGGTCGAGGTCGACCAGGTCCGCGGTGATCATCTCGCTCATCGCGGGCTCCTTCGCACGCGTATCGCCCGGGGGAAGACATGGGCGGGGACGGGGGTGTTGCGTTCAGACCGGCTGCGTTCAGACGGGCTGCGTTCAGATGTGTCGCGCTCGACCGTGACCGAATTGCCGGAGGTGTCACATATGCCGAGATCGGCGGGGAAGGTGGAGGCGGGGCCGGGGAAACCCCGCCTCCCTGTGGCTGCGACGGGGAAGGGGAGGCCCCGCCACTTCAGTGCCGTTCCAGGGGCCGCACGGGGCGTACGCGCCGTGGGGGCCGAACCAGTAGTAGCAGTACGGAAGTTCATGACACCGGCTCCGTGAGTACTCGATCCACCGGAACCGACGACGTGACGGTCACGGCGTCGGGGTCGAGGTCGGCCGGGCCCGGCATCACGCTGCCGGGGAGCTGGACGGCCGCGGCGCCGTGCGCGACGGCGGAGGCGAGGGCGTCGGGGCCACTGCCGCCGGCGATCAGGAAACCGGCGAGCGAGGAGTCACCCGCGCCCACATTGCTGCGCACCGCGTCGACCCGCGCGCTGCCGAACCACACGCCCGAGGCTTCGACGAGCAGCTGCCCGTCCGCGCCGAGGCTGGCCAGCACCGCTCCGGCGCCCCGTTCCCGCAGGTCCTCGGCGGCCTTGACCGCGTCGCCGACCGTGGCGAGAGGGCGGCCTACCGCTTCCGACAGTTCCTCGGCGTTCGGCTTGACGACGTCGGGTCGCTCGCGAAGGGCCGCGAGCAGGGCCGGGCCGGAGGTGTCCAGCGCGATGCGGGTGCCGGCGGCGTGCGCCCGGGCGACCAGTTCGGCGTACCAGGACGGTGCGAGGCCGCGCGGCAGGCTGCCGCAGCAGGCGATCCAGGAGGCGTCGCGGGACTGGGTCCGCACCGTCTCCAGGAGCAACTCCTCTTCGGCAGAAGTGAGTTCGGGTCCGGGAGCGTTGATCTTCGTGAGTACACCGTCGGCCTCCGCGAGCGCGATGTTGGAGCGCGTCGCCCCGGCGACCGGGACCGGCGCGACCTCGATGCCCTGAGCGTGGAGCAAGTCGGCGACGAGGGAGCCCGGGGCGCCACCGAGCGGCAGTACGGCGACGGTGCGGCGGCCGGCGGCGGTGACCGCCCGCGAGACGTTGACGCCCTTGCCGCCCGGGTCCATGCGTTCGCCGGTGGCCCGGATGACCTCGCCGCGGTCGAGCGAGGGGATCTCGTAGGTCCGGTCGAGCGAGGGATTGGGGGTGACCGTGAGGATCATGCACGCACCACTTCCGTGCCGCCGCGCTTGAGGGCGGTGGCGTCTTCAGGGCTCAGCCCGCTGTCGGTGATCAGAACGTCCACATCGTCGAGGGCGCCGAAGCGCGCGAAGTGTTGCTGGCCGTGCTTGGCGGAATCGGCGAGCAGCACCACGCGGCGTGCGGCGGCGATGGCCGCGCGCTTCACGGCGGCCTCGGCGAGATCGGGCGTGGTCAGTCCGTACTCGAGGGAGAAGCCGTTCGTGGCGAGGAAGACGACATCGGCACGGATCTCTCCGTACGCCCGCAGCGCCCAGGCGTCGACAGCGGCGCGCGTACGGTGTCGTACGCGGCCCCCGACGAGGTGAAGCTGCATGCCCGGGTGGTCGGCGAGGCGGGCCGCGATGGGGAGGCTGTGCGTCACGACGGTGAGCATCGCCTCCAGCGGGAGAGCCCCGGCGAGCCGGGCGACCGTCGTGCCCGCGTCGAGAATCATCGTGCCGTTGCTGGGCAGCTCGGCGAGGGCGGCCTGCGCGATGCGGTCCTTCTCGTCGGCCGCGGTGGTCTCCCGCTCGGCCAGATCGGGCTCGAAGTCGAGCCGGCCGGCCGGAATGGCACCGCCGTGCACCCGGCGTACGAGTCCCGCGCGGTCCAGCGCCTTGAGGTCCCGCCGGATCGTCTCGGCCGTGACCTGGAACTCCTCGGCCAACGACACCACGTCCACGCGGCCACCGTCACGCGCCAGCCGGAGAATCTCCTGCTGTCGCTCCGGTGCGTACATGTCCGTTCGCCTCCGTCCATGCCCGAACGTGTGGTTTCACTCGCAGAGTACGCCCGAGTTTCCACCATGTAAACGGGGCGGGACGTAAAAGTGGGCACGAACAGACATCGGTCGGAAGGAACCAAAGAAGGCCGAGGGCATGAGAAGGGCAGCGCGCGGGACAGCCGCCAGGCCCGGCCCCGAGGGGGACCGGGCCTGTGGACGGACCGCGTCGGAATGAACTGGCAGCGTCAGCCCACGAGTTCGGGCTCCTTGTCAGCGGCGACCGCGGGCGTCGGCTCGCCGCCCTCCACATGCTGGGCCGGCCGCTTCGGCAGGGCGAACATCAGCAGGAAGATAGCCGCCATCACAGCCGCGACCCAGATCAGCGCGTTCTGGAAGGCATCGACGAAGGCCGCGCCCACCTCGGCCCGCGGCAGGTGGTCGGACATCGTGCCGAAGAAGACCACGGAGACCAGGCCGAGCCCGAGCGCGTTGCCCATCTGCTGGACCGTGCTGATGAGGCCGGACGCCGAGCCAGAGTGCTCGCGGGGCACCTCGGAGAGGATCGCGTCCGTCAGCGGGGCCACGATCAGGCCCATGCCCACGCCCATGACGACCAGCGGGAGTGCCATCTGCCAGGGCGCGATGGACAGGCCGTACCGCTCGGACTCCCAGATGTAGATCAGGACACCGAGGGCCATGATCAGCGCGCCCGCCTGGAGCACCTTCCGGCCGAACCGCGGCGTCAGCTTCTGCACCGAGAGCCCGGCCGCCATCGACACCGCGATCGAGAAGGGGACGCCCGTCAGGCCGGCACGCAGCTCGCCCCAACCGAGTCCGATCTGCATGTAGAACGTCCACACCAGGAAGAAGATGCCGAGCGCGACCCCGAAGACCGTCTGCACCGCGATGCCCGCCGCGAAGCTCTTGACCTTGAAGAGGGAGAGCTCGACCAGCGGCGAACCGTCCCGCGCGGTCTTCCTCCGCTCGTACGCCACCAGCGCCGCGAACACCACGATCGCGCCGCCCATCGATACGTAACCCCACATCGGCCAGCCCAGCTCACGGCCGCGGGTCAGCGGGTAGAGCAGCATCAACAGGCCGAGGGTCACGAGGGCGACACCGACGAGGTCCAGCTTGAGGGCGCGCGGAGCCTTGGACTCCGTGATGTAGCGGCGGCCGAGAATCAGGCCCGCGATGCCCACCGGCAGGTTGATGAGGAAGATCGGCCGCCATTCGAGGCCGAACAAGTTCCACTCGGTGAGCAGCGCGCCCAGCAGCGGACCGGACACCGCCCCGAGCCCGACGACCGCGCCGAACAGGCCGAACACCTTGCCGCGTTCGTGCGCCGGGAAGGTGGCGTGCACGATCGACAGCACCTGCGGCACCATCAGCGCGGCCATACCGCCCTGGAGGATGCGGGAGGCGACCAGCATCTCGGGGTTCACGGCGAACCCGCAGAGAGCCGATGCGAGCGTGAATCCGCCGATGCCGATGAGGAAAAGGCGCTTACGGCCGTGGATGTCGCCGAGCCGCCCGCCAGTGATCAGACCCGCGGCGAAGGCAAGCGCATATCCGGCCGTGATCCACTGGATCTGGCCGAACGACGCGCCGGCGTCCCGCTGGATGGACGGGATCGCGATGTTGACGATCGTGACATCGACCAGATCCATGAAGGCCGCGGTCATCACGATGGCGAGGGCGATCCATCGTCGCCGGTCGGCCGTGGCGGCCGGGCTGTTGGGAGAGGTCTCGGTAGAGGTCATGCTTCGAAGTTAGGGGTCTAGTAGGTCAGATCCGGTCCTAGTGGTCGGGCATGCTCGAGGAAGCCAGAAAACGGAAACGCCGAGAGGGAGACAACGCATGACCACCGACACCCCGGCCAGGCTCCTGACGCTCCTCTCCCTGCTCCAGACCCCGCGTGAATGGCCCGGCGGCGAGCTCGCCGACCGGCTCGGGGTCTCGCGGCGGACCGTACGCCGGGACGTGGACCGGCTGCGGGAGCTGGGGTATCCCGTGCAGGCGACGATGGGGGCGGACGGCGGATACCGGCTGATCGCCGGGAAGGCCATGCCGCCGCTCGTGCTCGACGACGAGGAGGCCGTGGCGATCGCGGTCGGGCTACGGGCCGGTGCCGGGCACGCCCTCGAGGGCGTCGACGAAGCCTCCGTACGGGCGCTCGCCAAGCTGGAGCAGGTCCTGCCGAGCCGGTTGCGCCACCGGGTTTCCACGCTTCAGTCCGCTACCACTCCCCTGACCAGCGGGGACGGGGCGAGCATCGCGCCCGAGACGCTGACCGTGATGGCCTCGACGGTCGCGGGCCATGAGCGGCTGCGGTTCGCCTACCGCTCGGGGGACGGCACGCCCTCGAAGCGCCTGACCGAGCCGTACCGTCTGGTGTCGACCGGCCGCCGCTGGTATCTCGTCGCGTACGACCTCGACCGCGAGGACTGGCGTACTTTCCGCGTCGACCGGGTCAGCGAGCCTTTCGCGACCGGCGCCCGGTTCACGCCTCGCGAGCTTCCGACGGGGAGCGCGGCCGAGTATCTGCGGCAGTCGATGTACCGGCGGCAGGAGACGTACGAGTTCGAGGTGACGTTCGCGGCGCCGGCGGAGTTCATCGCGGCTCGCCTTCCCAAGTGGCTCGGTGCGCCTGAGCCGCTTGACGACCAGAGCTGTCGGCTCCGGGCCGCCGTGGGCGACTCGGTGGAGTGGATGGCGGTACGGCTTGCGATGGTGGACTGCGAGTTCACGGTGCATGAACCGGCGGAACTGGTCCAGTGTGTACGGGACTTGGGGGGCCGCCTCAGCCGGGCGGCCGGCGAAGGGCCACCCCGGACCTGAACCCCGGGGTGACCCTGTGGACACATTGTGTCACGAGGGCGGTCCCTATGGCCCCTACCAGCTGAGGGGAACTGGTGAAGTCCGGCCAGGACAGCGCCCCTTCAGGGGCGCGGGGCTGTATCAATCTGCGGCTCCACCGCAATGGGGGTCCCCCCGCTCATGGGGGTCCCCCCCGCTCGAGCGAAGTCGAGAGTGGGGGAGAAGTCGAGAGTGGGGGAGAAGTCGAGAGTGGGGGAACGACCGGCCACAACGAACCCGCGGCTCCAACCGGCCACCGACAGGGCGAAAGGTGGAGCCGAGCCCCGGCGCCAGGGGGAGAGGCGCCGGAGGCTCGGCTCTGGGGAAGTCCCGGCGCCGGGGGGGGATGGCGTCGGGACTTGGTCCTGGGAGCCCTGGGGGGCTTGTGCCCGGGCTCAGGCGGTTGATGCGGGCGCGAACCTTCTTGTGTGCGACCCATCGAGCGGCGACCCCTACGCGTTGTCAGGCCGCTGCGTCGAACCCGGTCTGGCGGGCCAGCTTCTTGAGCTCCAGCAGCGCGTGCTTCTCGATCTGGCGGATGCGCTCGCGGGTGAGGCCGTGTTCCTTGCCGACCTCGGTCAGCGTGCGCTCCCGGCCGTCCTCGATGCCGTACCGCATCTTGATGATCGAGGCCGTGCGCTGGTCGAGCCGCCCGATGAGGTCGTCGAGCTCCTCGCTGCGCAGCAGTGTGAGCACGGACTGCTCGGGCGAGACCGCCGAGGTGTCCTCGAGCAGGTCGCCGAACTGCGTCTCGCCCTCGTCGTCCACCGACATGTTCAGCGAGACCGGGTCGCGGGCCCAGTCCAGCACATCTATGACGCGCTCCGGGTTCGAGCCCAGCTCCGCGGCGATCTCCGCGGGCTCCGGCTCCCGGCCGTGCTCGCGGTTGAACTCGCGCTGCACTCGGCGGATCCGGCCCAGCTCCTCCACCAGGTGGACGGGGAGCCGGATGGTCCGCGACTGGTCGGCGATCGAGCGTGTGATGGCCTGACGGATCCACCAGGTCGCGTACGTCGAGAACTTGAAGCCCTTGCGGTAGTCGAACTTCTCGACCGCGCGCACCAGGCCCGCGTTCCCCTCCTGGATCAGGTCGAGGAGCGGAAGGCCACTACGCGGATAGCGGCGTGCGACCGCGACGACCAGGCGAAGGTTCGAGCGGATGAAGACGTCCTTGGCCCGCTCGCTGTCGGCCACCAGCGCCTCCAGCTCCCCACGGGAGGCGTCGACCTTGGCGTCGGTCACCTCGCCGTCGAGGATCTGCTGGGCGAACACACCCGCCTCGATGGTCTGGGACAGCTCGACCTCCTTGGCGGCGTCGAGCAGCGGTGTACGCGCTATCTCGTCGAGGTACATGCCGACCAGGTCACGGTCGGCGATCTCGCCCGCGCGAACGCTGCGTACCGCGTCGGTCTCGCCAGTGGCGGACTTGTGACGGGCGACGGCACGGGTTGCCATGCGTGCTCCCTTGCGTGGTGGGCTTGCGGGTCATCTATGGGGGTTCGGCCACCCTTCCGGGTGCCCTGCTTCCGATGGAAACAACGACTGGAATCCGGACAGAATTCCCCACCCGCCCCTCAATTTTTCTGATCTTGCAGTATCCTGTGCCGCCGTAAAGGGAGGCCAGATGCCGTCGGAACGTACAGAGGTGCTGGTCAGGCCGGGAGTCGAGAGTGACCTCGCCGCTCTCACCGACCTCTACAACCACTACGTACGCGAGACGCCCATCACTTTCGATACCGCGGTCTTCACTCCGGAAGAGCGCCGCCCTTGGCTGCTCTCCCACCCTGAAGACGGTCCGCACCGCTTGAAGGTTGCCGTAGAGGTGGACTCACAGCTGATTCTGGGTTACGCCACATCCAGCCTTTACAGAATGAAGCCCGCCTACGGCACCTCCGTGGAGGTCACCATCTACCTCGCCCCCGACGCGGGCGGACGCGGCATCGGCACTCTGCTGTACAAGTCCCTGTTCGAGGATCTGGCCTCGGAGGACCTGCACCGGGCGTACGCGGGCATCACCCAGCCGAACGAGGCGTCCGTACGACTCCACGAGCGCTTCGGCTTCCGGTACGTCGGCACGTATCGCGAGGTCGGGCGGAAGTTCGGACGGTACTGGGACGTGGCCTGGTACGAGAAGGAACTCTAGTGGCGCTTCCCGTACCGGGAACACCCCTCAGCCGAACTGCACCGACCGCTTGGCCATGCCCACCCAGAAGCCCTCGATGACGGACTTCTGGTCCTTCAGTTCGCCTACCGCGTCCGCCGCGCCCATGGTCACGAAGAGCGGGGCGAAGTGCTCGGTGCGCGGGTGGGCGAGGCGGCCCGCCGGGGACTTGTGCTCGAAGTCGAGCAGTCCGTCGATGTCACCGGCCTCCAGGGCCCTGCGCCCCCAGTCGTCGAACTCGCTCGACCAGGAGGGGACTCCGTCCGTGTGCCGCAGGGCCGCGAGGTTGTGCGTGAAGAAGCCGGAGCCGACGATCAGGACGCCCTCGTCGCGCAGCGGTGCCAGCTTGCGGCCGATGTCCATCAGACGGACCGGGTCGAGCGTGGGCATCGAGATCTGGAGCACGGGGATGTCGGCGGCCGGGAACATCTCGACGAGCGGGACGTACGCGCCGTGGTCGAGGCCGCGGTCGGGGATGTCCTGTACGGGGGTGCCGGGGGCGCGCAGCAGCTTGCGTACGGACTCGGCGAGCTCGGGGGCGCCGGGAGCCTCGTAACGGACCCGGTAGTAGTGCTCGGGGAAGCCCCAGAAGTCGTAGACGAGGGGGATGGTCTCGACCGCGCCGAGGGCCAGCGGGGCCTCCTCCCAGTGGGCGGAGACCATGAGGATCGCCTTGGGGCGCGGCAGGCCGGCTGACCAACCGGCCAGTTCGCCGGGCCAGATGGGGTCGTCGGCCAGCGGCGGGGCTCCGTGCGAGAGGTAGAGCGCGGGCATGCGCTCGGGGACGGAACGCTCCTCGGTGGCGGCGGACATGGCGGCGACTCCCTTCCAGTGACCTTGACACTTGACCTTGTACTTTAATCCTCAACTTATCTGAAAAGGACAATAGCTCTCATTCGTTTAAAATTCAAGAAGGCGTCCTCTACAGTAGGTACATGGACACGGCACACATTGAAGAGCCGCGCTGGCTCAGCGATGAGGAACAGCGCGTCTGGCGTGCGTATGTGCACGCCACCGCACTCCTCGAGGATCATCTCGACCGTCAGCTCCAGCGCGACGCGAAGATGCCGCACATCTATTACCACCTGCTCGTGTGCCTCAGTGAGGCACCGCACAAGCGGCTGCGGATGACCGAACTCGCGATGACGATGAAGATCACGCGGTCCCGGCTCTCCCATGCCGTCGCCCGGCTGGAGAAGAACGGCTGGGTGCGGCGCGAGGACTGCCCCTCGGACAAGCGCGGACAGTTCGCGATCATTACGGACCAGGGCCTCTCGGTCCTGAAGCAGGCCGCGCCCGGTCACGTCAACGCCGTCCGCCATGCCGTCTTCGACCGGCTTTCCCCGGACCAGCAGAAGGCCCTCGGCGAGGCCCTGCAGATCATCGCCGAGGGGCTCGAGCCGGAGGACGCGGGCGCGGATTTGCCCTGGCTTCGTTAAGAGGCTCGCTCGTTCAGGGCATGGATCTGCCCCGGCTCCACCGCTCATGGAGCCGGGGCAGATCCCGGATTCGTACGTACGAAGTCGTCCCCACCACTGCGTACGTACGAGGGTCAGTGGGTGACCCCGTGGCGTCCCGTCAGTGTGCGATCACCGGGACCGGCAGCTCGTCCTCGGCTTCGTCGCCCGTGCCGGCGGCTGTCGCCGACATGTCGGGCTTGCCGGCGTTGACGAGGGTGACGACGATCGCCGCGGCGAACACCAGCATCCCGACGGCGAACCAGATCGCGTTGGTGTAGCCGTGCACCTGGCCCTGAAGCTGGACCAGCTGCTGCTGGGAGCGGGAGGTCGCGGAGCCGATGTTGTCCGCGATGTAGGAGGTCGTGGCCGACGCGGCGATCGTGTTCAGCAGGGCCGTACCGATCGCACCGCCCACCTGCTGCGAGGTGTTGACCATCGCGGAGGCGACACCGGCGTCCCGGGGCTCGACGCCCAGGGTGGCCAGGGACATGGCCGGCATGAACGCCGTACCCATACCGAGACCGAGCAGGAGCATCGCCGGCAGGATGATCGAGGCGTACGACGAGCCGATCTCCAGCTGTGTCATCAGGAGCATGCCGACAGCGGCGACCAGGAAGCCGGGGCCCATCAGCAACCGCGCGGGAACGCGGGTCATCAGACGCGTGCCGATCTGGGTCGAGCCGACCATCATGCCGACGATCATCGGCATGAAGGCGAAGCCGGTGCTGATCGGCGAGTAGCCCTTCACGATCTGCAGGTAGTAGGTCAGGAAGAGGAACGTGCCGAACATCGCGATGATCGCGATACCGAGCGAGAGGTACACCCCGCCGCGGTTGCGGTCGGTGATGACGCGCAGCGGCAGCAGCGGGGCCTTGACCTTGGCCTCGGTGACGACGAACGCGAGCAGCAGGACCGCGGAGGCCACGAACATGCCGACGGTCACGGAGTCGCCCCAGCCGTCGGACTCGGCGCGGGTGAAGCCGTAGACCAGCGCGACCAGGCCGAGGGTGGACAGCAGGACACCCGGGATGTCGAGCGGGTTGCGGTTGCGGCCGCCCTCCGGCTCACGGATCACGAAGTACGCGCCGAGCGCCGCGATGATCGCGAACGGGATGTTGACGAAGAACGTCCAGCGCCAGTCCATGTACTCGGTCAGGACACCGCCGAGGATGAAGCCGACGGCGCCGCCGCCACCGGCGATGGCACCGTAGATGCCGAAGGCCTTGGCGCGCTCCTTGGCGTCCGTGAACATCACGGCGAGCAGGGAGAGCGCGGCGGGCGCGAGCAGCGCGCCGAACACGCCCTGGAGGGCGCGGGCGCCGAACATCATGGCTTCGTTGGTGGCCGCACCGCCGAGCGCGGAGGCCGCGGCGAACCCGATCAGGCCGACGACGAAGGCCCGCTTACGGCCCCACAGGTCGGCGATACGGCCGCCGAAGAGGAGGAGACCGCCGAACGCGAGGGCGTAGGCCGTGACGACCCACTGCCGGTTGCCGTCCGATATCCCCAGGTCCTGCTGGGCGGAAGGCAGGGCGATGTTCACGATGGTCGCGTCGAGCACGACCATCAGCTGGGCGAGCGCGATGAAGACGAGCGCTTTCCAGCGGTTGGGATCGGAAGCCGGCGCCTTGGCGGCGGTGGCCTGGTCTGTTTCAGACATGGGGGTACCCACTCCGGTGCTTCGTAACGAAAAAGGATGAGGTCCAGGGACGACCCGTCGGTGACGTCTTCGTCGGTGACGGCCGGAAGTCTTTGTGCGAGTTGTCGTGCTGCGAGTTGTCTGTGCGTGAGTTGCGAGTTGTGACGTGCGCTGGGCGCGGAACTAATCGGTCAGGCTCGTCGCAGCTCCTCCAAGGTGGCGGTCGTGCCGGGCAGTTCGGATCGGGCCGGTGCCCGCATGCCGTCCAGGAACAGCTGCAGATGACGGTGTACGAACCGGTCATGGGCCATGCAGCCGGCGCCGGCCGGCGGCCGGGAGAGCTGGACAACGGAGATCATCAGGTCTCCGACACCCACGTCGGGGCGCAGTTGCCCGGCCTCCTTGGCACGCTCCATGAGCTTCTCGACCAGCTGCTCCATCCGCTCGCGCGCGGCGACCAGATCCGGGTGCTGCCTGTCGAAAGCGTCGGACATCATCGGACAGAGCGCGCTGACCCGCTCGTCGGCGGAGGCGTGCACGAAGCGGGACAGCGCCTCGAAGGCGTCACCGCTCGTGGCGAGCATCTGCTCGGCCTGCTCGGCGACCCGGTCCGTGACCGAGCAGACGATCTCCCGCACCAGGGCGTCGCGGTCCGGGAAGTTGCGGTACACCGTGGCGTTGCCGACGCCGGCCCGGCGGGCGATCTCGTCGAGCGGCACATCGGGGCCGAACTCGACGAACATCTCGCGGGCGGCGGTGACGATCCGCTCCCGGTTGCGCAGGGCGTCGGCGCGCAGCCTCGGCGCGGTGCGCTGCTCGGGGGTGACGGTTGCCACGGCGTGCTCCTCGGGAGTTGCTGTGCTATCCGGGGACTGGCTCCCCGTTTCGCTCGGACACATGGCTAAACGGGGAAAGGATCCCCGGTTATTTCCCGCCCTTCCCGATTCTTTCTGTGACCCGCGTCACGCACCCTTCGATCGTGCTCCGGGTGGCCTCCCACGATCGGTCTCCTCCAACGCGCGCCCGATCGGCAGGCGGAACAGGGTGATCGAACAGGGTGCAGCCGGAGACAGCAGGCTGCCTGGAGCGAAAGGCCCCCTGCATGCAGCCCTCCTGCCATCGCATACGTAGGCGCCGCGCCGCCGCCCTCGCCTCGGTGACCCTGCTGACGCTGGTGGTCACCACCTCGGCGGACAGCGGCCGACTGCCGCCCGGTTCGGCGACGGCCGCGGGACCGGTCGCGACGGCTCGCCCGGCGGCGCTCGGCCCCTGCATGATCAGCGGCGCGGTGGACGTACAGCTGTCGGAGGGCATCCCGACCCCGCCCGGCTACGCCCGCTCCACCGGCACCGTCCGGGCCCTGAACCTCATGGTCGACTTCTCCGACGCGCCCGGCCGGGGCAGCGCGCTCGACCGCTACCGCGAGTTCTTCCCGCAGACCACCAGCTGGTTCCGCACCAGTTCCTACGGCCGTCTCGACTACCGCCCCGCGGCCCCCGTCGGCGACTGGCTGCGGATGCCCAAGCCCTTCAAGGCGTACGGGATAGAACGCGGCGCCCCCTTCGATCCCGCGTACCGGAAGCTGGTCGAGGACCTCGTGGCCGTGGCCGATCCGAAGGTGGACTTCAAGGCGTACGACCTGCTGAATGTCCTGGTCACCCCGAACGCGGGCCCCTCCGCCCTGGACACCGTCCTGTCGGTGACCTTCGCGGGCAATGCGGAGGCGCCGGTCGCCGACGGCGTGCCCGTCGCCAACGCGTCCTTCATCTACAGCCGCCAGGACGACGGGTCCGGCTCGTACGACAAGACCGGCTATCGCGTACTCCCCCACGAGAACGGCCATGTCTTCGGCCTGCCCGACCTCTACACCCAGGACGGGGGCGAGGCGGTCGGGCACTGGGACATCATGAGCGAGGACTGGGGCGCCGGTAACGATCTGCTGGCCTGGCACAAGTGGAAGCTCGGCTGGCTCGACGACGACCAGGTCGCCTGCGTGACCGCGCCCAGAACCACGGAGCACGTCCTGACCCCGCTGCCCGAACGCGGCGGCGGCAAGCTGGTCTTCGTACCGATCGACGCGAAGCAGGGGTACGCGGTCGAGCTGCGCGCCCCCGGAGGCAATGACGAGGACGTCTGCAAGTCGGGCGTACTCGTCTACAAGGTGGACGCGGACGTCGACACCGGGCACGGCCCCATCAACGTCGTCGACTCCACCAAGGACAGCGGGGGGTGCACGCGCAGCCCGAACGTACACGCGGAATTGTCGGATGCGGCGTTCGGGCCGGGGCGGCAGTTCAAGGACGCGGGGGCGGGGATCCGGATCCGTGTCGGGGAGACCGACGGGGACGGGAATCAGCGGGTGTACGTCACCCGCCGGTGACGGGTGTGCGCCGGGCGCCGGTGAGGTGGTGCGGCTCCGGTTCGGACTCGGGTGGTTCGTGCGGGGCGCGGGGGTGCTGAGCGGTGGTTACGGTGTTCCGGACACCGTCACGGAAAGCCGAGAACCCGAGAGCCCATGCCATCGACAGACCTCACGCCGGCGCACGGCAGCCCCGATGTCCTCGCGCCCGCGCCCGCGGAAGCCGTCGCCCCGCTGATGCGCGGGATCGCCGTGCTGCGCCGGCTAACCGAGGCGGGCGGGACGTCGAGTCTCAGCGGCCTGGAGCGGACGACGGGCCTTGCCAGGTCCACTGTCGACCGGATCGCGGCAACGCTGGAGCGCATGGGGTACGTACGCCTCGACGGGCGGGACGCCGTGCTCGCTCCGCGGCTGATGGAGCTGGGAAACGCGTATCTGTCCGCGCTGCGGCTGCCCCGGCTGTTGGACGCGCGGGCCGACGCGCTCGCGGACGAGCTGGACGAGTCGGTGTCGCTGGCGGTCGCCGACCGGGACGGGATCCGTTTTATCCACCAGGCGACCCGGCGGCGGGCGATGTCGCTGAGCTTCCGGATCGGCGATCTGCTGCCGGCCGAACGCACCGCGCCGGGGCCGCTGTTCGCCACGGAGTGGGACGAGGAGGACTGGGCGCGGTGGCGCGAGCGGCGGGCGGCGGATCCCGAGGACCGGGGCTTCCCGGCGTTGCCGCCCGCTGAACGTCCCACCGTGGACGGGGAGTTCGAGGAGCGGACACGGGAGACGGGCGAGCGTGGGTGGGCGCTGGACGACCAGCTGATCGAGCCGGGCCTGGTCGCCCTCTCCATGCCCGTACGCGATCACGGCAGTGGGCGTATCGCCTGTGTGGTGAGCGTGGTGAGTCACACCAGTCGGCACACGGCGGACTCGCTGCGGGAGACGTTGCTGCCCCGGTTGCGGGAGACCGTGCGCGCCATGGAAGGGGATCTGCGCGCCGGTCTGCGGGAGGCCCCGGCCGTGCCTCCGGCCGCTCCTTCGGGGCTCGCGGCCTGGACGGGGGCGTCGAAGCAGGAGCTGGGCCGGGAGTTCGTCGAGTCGCTGGCGCGCGGGCTGACCGTGCTGACGTCGTTCGGCGAGGGGCGGGCCGAGCTGACACTCACGGAGGTCGCGCGGGCCACCGGGCTCGCGCGCGCGACGGCCCGCCGGGCGCTGATCACCCTTGAGTACCTGGGGTACGTCACCTCGCGCGGGCGGACCTTCGCGCTGACGCCCCGCGTCCTGGGCCTCGGCTTCCCTCCACTGTCCCGCACGACGCTCCCGCAGATCGCGGCACCGCACCTGGCCGACCTGGCGGGCCGGCTCCACGACTCGGCGTCCTTGGCGGTCCTGGCAGGCGGCGAGATCCAGTACACGGCGCGCGTCGCCGCCAGCCGCATCATGAGCGCCAACATCACGATCGGCACGCGCCTGCCCGCGTACGCGACCTCACTGGGCCGCGTCATGCTCGCGGACCTGCCTCCCGCCGAACGCCCCACACCCACCGTCCCCGCGCTGACCCCGCGCACGATCACGGACCCTTCCTCGCTGACGGCCGTCCTGGACCGCGTACGAAAGGACGGCTACGCCCTGGTCGACGAGGAGCTGGAGGAGGGCCTGCGCTCCATCGCGGTCCCGGTCCGCGACCGCACGGGCACGGTGGTGGCAGCGGTGAACGTCGCCATGCACAGCTCGCGACGCACTCCGCAGCAGTGCGTCGAGGAGGCACTGCCGGAGCTGCGCTCGACGGTGGACGCGATCGAGGCGGACTTGCGGGTGGCGGGGCGGTTCACACGGGTACCGGCGTCCTGAGTCGGCCTGGTTCGCACTGGAGTTTGCGGCTCCGCAACATAGACGCGGCGTGGGCGCGGCGGCTTGCGCCGGGCCCGGCCGCGGACAGATTTGCCGGTCAACGAGGAGCAGAACCTCTCCGTGACACCGCGCCCGTTCCAGATCCGCACCCTGCGCCTGACACCGGCGCCCTGAGCGCGACAGCGACTCCGGCGGGGCTCTCGAGGAAGCCAGGCCGGACGCTGTGGCAGGGCGACAGGGCACGCGTCGGCCCAAGCACAACGCGCCGGGCCGACCACGAGACACGTCGTTCGTCGTCCACGGGCTACCGCTCGGCGCACGTGCCGGTCCGTTCGTCGCATGGAGGTGTCCATTCGGCATGCCCAGGGTTCCGGAGGGGGACCAGGCCGCCGCGATCGGTGTAGACAAAAGGCACGAACTGAACTCCGCAGACCTCCATCTCGAACACAGTTGGCGCAGAAACCTCCAAGGCCGACCGCCACTGCAGGGAAGGACCCCCTCATGTCCACCACCATCGCAGCCGAACCGGTGTCCTGGCCGTCCACGCCGGCCGCCGCTGCCTGGGGCAAGCAGTCGGTCCCCACCCGCGTCGATCTCGCCCTGGCCGCCGATCCGGAACACATCTCCACTGCCCGTCGGCAGGTCACGGCCCATCTACGGTGCTGGGACCTGGACCACCTGGTGGACGACGCCGCTCTGATCACCTCCGAACTGGTGACCAACGCCGTGCTCTACGGCCAGGCCGAAACGATCATGGTGCACATCGCCAAGTGCGGTACCGCCACGGACCCGCAGCTGCTGATCACCGTCACCGACGAGTGCCCGGCCGAGGCGATGCCCGACGTGGCGTCCCCCGCATCCTCGGACGAACACGGCCGCGGCCTGTACATCCTCCAGTGCCTGGCCAGCCGCTGGGGCACCGCCACCGGCCACGGCGGAAAGCTCGTCTGGGCCACACTGGCCGTCAACCCTCCCGAGCACGAGCCCGAAACCAGCGCCGCATAGCGGACACGCTGGTCGAGGGCCTGTGGATCGTCACGGCCTCACATCAAGCGTCCGCGGTCACGGGCCGCCGAGTCCCGGCGGGGCAGCACCAGCCACTCGGGCGCGTGGAGGCGGACGAGGATACGGGCGGTGCCGCGAGGGACGCTGCGCCGGGTCAGCAGGGAGGTCCCGATCATCACCGCGAAGGCGAGCGGCACACTCCAGGCCGCAGGGCGGCTCAGCAGGGCCCCCGGCCAGCCGCCGAACGGGTGGCCGACGATGGTGAGGGCCACCGCACCGATCGTGACGCCCCCACCGACCAGCAGCCCCGCCACCGCACCCTGCGGAGTCAGGCCGCGCCACCAGATGCCGAGCAACAGCAGCGGCGAGAACGACGAGGCGGCCACCGCGAACGCCAGCACGACCACATCCGCCGCCGGACGGTGGACGACGGCCAGCGAGAGCAGGCACGGCACACCCGCGGCAGCCACTCCGGCAAGCCGCAGGCGCAGGATGTCCCCGCGGCCCTCCGCCCGGAAAGTGCCCCTCGCGTTCCCCCGGCGCGGTCCGGCGACCAGCGTGCGCCGACGCGCGAGCCGGGCTCTGATGTGTGCCCGCACATGGTCCAGCTCCTGACCGAGAACACCGGCGACCGAGACGGTCAGGCCGGAGGCCGTCGACAGAAACGCCGCGAACGCGCCCGCGGTGACCAGCGTGCCCAGCAACGTGCCGACGGTCCCGCCGACGAGCTGGGTGGGCAGCAGCAGCACGGACGCGTCGCTGCGGCCGGTCATGAGCAGCTCAGGGGTGTACAGGCGGCCCAGTGCCCCGTAGACCGGGGGCAGCACGTAGAAGGCGCCGAGCAGCCACAGGACGACCCACGTGGTGCGGCGGGCGGCCGCCCCGTCGGGATTGGTGTAGAAACGCACGATCACGTGGGGCAGCCCCATGGTGCCCAGCAAGGTGGCGAGCAGCAGCGAATACGTCCCGTACACGGGATGGCTGATCGCCGACAGCGGCTGGGACCAGTCGTTTCCCTCCAGCGGCTCCTGCCCCACGGTGTGCGGGACGTCGGCCCCGGCGGGGAACTCCACCTCCGCCTCTTCGCCGATCCGGTGGTCCCCTTCGCCGAGCCGTACGGTCGCGTCGTCGAGTTGACGCCCGTCGAGGCTGCCGCTCACCGTCACGGTCACGGGTTCGTCCACCTCCACGCGCACGGCCTGCTGCACGGACACGGTCGTCGTCTCCCGGAACCGCGGCGGAGTGTCGGCACTCGGCCACGGAGCTCCGTCGGCACGCCAGGCCAGCAGCAGGAAGATCACGGGGATGGCGAGCGCGGTGAGCTTGAGCCAGTACTGGAAGGCCTGCACGAAGGTGACGCTGCGCATCCCGCCCGACGCGACGGTGATCATCACCACGGTGGTCACGACCACCGGCCCCACCCACAGCGGGGCGGAGGTGACGGTACGCAGTGTCAGTCCGGCTCCCTGCAGTTGTGGCAGCAGGTAGAGCCACCCGGTGAGCACCACCAGCAGCGCCGTCAGGCGGCGCACCCGAACGGACTCCAGACGCGCCTCGGCGAAGTCGGGGACGGTGTAGGCGCCGGAACGGCGCAGCGGGGCGGCGACGAAGGCCAGGAGCACCAGATATCCGGCGGTGTACCCGACGCCGAACCACAACATGTCCGCGCCGTAGGCCAGCACCAGTCCGGCGATGCCGAGGAAGGAGGCGGCGGAGAGGTACTCGCCGCCGATCGCCGAGGCGTTGCGGAAGGGCGAGACGGCCCGCGAGGCGACGTAGAAGTCGGATGTGGCACGTCCTGGGCGCAGTCCGTACACGCTGAACAGGGCCGTGGCGACGGACACCAGAGCGACGGCCGCGATGGCCTGCACGCTGTTCATGGGGCCGAGCCCCTCATGAGCGGTCAATCAGGTCGACGAAGTCACGCTCGTTCCTGCGGGCCTGGCGGACACATACCAGGGCGAGCGTGAGGATTACCGGGTACACGGCCACACCGATGACCAGCCATGTCACGGGGATTCCGGCCAGGGTCCCGTCCCGCAGGACGGGCGTCATGAGGAAGAGGTACGGAAGGGAACCGAGGACAAGGGCGAGGGTTCCCACGACGGCGAGTCCGAGCCGGAGCTGGCTACGCATCAGGGAGCGGAGGTAGATGTCGCCGAGCGGGGTCTGGCGGCCGAGATCGTCGTGGACCGGCGCGTGCCCGGTAGCCAACTCCCCGCTGCCGAGGGCCGCCAGGGTCCTGGGGTGGGCCACCGTAACGCGGCGCGGAGGTGGCTCGCCGGTGCCCGGATCGCCGCGGGAACGGTCCTGCCCCGCCGTCATGTGACACCGTCGCGGTGGTGGAAGGGACGCTGGATGAGCGGTCTGACGGTGCCGGGCAGCCTGCCTCCGTGCGCCGGCGGACCGGTGGCTTTCGCCTCGGGACGGCGGGCCAGCGCCTGGCGCACCAGGGCATCCCTGACCTGCCGGACGTGACGTCGACTGACCGGCAGCACCTGGTCACCGAGCCGCACACAGGTCTGCCCGGCCTCAATCCGGATCTCGCTCACCGCGTCGACGGCGACCAGGAAACCTCGGTGAATGCGGATGAATCCCGCGTCGCGCCAGCCTTTCTCCAAGGCGGTGAGCGACGTCCGCACCAGGTGGGTGCCCGATGAGGAGTGGAGGCGCGCGTAGTCGCCCTGGGCCTCGGCGTAGAGCACCTCGCTGCGGCGCAGGAAACGCGTCACTCCGCCCAGTTCTACGCAGATGACCTCGTCGGCGGGCGGCGCGGCGGCATGCGCTTCCTGACGCGCGGTGCCATCGCCCTGCTCACCCTGCTCGCCCGACTCCCCCGGCTCGCTCACCTTCTCGTCCGCGACCCTGCGCACCGCCTCGGCCAGGCGTTGCGGGTCGACCGGTTTGAGCACGTAGTCGGCGGCGTGCAAGGAGAACGCGTCCACCGCGTAGTCCTCGTGCGCGGTCACGAACACGACCCGCGGCGGCTCGGCGAAGCGGGAGATCAGGCGGGCGATGGACAAGCCGTCCAGGTCGGGCATACCTATGTCGAGGAAGACGGCGTCGAGCGGCCGTCCCGCACTCAGAGTCCGATCGATGTCGAGGAGCGCCTCGGTGCCGTCGTTGGCCGTTCGCACCTCCGCCACGTGCGGGTCGCGACGGAGCAGATAGGCCAGTTCCTCCAGCGCCGGCTCCTCGTCGTCAACCGCGAGAACATGGAGCACACTGTGAGCGTAACCAGCGCCGCGCGGGGAGCGGAACCCTGATCAGATGCCCGATACGCACCGGATTTACATGATTGCGGTCAGCTGTCGTCCGGCCCCTCCTGAACGGCGTGCGGATGGAACTTCGGCACCCGCACCCGCACCTTCGTTCCGGCACCCGGTGCGGTCTCCACCACCAGCCCGTAGGCGTCGCCGTAGACATGCCGGAGCCGGACATCGACGTTCCGCAGTCCGATGCCCGGCTCGCGGCGTCTGTCGGAGCCCGAGGGCACGTCAGCGAACGGCTTGGTCTCGCCCCTGAGTGTGTCCGCCAGCCGCTCGGGATCCATACCCACACCGTCGTCCTCCACGGTGATGCGCGCCTCGTTGCCCACGTCCTGGGCCGTGATCCTCAGATGCCCCGGACCGGCGCGGCTCTCCAGGCCGTGCCGCACCGCGTTCTCGACCAGGGGCTGCAGACACAGGAAGGGGACCACCACGGAGAGGACCTCCGGTGCCACTTGCAAGGACAGCTGAAGACGACCGCCGAAGCGGGCGCGCTCCAGGAGCAGATAGCGGTCGATGCAGCGCAGCTCCTCGGCGAGTGACGTGAAGTCACCGTGCCGACGGAAGGAGTAGCGGGTGAACTCGGCGAACTCCAGCAGCAGCTCCCTGGCCCGCTCCGGGTCGGTGCGGACGAACGAGGCGATGACCGACAGCGAGTTGTAGATGAAGTGAGGGGAGATCTGGGCACGCAGCGCGCGGGTCTCCGCCTCGGCCACCGCCGTGCGTGATCGGTCGAGCTCGGCCAGCTCCAGCTGTGTCGACACCCAGCGAGCGACTTCGGTCGTGGCCCGGACCAGACCGGTGGTGGCGGAGGCTCCATAGACCGCCAGGGCGCCCTCCGGGCGGCCCGCGACGACCAGTGGCACCACCACGCCCTGCCGTAGCAGACAGTCCACGTCGTCACATGGTATGTCGTCAGGTCCCACGACCTCCGTACGACCGCTGGCCAAAGCGCTCCGGGCGTGCCCGGACACCGCCTCTGCGTGATCGTGTCCTGCAGCGGGCGCGGAGCCGTCCCAGGCCAGCACGGTGCCGGACGTGTCCGCCAGCATCAGCGCGGGAACACCGAGCAGCGCACGCAGATGCCGTCCGGCCCGCCGCGCCCCGTCCCGGTCCAGACTGGCCCGCAGCGGCGGAGCGGCCAGCGAGGCCGTGTGCAGCGTCTCGTACGTCGCCCGCTCCTGCGTGGTTCCCAGGAACTGCCGCTTGCGCGCCGAACGCAGCAGCAGGACGGTGGCAGCGATGATGAGCACCAGCGCTCCCACCAGGAGCAGTACGGCCGCGACGGCGGAATACCACGGCATGTCTGGACGGTACCGCGCGGTGGGCGGTACGGGCACGGGCAGAGCGGCCGGTGGTGAGCCGGGGAGCCGGGGTTGGCCGTTCACCGTGGACGGGTGCTCGGCGTCGTCACCCTCTCTTCGTGCGTCGCTCACTGAGCGAGGCCGCGCAGCAGACCGCGGGAAACCGCGTCTCGGCCCTGCGTGTCATTGGGCTCATCGCAGTCTCACCGCGTTCTTCTACGCGTGGGTGTCGCCGCACCGGCGTACGCGATCAGTGTGAAGGGCATGCAGCCGTTCGCCGGAGGGCTGCACGACCGCTTCGGGCGGCGGCCGAACTTCCAGGGCAAATGTGCCGCAGGCCGACGCTCAGCATTGCCCCGCCCCGCCCCGCCTCGTCGAGCCGGTCCTCGGGCACCTGCAGATCTGGAGCCGTGCATCCCTACGCGGCGATGGCTGACGTCGAGGTCTCGTACGCGGATGTGCCCGATCTCCCCGCTGTGACCGCCGGCCAGCGCGAGCGCGGCGGCGGCTCCATGACGGCTGGGGCGGGTCACGAACGAGGCACGGTGGCGCAGATCAATGACCTCGTCCTCGGCCAGCGGCCGGACACTACACGCCGGTCATCGCGGACCACCTGCAGGAGGGGCTGCGCACCGCGGAACGGGAAGGCTACGCCGCGTATGTGGTGGAGATCGACACACCGGGCGGACTGTTGGTGTCCACCAGGGAGATCGTGCAGGGCTTCCTGTCTCGCCGGTGCCGGGTACTGGAAGGGACATCGCTCTCCGACCGGCAGGCTCTGCGGGACAACGTCGTCGACCTCGTGGCGCCCTCAAGAAGTTCGCTGCTCGACGACGTGGACGGACGCACGGTCGTCGTGGGGCCGCAGGACGCGGCCCGCGAGGTCGAGCTGCGCACCGCGGACGCCCGGGTCGTCGAGCACGACCTGGGATTCTTCGGTGAGCTGCGGCAGTGGCTGGCCAGCCCGGAACTGGCGTTCTTGTTCCTGTCGATCGGGATGCTGGCTGTGCTGTACGAACTGGCCGCCCCGGGCATCGGCGTCGTCGGCGGCATCCTGCTGGTGCTGGGCTTCGTGGCGTTGTGTGTGCCATCGACGGCGTCGGCCTGGTAGCGGCGGTACCAGGTGTAGTACGCCTGTCGGCTGATCCCGAAGTACCGGCAGGACATCGCGACGTTCCCGCTGACCTCTTTGACGTGGTGTATGACCGCCAGGCGCCGCTTGGCCTCACGGTCAAGCGGCGGGGCGGTGGATATGGACTTCGGCATGTGGATCTCCGTAGTGATCGGAGACCCCGGTGTCAATGGTGATCGTCAGTTTTAGACCGACAGGGCCGTCACCTGATCTTCCACGTGCAGTCCGATGCCGGTCCGCCCTGAAGCTTTCCCGCCCTGCATGGCAGGCGTGGCACGACTAACGCACCAGCAAGAATGTGAGCGCCAGCCTGCGGCCACCACAGGAGGCCCCTACCTCCCGACAAGGTGCGCCTCTCATGCCAGGCGCCCCCGAGACGGCGGCAAGCATCCGCACGAACCGACACAGAGCAGAAGGGTCCAAACACTCTCGGTTCTGGCTCCCCCCAACGTCCACCCATCACGCGCCGCGAGCCACGGGTCGCGGCAGGTCAGAGGCACTCAACCCACCGTCCCGCCCTCCTGCCCCCACAGCGAGGGCCCTCACTGGCGCGTCATCCGCTACGCTGTCCATGGTCGGTCGTTGGTGCGCCGCGTTGTCTGCGTCAAGTGAAACTGCGGAGGACGTCGCACCATGCCTGACCAGCGGGCTTGCGATCCTCGCCGAAGATCCATCTCCTGGATTTTCTCCAAGGTTTTCTACAAGCCCCCGCCTTCGTAGCTCAGGGGATAGAGCACCGCTCTCCTAAAGCGGGTGTCGCAGGTTCGAATCCTGCCGGGGGCACAGAACAAAGGGCCAGCTCAGGAGGGGTTTCCTCCCAGGCTGGCCCTTCGCTTTGTTCGACGCCGTGCCACTCGCGTGCCACTAAGTCCGCATAGAGTCCACATCCCCCGAGCCTGGCGGGCCTCCCCCACCCTTGCGGATCATCGCGCCGAGCCGGTCCGCGATGGCCCGGTCACGGTCGCTGGTCATGTGCTGATAGATCAGCGCGGCCCGCGAGCTGCTGTGGCCCATCCTCGTCATCAGCTCCCGGGTGCTGGCCCCTGCGGTCGAGGCCAGCGTGTTGCCCGTGTGCCGAAGATCATGGAAGTGCAGTTCCGCCGTGGCACCTGCCGCCTTCCTGGCCCTGACCCAGTCGTCCCGGAAGTTGCTGCGCCGAAGCTGTCCACCCTGGGGACCCACGAAGACGTGTCCGTCTCGGCCGGACCCGGCGTAGTGCTCCAGGTGATAGTTGATCTCGTCGACCAGCTCACCCGGGAACGAGACCGTCCGCACTCCCGCCGCCGACTTGGGCGCCTTGTCGAAGAGCCGACCGTCCTGCAACTCGGCCTGCGCACGCCGCACCACGACCACGCGGCCGGCCAAGTCGATGTCCTTGCGCCGCAGCGCGGCCAGCTCGCCGAAACGGAGGGTCGTGAACGCCGCCAGGAGGACGAGCAGCCGGTAGCGCGGATCGATGGCATCAGCCACACCGAAGACCTCAGACACCGTCAACACCGGCCGCTCAGGCACGTCATAGCTGTCCGCGCCTTTGATACGGCACGGGTTCCGGCGGATCATCTCGTCGTCCACAGCCGTGTTCATCAGGCCCGCAACAGTTGGTAGGCCTTGACTACCGTCGGCTCCCCAACCCCGGCCGCCAGCAACTTGCCGCGCCAGCTGCGCACCCGAGCGGTAGTGACGGCAGCGACGGAGCCCGCCCCGAAGGTCGGGAGGATGTGCAGCCGCATCACCGACTCATTCCGCTCGCGGGTGCGGTCGGCCAGCTTCCGATCCCGCAGCCATGCCGTGGCGTACTCCGCGAAGTTCACCGCCCCGGCGTCCGGGTCCGCCCACTGCCCGCGCGTGATGTCCGACTCGATGTGCGTGAGCGCGACCTGAGCATCCGTCTTGGACGCGTACGTCTTCTCAGCCGGACGAAGGAGACCCGTATCCGGATCCCGGTAGCGAACCTGCCAACGACCGGACGCGAGCTGCCGGACGGACCCGAAGCTTCTGCGCCTGCCCCTCTTGTTGGCCATCAGGCAACCCTCCGCAGCATGGCACCACGCTGACGGACCGGCCGAACGGTGTTGGCGTCGATGAACGCACCCAACGCGCTTTCTGGAATGCGCACATGGCGGCCGACCTTGACGAACGTGATGCGTCGCTCCGCGATCAGGCGGCGCGGGAAGCGCTCGGTCGTGCCGAGGCATTCTGCGACTTGCGCCACGGTGAGGTAGCGGCCAGCCACGGGTGGGCTCTCCTTCCGTTCCAGGGGCGGGTTCGAGGGATGCGGCAAGCCAGGCTTCGCCGGAGGACAGGCCGGTTCCGGCGAAGACCCAGTGCGAGAGGACAAGGGTCGTGTCGGTTTCGCCCTCCGTTGCTGCTGCGGCTTGGGCGCGGCGCCACTCGGCGCGGGCGGTGCGCAGGGCACCGAGGGTGGTCGAGTAGCGGCGAGACTTGGTCGAGAAGTGGCCGCGGAATCCGAGCATGTGGGCCCAGGCCCGGAGCCGGAGGTCTTCCAGTTCCTTGCGTGCGCCCAGGGTCCAAGCGGTCCGGATGAGTCGGCGGGCATGGTCGGTGATGTCGAGTTGGGCCAGTTCGGCGAGGAACTTGAGGGGACGGTCGAGAGCTCCCGTCGCGGTCTCGGCGCCCTTGGTGGCGTACTTGGCGACGTACGCGGCTACGGCCCGCTCGGTCAGCTCCTGGCCACCGTCGAAGTCCGTGCTGCGGATGGTGCGTATGTCGAGTTGGCCGCCGAAGGTGAAGGTGTGCGCGCGTCCGTCGATGACGGGCCCGTCCACGCGGACCCTGGCGGTGGCGGCCTCGATGGAATCGGTGAGCAGTTGGGCGGTGGCCCAGTCCGGAGGCTGGGTGTCGCCGCCCTCGGGGCCGTCGATGCGGATGACGGCGTGGAAGTGGACGGCGCCGCGTTTCTGGTACTCGGCGACCTTGGCGAAGGACACCCGCGCGTGCGCGCGGAACGCACGCTGCGAGAGTCCGGCCCGCTTGGCGACCTCGCGACGCAGGTAGGTCGAGAAGCGCCGCCACAGCGGACCGGCGTGCGCGTTCCAGAGCACGGCCGCTTCGTAGTCGTACGCCTCCGGGTCGAGCGGAGTGCCGAGCGCGTCGTCGTCCTGGTCGTGGAGGACGCCGCACCTGCAGCGACGGACCGAACCGGCCGGGCCCGAGGGGCGGTTGTGGACCGGGCCGAAGCTCGGAGCGGTGAAGGTTGCAAAGACGCGCGGGTGTGCGGCGACGCGTTCCGGGATGCCCTTGCCGCCACGCAGGCCGGAGGTGATCAGGTGGAAGGTGTCACGCCGGTAGACCTCGGCGCAGGCCGCGCAGCGGGTCGTACGGCGGTTGTTGCAGCGGACCAGGAGGTGACCGGCCGGGAGGCCGGAGGAGTCGAGCTGGTGGAGGACGTTGCCGATCTCGCCGGTTCGGGTGTTCAGGTCGTATTCGGTGCGGTGGCCGTCGAGGCGGATCGGGTGGGTGCAGCCGCCGAGGCTGGAGAGCTGCCTCAGCAGTCCGGGCATGGTGCCGAGCGAGGCCAGCTCGCCGAGCTCAGACAGCGGGGGCGGGGTGGAGCGGGTGATGATGGCTTTCTCCTTCTGGCTTCGGTCAGGAGGGGCAGGGCCCCTGGGGCGGCGGATGCTTGGCGGTATCGAGGCCGCGCCGGGGGTCTGGTGTTCAGCGGCGGTTGTGGCGGTCGCGGAGCATCGAGCGCAGGACCACGGCGGCGATGGCCACAGAGATAGCCGAGACGGCGACGGCGGCCAGGAGCGCGGTCAGCACGACGCCAGGCGACCACGGCCGCTATCGCTCCAGGGCTGATGGCGATCGACGGAGCCGAGCGCGGCGCAGGCATCGGGTCGGTGGGCGCGTGGGTGTGAGCGGGCGGCGGCGTCGGGTTGTCAGGGTACTTGGGCAGGAACACGGCGAAACTCTCCTTGCCTAGTCGTCTAGTCATGTGAGCCGTTTATGACGCCCACGCCGGAGCGCGTGCCGGACTCGATGGCCGGGGCCATGAAGGTGTCCGAGAGCCAGAAGCCGAACAGAGCGATCACGACGACGATCCAGGTACGGACGCCGAGGAACTTGACCGCTCCCCAGGCGAAGAAGCCGAGGACGACGACAAGCGGCAGGCTGACGGTCATGGAGGCAAAGTCCTTTCAGCGCACGGGGCATCGGTGGGTCCGGGCGGCCAGTTCGGCGGCGGCGCGGCTGTCGTAGTCGGTGGAGAAGCCGCAACGCGGGGCAGTACAGGCGGCGGTGTGCTTCTCACGGCCCCGGCCGTCGTAGGACGTGCCGACCTGGACGGGGCCGATGCGAGTGACGGAGCGGAAGCGGCGGTTGGCGGCCATGCGGGTCTCCTTTCAGAGGTGGGCGGCGATGGCCTCGGCCATGGGTGCGGGAACGCCGAGGCGAGCGCGGAGGGTTGGGGTGTCGATGGCCGTTCCGGTCCGGGTGTGGTGCTCGGCAGCGACCTTGCGGGCGTGCTCGACCAGGGCGGCCGGGACGGACACAGCAGGCGGCGCGGACACGGCCGGTGGGGTGGACACCAGATCTGGGTCGGGTTGCGCGGGTGGCTCAGGGAAGGGTTCGGCCTCGTCCTCCTGGTCCACGGGCGTCCTCAACGGATGTCGGCGCTGAGTGGGCGAGAAGCGTTCCGCCGAGGAAAGCGACCGCAGGCCAGCCCGCGACGAGGATGCGCAGCCAGGCCGGCACCTGGTCCATGTCGAGCAGTCCGGCGGTGGCGACGTTCGCGCCGAGAGATGCGGTGAGCGCGATGACGAACCAGCACCACCCTGCCGCTTTCGCGCCACCGGTCCGCAGGCGGCGCCAGGCGGCGACAAGCAGCAGGTCGACCGAGATGGGATAGGCCCACGCCTTCCACCCGTCCTGACCGGCCGCCGAGGCGATGTCGTGGAGGTGGGCGAAGGACAGCGCGGCAGCGATGAACGCTTGGACGAGCACCGCGTCGACACGGGCCAGTTGGGCACGCATACCGCGGCTCCTTCCGGATTCGGGCATGGGAGGGGTAGGGACGTGGCGCGAGTCGGTCACGCCGACCGGAGAGGGAAAGGGACGAGGCTCAGTCGGTCACGGGATGCGGCTGGACAGCCGGGGCCGGAGACTCGACCGGCCGTACGGGCACGTCGGGCCGGAAGGGCTTGAGCGCGGGTAGGTCCGGGACCAGGTCTGCGGAGTCTCGGCAGACCTCTGCCGCGTCGCCGAGGGACAGGTAGGGCGTACGGATGCGGGACCAGCCGCCGGAAGTGTCACCGGCCACGGCCAGTCCTGGCCGTTCGGGAGCGACGGCGCAGGCTGCGGCGACCGCCTCAGGAGCGATGTCACCCAGGGCCATCTTGGCAGAGGCCTCGTCGTTCACACGGTGGCAGACGCGGCCGGTCAACTGGGCCCGCAGCATGGTCGCCCCCTTGCCCAGCTCGGCGCCGAACCGCTGTCCGCAGACCTCCAGGTAGATACCGGCGGCACGGCCGAGTTGAGCGAGCCGGATGAGCTGAGTCACCATCTCGTCCCGCCGTTCCTCGTCCTTCTTCGTGGCCACGAGGAACAGTTCGGCCACCTCGTCGACGAACAGCACAATCGGTACGGGGCGTTCACGCTCGGGCAGCCCCCATACGTCCGAAGTGATCTCCTCGTCGGGCGTGCTCGGCGTGATGCCCTGCCGCGCCTTGATCAGGTCGTATCGTTTCTCCATTTCCTTGATGAGCACGGGCAGCAGTTCGGCCGCCTGCTCCGGATCGGTCGCCAGCGCCGAGAGCCGCGGAGCGAAGGGAGCAAGCTCCACTCCCCGTTTGCAGTCGACGCCGACGAGGGCGACGGGTTGCCGGGCGAGTCCGGCGAGCTCCACGACTAAGGCCCAGGTCAGAGACCTGGGCCTTGTTGCTGTCCGCTGTGATCCCGCGGTCGTCTCGAATGTGATGGGAGCCGGGCGCATAACTCCGTCAGGCCCCGGATAGCGCGCCTGGTAGCGGCCGGAGGGCAGCCGTCTGATTGCACCGAAGCGGCGCCGTCTGCCACGTGTTCCGTACTCTTCCGTTCTTTTTCATGAGTGTCCGACTGACCAGCGCACCAGACCTCAGTGCCCCTTGAGCCAGTAGCTCGAAGAGGTCCTTGCCCAATTCCTCGCTCCACTGTCGCCGTCGGGGCTTGCCGTGACAGACATTGAGCAGCGTAGCCAAGGCCGGTGGGGGTGCAGCGAGACACACGCGCACCTGACCGGTCGACGCACCCACCATCGTGGCTGACTGTCGTCGGCTGAGCTCAGACCTCCAAGATCGAGCTTCCGCGAGCCCGCGTTCGTGTCACGCCGGTGAGAGGGGCGCTGTGCCACCTACGGACCGCGCGCTCCTTCTCAGCGCATGCTGCGCAGTTCCCGATCGATGTCGTCGTCCGTGATGGGCCGCCGGAAGTAGGCCTGCCACGCGTCGAGCAGCAGGAATACGCCCCACCCGCCAAGGACCCAGCCCGGCCAGAAGTATCCTGCACCCGTTAGTGCCCACACCACGATCAAGAATGCGTTGATCACGACGTAGGCCACGAAGTCAGCGCGGAGTTTGCGCTTCTTCTCAAGCCGCTTGTGAGCCCACTCCCTCTCCGGCGTCGTCCGTGGCGAGTGTGAATCGTCCGGGCCCAAGGGACCCACCATGATCGCCACCTCCTCAGTTCGCAGGGGGCTACGCGTCTCTTTCCAATGATCCCCCGGCCCGGCTGGGTACGCCGCTCAAGAGCGGAGCGGGCCCTGCCTGGCAGCACGCATACAGGCAGGGCAGTACTCCGGGCACGAACGGCGCCCGTCTCATTTTCCGTCTCATTCAGCACCGTTCACGGCCGTTCAGCGGGGACCACCCGCCAGACTCACCCCACAAGCCGACCGCACATAAACCCAGGTGAACGCCCCCGAACGCACTCCAACACCTCACCACCACAGCTGGAAAGCGTGTTGGCCACGTGATGAGGTGGGCTGCGGCCTGCGACATGGTCCCGAGGTTGCTCCCGGAAACCACCCGCAGGGGATGCACAGTAGGACGCGGCGGGTCAGCATGGGAAGAAAGGGATGTTCCCTCGTGGAGGTTCCCATGGCTGACAATGAAACTTTCGTCCGTGACCTCTTCCGGGCTTGGAACGATCGGGACTACGACTCCATCGCCGGGTCCGTCGCTCCGGACTGCACCCTCATTGAGGAAGGCAGCGGCAGGACGCTGCAGGGGCCGGAGGGCTTCACCCGGCTCGCGAAGGCCATGTTCGACGCGATGCCCGACGGCAAATTCACCCTCGACCACCTCACGTCCCAGGGGGACACGGTGGTCGTCGAGTATACGGGCAGCGGGACCCAGACCGGGGACCTGGTCCTGCATGCGGGCACCGTGCCCGCCACGGGGCGTCACGTCACGGTGCACGCATGCGACATCTACGAGGTCAAGGACGGCAAGATCCATGAGGGCCGTGCCTATCTGGACACCGGCGCCATCATGAGCCAGCTGGGTCTGACCGAGCAGTTGCGCGGCTAACCGCAAGGGGCACTGACCACGGCCTGGCAGCAGGGGAGTTGCACAGCAGCGAAGTGCAGCCACGCCGGCAACGGGCAACGCCCGACACCGGCCGTCATGGGCCTCTCAGCAGCCTGAATGACCTTCAATGACCGATCTCTGTAGAGATACGGATCAGAAGGTTGCGAGGGGGGTGGGTGCGGAGCCATTCGGCGTCCCGGGACCCAGTGGTCCGGGGAACCCTATCCGGCCACCCCCCTTGGCCGCCGTGTTCTTCATCCAGAACATCGGACCGGCTGATCTCTGCCACGGAAGCTAACAGCCCTCACTGACAACGCCCTTGTTCCTGTGGTCGGCACTCCCGGCAGACATGCCAGATCCGTGCCAGGTCGTGCGGGAACCCACGGGGAACACCGGGGAACGCCGGATGCGGACTTCAGGCGTCGGCGTCGTTCCGCCGCAGGTCAGCAAGATTCCCGCCCCTTAGAAGCCGTATCTCAACCGAACCTGATCCCTTGATTTCTGCTGGTCAGGCATGGCTTCGCTCGGGTTGAGGGAGGCATGGCGACGTCTTGTGTCC